>NZ_JBFTKK010000032.1:0-34568 GCF_056395905.1 Arthrobacter sp. 05T444
CGTCCTCCTCTGCACCCACCACCACCACCTCATCCACAAAGAACAATGGCAAATCCACATCACCACCGGCATCCCCTGGTTCATCCCCCCACCCCACATCGACCCCACCCAAAAACCCCGACGCAACCACCACCACCGAACATAAAACGACCACCCACCCGCGATGACCTCGCAGGCAGGCCCCGGACACGACACTCCGGCTCGGGTCGTACGGGCAGCGATCCCGGCGGACGATATCAGGGCGCGCAGGCGATCGCCGCGCACAGTCGCACAGTTGGATGGTCACGCGTTGACCTGCGTCAGCGCTGGTCCGGCGTGGGATCCCGGGGAAGGACTGTCTTGCAGCGTGGCCATCCCGTCGATGCGGTCAGCCCACGAAGCACCTGTTTGGCCTGACAGACGCTGATCGACTGAACACCAGGGCGCGGGTATCGGCCACCGCGGGTCGCCCCGGAGCCCCGGCGTTGCGGCGTCTTTGCTGCCGGGCCTCGAGAATGACCCCGGTGGTCCATCTCCGTGGTTTCCGCTTCGTCGCCAAATGACAGACACCTTCCTCACCTTGTCCGCCGCGGTTAGGCTCGGCGCATGACGGCAACAGGGTCGGGTCCATCAGAGCCGCACCGCGGCGACAAGGGAAGGCGGGCAGCACTGGCGGCTCCCCGAGGCAGCGGCCGCCGCGAAGATGCCCCCTGGGGTGCTCCCGGATGTCTTCGACGGTTCATCGTGGGTGGGTCTTGTCGCGTTCCGGATGCAGGGCGCGAGCCTCGGACGCGGCCCGGCGGTGCCGTACTTCGGAGATTTCACCGAGGTCAACGTCCGGCTGTACTCGTGCGAACCAGGCGGAAGGCGGGGAGTTGTCTTCCTGAGTTTGGATGCATCACGCTTCGCCGTGCTGTTAGCTGCGCGAGCAGTCGGGATTCCGTACGTGTGGTCGCACGCCCACGTCAAGCCGGGACTAGGGCCAGACCCCGCCATTGGATATTCAGTCCGCAGATTCCGGCACGGTGCCGAGACCGACTTTGCAGTCACCCCTGACCTGAGCAATCAAACAGCCGATCCGCTGGCCATCCATCTGACTGCGCGTTTCGGGCTTCACACGCGCTTACTCGGACGCACCATTTATGTGCCCAACACCCATACCCCCTGGCCGCTACACCGGGCCAAGCTCACCGTGCTGGACGACCAACTCGTTGCGGCCGCCGGCATAACCGTTTCGGGAACACCCGAGTCTGTCTTATTCTCCCCAGGTGTCGGCACTAGGTTCGGGCTTCCGAGGCCTTTGGCATGACGGCGGCGAGCCTGTGCGGACAGGATTTCAAAGCGGATTAGGAGTCCTGCCATCCACGGCCTTCCACGAAGGTGGCAACAAGCGTACCGATTCCCGCCTGAAGCGAGTTGGAAGGATCCTCGAAGAGTGATGCCTCGGTGGCCCGGCTGTGGTTGATGAGCTGCTCGGCTTCCAACTTGGCTTCCGGGACGGTTGCGCCGATGATTCCGGTCCGCGCCGGGAGTTCGGGAGTGTGCACTATTTCAGCGTCCGTCTCCGGGAGCGGGATGGTGGTCCCGGTCTGTATTTCGTCGTGCGGGAACTCAAATTCGGCGTTATCCGGGCCAGCGGGAACGGTGTACTCCAGGAAGTAAGTCATCTTCCTACCCTTGCAGAAAGCCCGCAGGCCGGAAACCCCGCCACACCAGCGAGGATTGAAGTCTCGCAGCCCCTCCGACCAACTGCCCGACGGGCTTCCCCCGCTACCACTGACGATACGAACCCATCCCAGGGCCGCTGATCCCGTCGAAGTCCAGCAGAAAACAAAGCTAAGCGACCATCACTGACGACGCTTGGATGAGCATCAATGCAGTCACGCCGGGACGCCAAAGAATCCAAGCAACGATTATCGCAACGACGACAACGACCATCAGCAAGGCCGTAGCTAGGATTGCACGCGGCTTCATGGGCGAAGCCGTAGCTCCCAGACTTGTCTATGGGAACACCCTCCCCGGCAGCAGCGTCCGGAGTGCAGGCAAACGGCATGGTCAAGGTTCAAAGGCTGACCTGCCGCGCGCTCCGGGGCCTTACCGCCCCGCCGCGTAACCCTGCGCACCGCGCGGATTGGCGGCGGCCCGCAGGACCCCGGTCGCCGGATCGCGTTCGACGGCGGACAGCCGTCCCAGTGTCCAGTCACCGGCGCGGGTGATCCGGTGCCCCCTTCGCTCAAGTCCCGCTATTAGCTCGCCGCCGAGCCGGTCCTCGACGACGGCTCCGCCTGGTACCCACGTGCGGGGCCAGAATGAACCGGGCATCGACGTCGTATGGAACGCCGGCGCGTCGATCGCCTGCTGCGGCGAGTAGCCGCCGACTATAGTCCTCAGCAGATACAGGAGCTGCCACTGGTCCTGCTGGTCTCCGCCTGGCGAACCCAGCGCTGTGACCGCAACGCCGTCACGCAGCACCAGGGTTGGCGTAAGGGTGGTGCGCGGCCGTTTGCCCGGAGTCAGCGTGGACGGCGTTCCGGGTTCAAGCCACGTCATCTGCAGCCGCGTCCCCAGGCAAAAGCCAAGTTCTGGAATTGCCGGCGAAGACTGCAGCCAGCCGCCTGACGGAGTGGCGGAGACCATGTTCCCCCAGCGGTCCACGACGTCGATGTGGCATGTATCGCCGCGCGTTTCCCCAGTTGGAGTAACCGTCGGCTCGCCGGCTCCGGCAGCGGCACCGAAGGCGGCAGCACCGCGGTTGGGGCGAGAACCGCCGTCGTCATTGCCCTGCGACGGCGGCGCGTACTCAGTACGCAGCGCCGGGATGTACGGCTCCCGGCCCGGAACCTGGCCCGGCCGGAATTCGTGGGAGGCGTTCTCGGTGATCAGTTCCCGGCGCCGAGCAGCGTATTCAGCAGAGAGCAGGTAGTCCAACGGCACGTCGGCATCGCCGTAGTACGCCTCCCGGTCGGCGAGCGCCAGCTTCTGGGCCTCAAGAATTGTGTGGGCCCCGAGTTCGGTGCACGGATCGAGGTACTCGTCGTCCAATCCCTCAAGGATTGCCAGGGTCTGCAGCAGCGCCGGGCCCTGACCCCAGGCCCCGGTCTTGGCGATCGTGTGGCCGCGGAATTCAAGAGCGGTGGCCTCTTCGTAGCTCGCGCGGAATCCGGCCATGTCGGCCATGGTCAGGACGCCGCTGTGATCGGTGCCCGATGAGTGGCGGTGCGGTGTCTGCACAGCCTTGGCGATAATCCGGGCAACGAAACCCTCGCTCCATTCGCGCCGGGCAGCATCGATCCGCGCCTCGCGGGTGTGGGCATCGGCTTCACCGACGGCCTCGCCAATGCCTGCTCCGGCCTGAACCAGCTTCTGCAAGGTGCGGGCATGGGCGGGATTCCGGATCAGCTGGCCCTCTTCCGGGATCCGCCCCTCCGGCATCCACAGGTCAGCGGACGTTGGCCAGTGGCGGCGGAACAGCTCCGACACGGCGGAGATGGTGGCGCCAACCCGGGCCAGGACAGGGTGCCCGTCACGCGCGTACGCGATCGCGAAGTCCAGCACCTCCGCCAGTTCCCACGTCCCATGGTCCCGCAGGAGCAAGAGCCACGCGTCGACGGCGCCAGGAACCGCTGCGGCCAGCGCACCGGAGCCCGGCACGAGTTCCAGTCCTTCGCCCACGTAATGCTGCACGGTGGCTCCTGCCGGCGCCGGGCCCTGCCCCATCAACACCACGGGCCTGCCCGGGTTCTCGGCCGTGCTGAACACACCGGCCATATCACCGCCGGGGCCGTTGAGGTGGGGTTCCACCACGTGCAGCACAAAGGCTGCCGCCGTGGCGGCATCGAAGGCGTTGCCTCCCCGTTCGAGCACCGACTGTGCCGTGGCCGTGGCCAGCCAGTGCGTCGACGCCGCCATCCCGAAGGTGCCCTGGAGGGTGGGACGGGTGGTAAACGGATCCGGCCTCGTGAAACTCATGCAGCTACTGTAGGCATCCGCTTCCGCGCTACCGGGGACACCGCGCCCACGACACGGACCAGGCTCTAATCCCGGACTCCCCTTCCTGGCCGCCCAACGCGTTGTCTCCCGGCTGGTGGCGCCGCGCCGAGACTCCTGGTTCTGGCACTATTTTCCGAGCCCGGCCCTCCTGAGCGCTTCTGCCATCGCGGTATTAGCGGGCGCCGGCTTCGCTGTGGCGGGCTTCGCCGTGCCGGGCTTTGCTGTGCCTGGCTTAGCTGTGCCGGTCTTGGCTGTGCCGGAAGTGCCTTTGCGTTCGCCTGACGTGGCACGCCGCGCTGCGTCGCGCGCACCACCCTCGCTCTGGTTGCCTTGTCCGCCTTGCCTGCCCTGCCCGCCCTGGGCACTCCGGGCACCTCGCTGATTCGAGCCGCGCTCCATCGCATCCCGACGAGCAGAATCGTCCGAGCCACCCGTGCCTCGGCCTGCGGGACCGCGACCACCGGAAGGTGCCGCTTCGTCGTCGAGCCTCAAGGTCAACGAAATCCGCTTCCGTTCCGGGTCGGCTTCGAGCACCTTCACTCGCACCACCTGGCCCGATTTCACCACTTCCCGCGGGTCGGACACGAACCGGTTGGCCAGAGCAGAAACATGCACCAGCCCGTCCTGATGCACTCCCACGTCCACGAACGCGCCGAATGCCGCAACATTGGTGACCGTTCCCTCGAGCACCATGCCCGGCTTGAGGTCCGAGATCTTCTCGATGCCCTCCGAGAACGCGGCAGCCTTGAACGCCGGACGCGGATCGCGGCCCGGCTTGTCCAGCTCGGCAATGATGTCCCGGACCGTCGGCAGCCCGAATGTGCCGTCCACGAACTCCTGCGGATTGATCTCACTGAGGCCCAGGGCACCGGCCCCGGCTGGCCCAGCATTGGCTGGTGCCCCAGTCCTGCCGGATGCGGCACCCCCGGCAGCCGCCATAATCTTCCGGGCCACAGGGTATGCCTCGGGGTGAACACTGGACGCATCCAGCGGCTCCGCTCCGCCGGTGATCCGGAGGAACCCGGCGCACTGCTCGAACGCCTTCGCCCCGAGCCGCGGAACCTTCTTCAGCTCGCTGCGCTTAGCGAACGGGCCATGCTCGTTCCGGTAGGCCACGATGTTCTCGCTCAGCAACGGGCCGACGCCCGCCACCCGGCTCAACAGCGCGGGCGACGCGGTATTCACGTCCACGCCCACCGCGTTCACGCAGTCCTCCACCACGGCATCCAGGCTGCGGTCCAGTTTGGCGGCCGTGACGTCGTGCTGGTACTGCCCGACGCCGATCGATTTAGGATCGATCTTCACCAGTTCAGCCAGCGGGTCCTGCAGCCGGCGCGCAATCGAGACCGCCCCGCGGAGGGACACGTCCATGCCCGGCAGTTCGGCCGCCGCGAGAGCTGACGCCGAATACACCGACGCCCCTGCCTCGGACACCACCAGCTTCTGCGGCTTCGGTACTGCACCGGTCGCAGCGCCCGAACCCGTCGCGGGACCCGAACCCGTCGCAGCGCCGGAACCCGTTGCAGCGCCCGAACCGGGCCGCGGCCCCGAACCCGCTCCGGAAGCCCCGGCCACTGTGGCGGACAGTCTCTTGAGGAGTTCGGCAGCAAGCTTGTCCGTCTCGCGGGACGCCGTGCCGTTGCCGATCGCCACGAGTTCGACGGCGTGCTTCCACGCCAGCCGTTCAAGCGTGGCCAGGGCTTCGTCCCACTTGCGTGCCGGTGCGTGCGGATACACCGTGTCGGTGGCCACCACCTTGCCGGTCCCGTCCACGACGGCCACCTTCACGCCGGTCCGCAGCCCCGGGTCCAGACCCAGGGTGGCGCGGTTGCCGGCCGGCGCCGCGAGCAGCACGTCGCGCAGGTTCGCGGCGAAGACGCGAACGGCCTCGTCCTCCGCGGCGGCAAACATCCGCCCGCGCAGGTCCGCCGTCAGCCGGGCGAGTACGCGCGAGCGCCACGCCACCTGCGCCGTCTGCAGGAGCCAGGCGTCGGCGGGCCGGCCGCGGTCCGCAACCCCGAGGAACCTGGCCACGGCGGACTCGTAACGGGCGCGCGCCGCGGCGAGCGCGTCGTCGTCGGCCGGGTCCGCCTCGGTGAGGTCGAGCTCCAGCACGCCGTCCTTCTCCCCGCGCAGCAGCGCGAGAACGCGGTGCGACGGCATCCCGGTGGGCGCCTGGGAGAACTCGAAGTAGTCCGCAAACTTCTGGCCTTCGGTCTCCTTGCCCTTCTTGACCCGCGAGACCATCCGGCCCTGCGTCCACAACCGCTCGCGCAGGGTCTCGGCGAGATCGGGATCCTGCGCCACCCGCTCCACGAGGATGGCGCGGGCGCCTGCGAGCGCGGCTGAGGCGTCGTCAACGGCGTGCTCGGCGTTCAGGTATTTCACGGCCTCCCGCTCCGGATCCAGTTCGGGGCGTTTCAGCAGCGCATCGGCCAGCGGCTCCAGTCCGGCCTCCCGCGCGATCTGCGCCTTGGTGCGGCGCTTGGATTTGAAGGGCAGGTAGATGTCCTCCAGCCTGGACTTCGTGTCCGCGGCGACGACGGCGGCCTCAAGTTCCGGGCTCAGCTTGCCCTGGGCGGCGATCGCCTCCAGGACAGCACGACGGCGGTCCTCCAATTCGCGGAGGTAGCGCAGGCGCTCGTCGAGCTCGCGGAGCTGGGTATCGTCAAGGGTGCCGGTGGCTTCCTTGCGGTACCGGGCGATGAACGGGACGGTTGAACCGCCGTCGAGCAGGTCCACGGTTGCCTTCACCTGCCAGGCCTTCACACCCAGCTCGGAGGCGATCTGGGCGGCGATGCGGCCGGCCAGGTCCTCGGGCGAGACGTTAGCTTCAGGAGTTCGTGCCCGCATTGGGGTGGGCGGGTTTGAAGAGGGTGCAGGGGCGGGCACGGATGGGTGCTGCGGGAGTTGGGTCACCACAACATTTTGCCTCACATGATCCCCTTCGGACGCGAAACCGCGGGAAAGTAGCGGCGGCGCCAGGCGGGATGCGGGTCAACCAACCGGCTCTACCCACGGCTGGGCTTAAGTGATGTAGTGACTGTAGGCAGCGGAAATCCTTCAGGTAGGCGGTGCACCATGCAGGAATTGCTCATCATTCTTCAGGACGGCTTCAATGCGGACGAAGTCGCCATCACCGTCAACGGCAAGGAAGCCCGGTACGACCGCGACGTCACCACCCGGGAGCTGTTGGGCATGGCCGAGGA
Source organism: Arthrobacter sp. 05T444 (assembly GCF_056395905.1). Lineage (NCBI taxonomy): Bacteria > Bacillati > Actinomycetota > Actinomycetes > Micrococcales > Micrococcaceae > Arthrobacter > Arthrobacter sp. 05T444. The sequence goes on from NZ_JBFTKK010000032.1 coordinate 7,179, forward strand.
AGTTTCCGTGGAGCTCCCCGCGAAGGGCGCGACGGTGGGCGTGGAAGTGACAAGCCGGAACCTCAGCGCGGAGAAGAAGCTGCACGGACGGCCGCGGAGCCTCCTCGTATCCATCGAGGACGGCCAACTGGTGCTGAGCGAAGGGACCGGCCGCGAGGCATTTCTCTAAGCCGTCCCCTTGTGCGGTTCTCAGCTGCCTAGCCCGGACTGCCGGGACTGCCGCGGGTCAGCGTGTCTTCGGCGCTGGAGTCTCCGACGAGTCCAGCGCCTCCGAGAGTGCCAGCGCCTCGTCCAGCACCTTGCCGAAGTTCGCGGCGTCGTGGGCGAACCGCCCGAGGAAGAGGCCGGAGACTCCATCGAGTGTGGGCAGCAGCCCGGGCTTCGCGGAACCGCCGTAGATTATTGGAATGTCGCTCAGCGTCCTGCCGCTTTGCTGCCGGTGGCCGGCAAGGAGAGTGCGAAGCGAACGCACGACGGCGGTCACGTACTCCGCGCCTGCAGGCTCGGCAGCGCCGATGGCCCAGACGGGTTCGTAGGCGATGACGAGGCGAGAGGCAAGATCCCAGTCTCCGCCGGCCGCGGCCTGGATCTGCCGGTACACGAACGCGGCGGCGGATTCGGAGGCAGAGGCGGATCCGGGCTCGTCGTCGGAGACGGATCCCAGGCCGCCGGGACCTCCGTTCGTCCCCGAAGCAGGCCCCTCCGCCCCCTCGCCGACGCACAGCAGCGGCGTGATGCCGGCGTCGTCCGCTGCCCTGACTTTGAGCGCAACCATGGCGTTGTCCTCACCGAAATACCGGCGTCGTTCGGCATGGCCGATCTCCACGAGGCTTACGCCGAGCTCGGCAAGGAGCGACGGCGAGACCTCGCCTGTCCACGGACCGTCCGCCCAGCCGCAGTCCTGTGCGCCGAGCAAGGCCGGCGAGCCGGCCAGGATGTCGGCGGCCGCGGGGAGCAAGGGAAAGGACGGGATCACAAACGGGACCACCCGTCCGGCCGCGAGGGCCGGACGGGCGTCCACTTCCTGGCGCAGCTCGCCCAGCCAGCGCAGGCTGTCCCGGTACCCCAGGTACATCTTGGTGCTGACACCTACGAAGATGGTGTCAGACCCGGTTCGGTCTGCGGGGCCGGCTGGGCTGGGCTGCGTCATTCTGGTTGCTGCTTTCCTTGGATGATTGCCGAGTTGCTTCTCTGGTTACTCCAGCAGTTACTTCTCGAGCAGGTCGTCAGCCTTGCTCTGGAACTTGCGCGTACCGTACATCATCACCGCGGCGAGGAACGGCAACACACCCAGCGCGTAGACGCCCATGGTTCCCGTGTCTGAGGCGGTGATCTGGTTGACCGACGTGCGCAGGATCGGGGCCACGAAGCCGCCGAGGTTGCCCAGCGAGTTGATCAGACCGATGCCGGCCGCGGCGGCGGTTCCGGTGAGGAACGCCGTCGGGTAAGACCATGCGATGGGGCCGATCGACAGGAAGCTGCAGACCGCCAGGCAAATGAACATGATGCCAAGCACCGGAAGGTGGTTGCTTCCGGCCCAGGCCGAACCGAAGATGCAGAGCCCGGTGGAGATGAAAAGCCCGGTGCCCCAGACACGTCGGCGGACCACCGTGTTGGCCGCCTTGCCAATGAAGTAGCAGGCGAAGATGCCGAAGAACCACGGGATGGCAGCCATCATTCCGACGGCGAAGCCCACCTTCTGGCCGGTCAGCTGCGCCACCTGCTGCGGCAGGTAGAACGTCACGCCGTACACGGCGATCTGCAGGCAGAAGTAAATGACGGTGAAGTACCAGACGCGGCCGTTGCGCATGGCAGCCAGCACGCCGCGTGGTCCGGATTCTTCCTTGACGTTGTCCTCAAGGGCCATGACGTCCAGAAGCGCCTTCTTTTCGCCGGTGTTGAGGAACTTGGCGTCCTGCGGGCTGTTGATCAGGAAGAAGTAGGCGGCAATACCGGCCAAAACGGCGAGCGTGCCCTCGACGAAGAACATGACCTGCCAGCCCTGGACGCCGGGAACCTGGTCGCCGATGTTGATCAGCCAGCCGGAGAGCGGTGCGCCCATCATCTGGGAGAACGGCTGGGCCAGGTAGAAGATGGCGAACATCTTGACACGGACCTTGTTGGGGAACCACGCCGCGAGGAACATGATGACGCCGGGGAAGAGCCCGGCTTCGGTGACACCCAGCAGGAACCGCAGGATGATGAACGACGTCTCGCCCTGGACGAAGGCGAAGCAGGCGGAGACGATGCCCCACGTGATGGCGATGCGGGCCAGCCAGACCTTGGCGCCGAATTTCGTCAGCAGCAGGTTGGACGGAATCTCGAACAGGGCGTAGCCGATGAAGAAGATGCCGGCCCCGAGCGCGTACGCACCGGCGGTAACGCCCTTGTCCGCACCCAGCGCTGCTTCGGCGAAGCCCACGTTGGTGCGGTCCAGGAAGGCCACAACGTAGAGAATCACCAGCATCGGCATGAGCCGGAAGGACGCCTTGGAGATGGCCGATTTCAGGACCGGCGAATCCAGCAGCTCCTTCGTAGCGGATGTTGTTGGTGTGACAGTCATTCAAACTCCTCGTTGAGTAAGTCAGTGAGCAAATCAGACGGGCAAAAACTGGTGGTGCCTTTGAGGGTGGTGCCTTATAGCTGTAAGTGCTTAGAGCGAGAACGCGATGAGCGCTACCCCGATGAGGCAGGCGAGGACGCCCACGGCGAGGTAGATCTTGCGCTCTTTGGTCCACGATGCGAACCCGGTAGGGGCGGCCACGACGGCGGCTGCAGACCGGCGGGTGGACTGGCCGCGCTGGGTGTACTGGCTGGTGCGGGTGGAACGGCTGTTCTGGGCCATGGAGGTCCTTCCTAGTGCATGTAGAGTCCGCCATCCACATTCAGCGTCTGGCCGGAGATGTATCCGGCGTCCTCGCTGATGAGGAAGGCGATGGCTGCTGCGATGTCGCGGGTGGATCCGACGCGGTTGACCACGAGGTCCTTGGTGAGTTCGTCCTTGCGTTCCTGGCTGAGCGTGCCGCCCATGATGTCGGTGTCGATGGGGCCCGGGGAGATGGCGTTGACGGTGATGTCGTACTCCCCCAGTTCGCGGGCGGTGGCGCGGGTCAGGCCGATGACGCCGGCCTTGGCCACGGAGTAGGGCGTCTTGGAGAACGTGCCGCCGCCGCGCTGGGCGGAGACGGAGGAGATGTTCACGATGCGCCCGATGCGGTTCTTGGCCATGGACTCGGCGACGCGGCGCGTGGCGTAGTGGACTCCGTTGAGGTTGATGTTCAGGACGCGGTCCCATTCGGCAGCGTCGAGTTCCAGGTACGGGACGGGCGAGCTGACCCCGGCCACGTTGGCGAGAGCCACGATCTGCGGCAGCTCGGCCTCGATCGAGTCGATCGCCGCACGGACCGACTCTTCGCTGGCTACGTTGGCACCGACGCCGTGGGCCTTCACACCGTAGTTGCCGGCGATCTCCTTGGCGGTGGACTGGCACAGGGCGTCATCGAGGTCGATGATGCCGATGTTCCAGCCCTGCTCCGCCAGGTAGTTGGCAGTGGCGCGGCCGATGCCGCGCTCCGAGACCGCGCCGGTGACAATGGCAGTGCGCGCTGACGGAAAAGTACTCATGGGTGTGCTCCTAAGAAGTTCAAGTAAGAGGGCGCGGCTCAGCCGGACCGGGCCCGCAAGTTGGGGGCCCGGTCCTATAAAAAACCGGAGGAACTAGTTGATCGGGGCCGGGCCCAGGTCTTCGATGAGCTTCTGCATGGCGACGTACGCCTTGTTGCGGTAGGCGATCAGCTCGGGGGTGCGCTCGGCCGGGACGTTGAGGAAGCCCGCCCCGGTCTTGGTGCCGAGCTTTCCTGCTTCCACGAGGTCCGTGAGGATCTTCGGTGTGGCAAAGCGCTCCGGGAAATCGGTCTGCAGGGACTTGTAGCAGAAGTTGTAGACGTCCAGGCCAGCCATGTCGGCGATGGCGAACGGTCCGAAGAACGGCAGGCGGAAGCCAAAGGTGGTGCGGACCAAAGTGTCCACGTCTTCCGCCGTCGCAATTCCCTGTTCCACGAGCTGCGCGGCTTCGTGGAACAGCGCGTACTGGAGACGGTTGAGCACGAAGCCGGTGACGTCCTTGACCACGGCGGTCTGCTTGTTGGCTGCGTGCACCAGGTCGCGGACAGCGCCCACGGTCTCGGCCGACGTTCCGGCGTGGGGGATGATCTCCACGCCCGGGATGAACGGCGACGGGTTGGAGAAGTGCACGCCCAGGAAGCGCTCCGGGTGGGCGACCGGCTCGGAGAGGTCCGCGATGGAAATCGTGGACGTGTTGGAGCCAATGATCGCGTCCGGACGGGCTGCGGCGCTGATCCGGGCGAGGGTCTGGTGCTTGATCTCGATGACCTCGGGCACGGCCTCCTCGATGAAGTCGGCGTCGGCCACGGCCTCTTCGATGTCCTTCGCAGCCCAGAGGTTCTGCTTCAGGATTTCGGTGGAACCTTCCGGAAACAGGCCGTCGGCCACAAACTGGTCGGACTCCGTGAGCAGGCGTTCGTAGTTCTTCTGCGCCACCTCGGCGGACACATCGGCCAGGGCAACGCGCGCCCCGCCCAGCGCCAGGACCTGGGCAATGCCGCCGCCCATGTACCCGGAGCCGACGACGGCGATCTTGCGTGAGCTGTTGGTTACTTCAGTCATGGTCAGTCAGCCTTCGTGTAGTCGGGTTCGTAAGAGCAGATGGCGTCCACCTTGGCCGCCGAGGATGAGTTCTCATCGAAGCGGTGTTCGAGCCACTCGCCAACGAGCTTCTTGGCGAGTTCAAGTCCGATCACACGCTGGCCCATGGTGAGGACCTGCGCGTTGTTGCTCAGCACCGAGCGTTCCACCGAGTAGCTGTCGTGCGCGGTGACGGCCCGGATTCCGGGAACCTTGTTGGCCGCAATGGCCACGCCCAGACCTGTTCCGCAGATGAGGAGTGCGCGGTCGGCTTCGCCGTCGGCCACTTTGCGAGCGGCGTTGACGGCGACGTGCGGGTACGCGGTGGAGTCGTTCGGCCCCACGCCGATGTCCAGCACGGATGCCACGCGGCTGTCGGCCTCGAGCAGCGCCTTCAGTGCTTCCTTGTATTCGACGCCAGCCTCATCGTTGCCGATGACAATGCGCCAGCCTGCGGTGTTAGTCATTTTTGTGCCCCATTTCCGGCCGCGGCGGCCATGTCGGACGTGGCCGCTTCGGAACCGGCCAGTTCAGATTGGATGTAGGTGGCGATCCGTTCGGCGATCAGTGCGAAGGACACGGCACCGGGATCGGGATGGCCCAGGCTCTTTTCAGCCAGCGGGCGGGCACGGCCCTTGAGCGGGCGGAGGTCCGCCGTCAGCCGGGCGGCTTCGGTAGCCGCGGAAGCAGCGGTGGCGAGGGCACTGCCCACGGAGGCGCCGCCGTCGGACGCTTCCCGGAACGCGTCCCGGAACGGCAGGAGGGCATCCACCATGGTCTTGTCCCCCAGTTCGGCCTTGCCGAGTTCCGTGATCGCATCGGTGAAGGCGGTCACCGCGGCAGCGGCGTCCCCGGCCGGGTAGGAGTCGCGGTTGCCCAGCGCAAGGCCGGCGGCGATCACCGCCGACCCCCACAGCGCGCCCGAGGTTCCGCCGGCGCGTTCACTCCACGCTTCCCCGGCCTGGGTGAGCACCCGCTCAACAGACGCCCCGGCTGTCGCGTTCTGCTCACCTGCAGCCAGAGCCGCGTCGACGCCGCGGCGCATGCCGATGCCGTGGTCGCCGTCGCCGGCGATGGCGTCCAGGTTGCCAAGTTCCTCTTCATGTTCGACGACGACGTCCCGCACCTGCGCGAGCACGGCGGCTGCCAGCCGGCCGAGGTCAGCGGACGCCGCGGTAGCTTTTTCCGATTCTTCAGCCATCGTGTCTTCCGCGTCCGCCAGCTCGCGGCGGGCCCGCGGTGCGAGGTTGCCCTTACGGTATGCCGGGGTGTCGGCCGGAGCCGCCCAGTACTGCTCGATCTCATCGTCCAGCCAGAGCAGGGTCAGGGACAGGCCGGACATGTCCAGGCTGGTAACCAGCTCGCCGCACTCGGGCTCCACTACGGTGAGGCCGGCGGCGTTGAGAAGCTTCTCGATCTTGCCGAACAGCAGGAACAGTTCGTCGTACTTGACGGTGCCAAGGCCGTTGACGATGGCCACCACGCGGTCGCCGGCGTCGTCGGGCTTGTCCGCCAGGAGCCGTGAGACCAGCAGTTGGGCCAGTTCGGAGGCCGTGGGCATGGGGTGCTCAGAGATGCCAGGCTCGCCGTGGATTCCCAGGCCCAGCGACATCTGGCCGGCGGGCACATGGAAGAGCGGTTCGCTGGCACCGGGCAGGGTGCAGCCGTCGAAGGCGACGCCCAGAGAGCGCGTCCGGTGGTTGGTCTTGATGGCCAGCCGTTCCACCTCGTCCAGGTTCAAGCCCGCTTCGGCAGCCGCGCCGGCCACCTTGAACACCGTGAGATCACCGGCGATGCCGCGGCGCTTCTCGATCTGGTCCACGGGGGCGCTGGCGATGTCGTCAGTCACCAGCACGGTGCGGGTTTCGATGCCCTCAGCGTTGAGCCGCAGCTGGGCCTGGCCGAAGTGCAGGACGTCGCCTGCGTAGTTGCCGTAGCTGAGGAGCACTCCCCCGCCGGCGTTCGCGGCTTTGGCCACGCGGTAGACCTGCCCGGCGGCGGGCGAGGCGAACATGTTGCCGCAGGCCGAAGCCGCTGCCAGGCCCGGTCCCACGAGTCCGGCGAAGGCGGGGTAGTGGCCGGAGCCGCCGCCGATCACGAGGGCCACCTGGCCGGTGGGCACTTCGGTTGAGCGGACGACGCCGCCGTCCACGCGGGCAACATACCCGCGGTTGGCAGCCACAAAGCCGTCCAGCGCCTCATCCGCGAAATCAGCGGGATTGTCGAAGATCTGGGTCATGGTTCCTCATTGAATCCGAGTTGGGTTGATCAGTTCTGATGCGATCCGGCGGAGGGTGCCCACCGGAGGGCCCCGGGAAGGCAGCCGTCCGAGCGGGGCCCGACGGCCGCCGTCGGAAGTTCGGTCCCGGTGGGAACCGGGCCTCCGGGGACTTTAGGAAGTGGCGAGTTCGACGGCGGCCGGCTGCAGCTGGCCCTGCGCCACCTGGCTGGTGCCAAGCGCGTAGCCGTCCTTCTTGGGGAGGACGTGGCGGCGCAGGTAGTCCTGGTTGCTGGCCGTGACGGACAGGCCGTCGCCGCCGTAGTGCTCGGTGCAGATGATGCCCTGATAGCCAGCCGCAATGGCAACTTTGAACGCCTCGCGGTAGTTGATGAGGCCGCTTTCCATCGGAGCCGGCATGGCGACGTAGCTGTCGCGGGCCACATCCTCGTCACGGATGTAGTTCTTCATGTGCCAGTAGTTCGAATACGGCATGGTCTTGGCCACCAATTCGCGCCAGTCCTCGATGGGACGGTGCAGGCGGATCAGGTTTCCGATGTCCGGGTTGAGCCCGACGTTGGTCAGGCCGATGTCCTGCACCAGCTGCACGGAGGAGTCCGCGGTGCCGAGGTAGGTGTCCTCGTACATCTCGAGCGAGAGGAGAACGCCTACCTCTGCCGCGTGGCGGCCCAGTTCGCGGAACCGCGTGACGGCGTTGCTCCAGGCTTCCTTGTCCCCTACCGGATCCTTATAGCCTTCAACGGTCCAGAACCACAGCTGCTTCTGCTGCTCCGGGGTGATTGCCTGGTGCAGGCCGAAGGAAACCACTTCGCAGCCGAGCTCGGCGGCGGCGTCGATGGTGCGGTGGCTGTACTCAAGGTTGGCTGCCCAGTTGCCCTCCTCGATGACGCTGCGGCGGATGGCGGAGATGACGGGCATGCCGATCCCCACACTCTCAGCGGTCTGCTTGAACTCCGCGAGGCGTTCCTTGCTGAGATCGCCGGGACGGACCCAGCTGTCGGTGAGGTCGGCGTTGGCGAAGCCTGCTTCCTTGACTTCGGTAAGAACCTCGGCCCAGGCGGCGGCGTCGGCGTCATTGATGTGGGTTCCCTGGGCGTCAGTGCCGGGGAACTGCAGCAGGGCTGCGGTGATGGGCCAGTTCTCAGCTGTATATGCCACGTTGTGCACTCCTTCGTGAATCCTGTTTCCTATAGGATCTACTATCCAGAGCAAGGTTGTCAAGATCACATTTACCTACGCGGGGAACAATCGAAGATCCTATAGTGGGTACCGCGGCTTGTGAAGAGGGCCACTTCCGGGCAGCCCCATGCTTTCAGAACCCCCCATCCGGCTAGCGCCCAGTGTGTCGTGTTGAGGGCCGAAACGACACCTACTGCGAGCACTGCGAGCTACACGGGATTAGTCTGCCGGGGCGTCGGCGATCGCCCGCGCGCGGACTTTCTGCACATGATCAGCCATGGCGGCTTCGGCCTTTTCGGGATCACCGGTTGAGAGTGCGTCCAGCACTGACTGGTGCTCGGCGATGGCGTTCTCCGCGTCGGTAATGCCGACGCCGCCGAAAAGCCGAAACCGCTGGACCTGCCCGCCCAGGGCCGCATAGGCGGCAACCATGAATTGGTTCCCGGTCTGTTTCGCGATCAGCTGGTGAAAGCGCTCGTCGGCTTCCAGGTAGTCCTTGTAGTCAGCAAACGACGGGCCGCGCGGGGCGGATTTCAGGTCGGCCACGGCTTCTTCGAGCTCCGCGAGCCTTTCGGGTGTGAGGCGGCTGCACGCTAGACGGGCATTGACGGGTTCGATCGCAAGCCGGGCCTCCATGAGCTCCGCGAAGTCCTCCCGCGTGAAGACGGGGGCAACGCGATAGCCTTTCAACGCCACTCTCCGGACCATCCCCGTGTGCTCCAGCCGTGCCAGGGCTTCACGGACAGGAGTAGGGGAAACGTCGAGTTCGCGCGCGGTTCCGTCGATGCTTACGGCGGCGCCGGGTTCCAGCCGTCCGTCCATGAGGGATGCCAGGAGTTCCTCGTAAACATGGTCGGCCAAAACCTGACGGTTGACGGTCCGTCCCCCTCGGCGGTCGCCGGTCTGATCGTCGGACCGGCTGCCGGCGCGGGGGCCGTTGGACGCTTTTTGCATGCTCAAATCCTATAGGGATGCATCTGCGACCGTGAGCGGCCCTTCGCTTGCCGGGTTTAGAGCGATGAAAACAGGAGAACCGCCCGGGTATCCGGGCGGTTTTCCTGTTTGCTAGCAGGTTGTTAGGCGGGCTGGTACACCGGGTAATCGGTGTACCCCTCTGCACCTTCGCCGTAGAACGTGCTCTGGTCGGGCTCGTTCACTGGCAGGCCTTCGCGCCAGCGGCGGGCGAGGTCCGGGTTGGCGATGGCCGGCCGGCCAACCACCACGGCGTCGGCATGGCCGTCTGCGACCAGGGAAACTGCTTCCTCACGGGTGGTGACGACGCCGAAGCCGGTGTTGACCAGGAAGGTGCCGTTGAAGCGGGCGCGCAGGTCCTGGACCAGCTCCCCCGCGGGTTCGTCGTGCAGGATGCTCAGGTATGCGAGGTTCAGCGGTGCGATCGTGTCGACCAGGACTTCGTAGGTTGCGCGGACGTCATCAGCGTCAGTTTCAGCGATTCCCTGGACGTTGTGCTGGGGCGAAATCCGGATTCCCACGCGGTTCGCTCCGAGCGCTTCGACAACGGCGTTCACCGTCTCTATGACGAATCGCGCCCGGTTTTCAGGAGAGCCGCCGTAGCTGTCCGTGCGCACGTTGCTGTTCGGGGCGAGGAATTCATGCAGAAGGTAACCGTTGGCAGAGTGCAGCTCCACGCCGTCGAACCCTGCTTCGATTGCGTTGAGCGACGCCGTCACGATTTCCTGCATCACCACCGGGAGCTCATCCGTGGAAAGCTCGTGCGGCACGGGGTAGGCCTGCTTGCCGGTGTAGGTGCGGGTCTCGCCCTCGATTGCAACAGCGCTGGGAGCGACAATCTGGTGGCCGCCGGTGATGTCCTCGTGGGAGACACGGCCGCCGTGCATGATCTGGGCGAACATCCGGCCGCCCTCAGCGTGGACGGCGTTCGTGACCTTTTTCCATCCGGCGATTTGCTCAGGAGTGACGATCCCTGGCTGCCCCGGGTAGGAGCGTCCTGCCGGGCTGGGGTACGTGCCTTCGCTGATGATCAGGCCAAGGGAAGCCCGCTGGCGGTAATGTTCCACCACGAGCGGTCCGGGTACGCCTTCCTTGCCGGAGCGAAGTCGGGTGAGGGGCGCCATCACGAGACGGTTGGAGAGTTCAAGTTCGCCGAGGCTCAGAGGGGAAAACAGCATGCGTGGTTCCTTTCACAATGCATTGGGTTCACCCGATGCAACTGCCAAGCGTGTGCAAGTATTCCTCATGAGGGCAGCATCACAGGAGTCGGTCACCTGAGGCACGCCGGACACACCGAACGGCGGCCCGGCCGCGGGGGTGCCGCCGTCGTCGCCGGAGCCTCTTTCTTCCCAAGCCCTACTTGTTGCCGGCGGCAGCGCCCGGACAGCCCTGGCCGCTGGGGTTGGTGATGCAATCGTCGGCATAGTTGCGCGTCACTGAACGCCAGACGCTCACTGTTTGCGGGGCTGCACTGAACTGGCCTTGGTTGGGAATGGGGAGCGCCGGACCACCATTCACGGAGTACGTGCCCTGGAAGTAAGTAGTCAGCACGACACTGAAGTCGCCCGTTTCCGCATAGGCGTGACTCGTGCGGGTCTTCTCACCCCAGCGGTCCTGCGGCAATGGTCCGCCCATTGTGGTCATTGGGCCAAGTGAGGTCCCGTCTCCGTAGTCCCAGCGGTATTGGACAGGTTTGGCGACAATATGAATCTTCTGCGCCAATATCGTTATGTCGAACTGCTGCTCGTCGGCACGCGCATAAAAGTTGGTCTCGGCCCCTCGAAGAGTGTGCGGGCTGGGCTGGGCCGTCGATTTTCCAGGTGTCACAGGCAGCTTGTCGAATTCTCGCTGAATGAGCGCCGCAATTCGGGGAAGCAGGTCTTCCGGGTTCTTGTCGTAGAGGCAGGTTGGGCCCCCTCCGTTGCCCGCCCACTGCGTCCACGTCGGATTCGCGATTGACCTTGGAGCCACTTTCCAGATCACAGGTACGCCCGGCTTTCCGTCGGCTCGTGGAGGGCAAGGACGTTGTCCGGCCAGGCACTTGATGGCCAAATTGCCGTCGTCCACCTGGCACTGGGGGAACGCGTTGTACTGATTTGGATCCTCACTGACGAATCCCGGAGGCGCCGGCACTATCTCGCCCGTGTCCTTGTCGAGTACCCAATTCACCGCGCCTACGTCTATGCCTTTGTCCTCGTATCCAACGACAATGGGTGGCTCGTCAGCGCTGGCTCCCGTTGGCAACAATACAGCCGCCACCACTGTGCACAATGCAGCGAGTACTCCCCGGCAAATTCCGCCCATGGTTTAGCGAATTAGGCCAAGGTCGGTCATAGCCCAACCAGTAGAATCAAACTGGAACACAGCCTGACTCGCAGTATTGGACGCCTTGGTCACGGCTTGATAGAGGGTCCCCTTGGCCTTATAGATCGCAATTTCCTCTTGAATAACTTGGACAGTTGCCTGCTGGGACAATTCTCTTGGGCTGAATTTTGTCTTCACCGCCGGTGTCTGGATTTTACCTCCGACAATCCATTTCTTCCCTCCCCAGGCAGTCTTCAAGCCATCTTGCAGCCCACTGCAAAAGCGACAATTCGGACCGCTGGCGGACTCGATCAGGGCCGTGTCGCCGGTTTCGTAGGCATATGAGAGCGCTTGAAACCAGTACTTCGCAAACGCCTCCAGCCCTTCCTTGGAGTTCTTGTCCGCCAACGGGGGTTTGACTGGCACCGGCACGTTCTGCGCCCGGCCTTTTGCGTCGGCTGGCTTATAGACGGGAGTGGGCTTCGGCGTTGGCGAGGCACTCGGGGTGACTGACGCAGACTGAGGGGCCGAAGAAGCGGGCCCGGCGCTCGGGTCGCCGCTCTTCGGACTATCGGCGTTGCTGCAGCCGCTGAGAGCCAGGGCCGAGACGGCTAGTAAGGAAATAGCGGACAGGCGCAGGCGCCCCGAAATGGATGTACGAGAAGTCATGCGCAGCTAATCCCCCCGGATAGGTTTCAAGACGACTGTGTCCGAACAATAGTTAAAGGGTAGCCGAGGCTACCCTTTCAGGCTCAAAGTTATCCACAGCCTGCGATCCCTCTGGTTTTACCACCCGCAACCCTCGGCAAAAAGTCATGAACCCGGAAAGCACATGAAAACGGGCGGGGCGCACGCTGGCGCTCCGCCCGTTTTCCCTCAGTCGAGCCCTCAAGTCCCGCTACTGCTGTGCCGGCAGCACCAGCTCCCCTGTCTTGTCAGTCGACAAGGCGAGCGAAGAAACATACTGGGGTTCGCCGTCGGGCCCGTCCAGGGCAGAGCGGACCATGTCAGGCCGCTCAAACTCCAGGCCGGTCACGTGGCAGAGGAGCCTGGCATCGCTGGGGTTCCCATCGGCGTCGAACATTGGCAGGTCAATTCCATCGTCACGCCGGCGAAGGTAGTACCTCCCCTTGGTCAGCACGGCGATGACGGGCGGCAGCACCAGCGCCAAGCCCACGGCGAAGATCGGCGAGTACGGCTGGATGGCGGCGCCAAATGTTCCGAAAAACACTGCAATCGAAACACCGGCCGAGACCATCATGGACACGAAGCCCACCGGGTTTACGGCGTAAAGCATCCCGCGGCGGAACTCCGGAACCTTGGGCGAGATCTTGAGCAGGTACTTGTTGACGGCAATGTCCGATGCGACCGTGACCACCCAGGCCATGGCGCAGTTGGCGTAGAAGCCGAGGATCGTGTTGAGGAAGTCGAACATGTTCGCCTCCATCAGGACCAGGGCGATGAGCAGGTTCACCGCCACAAAGACCATGCGGCCGGGGTACGTTTTGGTGACGCGGGTAAAACTGTTGGTCCAGGCCAGCGACCCGGAATACGCGTTGGTGACGTTGATCTTGATCTGGGAAATGACCACCAGCACCACAGCGAGCGTCATGGCCAGCCACCCGGGCATCATCTCCTGGTAGACGCCGAGGAACTGGTGGACCGGCTCGTTCGCGGTGGCGGAGGCGGCCGGATCGAGCTTGGCGATCAGGTAGATGGCGACAAACATGCCAACAATCTGCTTGATGGCTCCGAACATGACCCAGCCCGGCCCGGCCAGGATCACCGCGCGCCACCAGGCGCCATTGTTTTCAGCTGTCTTTGGCGGCATGAAACGCAGGTAATCGATCTGCTCGGCGATCTGGGCCATCAGCGACAAACAGACACCGGCCGCCAGCATGACTGATGCCAGGTTGGTGCCCGCTCCCCCGGATTCGCCGCTGAACGCAAAGAATTCCTCCACGCTTCCCGGGTGGGAAATGAGCAGATACCCCACCGGGACCACCATGAGCAGCAGCCATAGAGGGGTGGTCCACACCTGAAGCTTGGCCAAGGTATTCATGCCATAGATGACCAGCGGAATGATGATGAGGGTGGACGCTGCATAGCCGAGCCACTGCGGAATACCCAGCCCCAATTCCAAGCCCTGGGCCATAATGGATCCCTCGAGAGCGAAGAAGATGAATGTGAACGTCGCAAAGATCACGTTGGTGACCACGGAGCCGTAATAGCCAAATCCTGAGCCGCGCGTAATGAGGTCCAGGTCGATGTTGTACCGCGCCGCGTAATAAGCCAGCGGAAATCCTGTGGCGAATATGATCACTGCCGCCACGATAATTCCGAAGATTGCGTTCACCGTGCCGTAGGCAATCCCGATGTTCGCCCCAATGGAAAAGTCAGCCAGGTACGCAATTCCGCCGAGGGCGCTCGTCGCCACCACTCCCGCGCTCCACTTGCGGTAGGAACGGGGCGCGAACCTCAGGGTGTAGTCCTCCAAACTCTCCTTGGTGGCGCTCATCGCGTCAGCGTTGCCCGCCGTCGTGGTCCCGCTGGGGCCGTGCCCGACGGCGGTGCCAGCCGCCGCGGGATCGAGCAGTTCTGTGTCCCTCAGGTCATTTGTCATCAGTCATCGCTTTCGTCTGCGGTTCGTCTTTGTTGACGCTAGTCACGACGAGCGACGGTTCGGTCACGGGGCTATTTCGACGATGTTAAGGATTGGCAAGGTTCAGTGAAGCCTCCGACCAGGGCCAGAAACCTCTCGCCACGCAATCACCGCGGCCGGACGTTGGTAGGACTATGGCGGATCCACGCGGCCAACTGGGAAAATTGCCCCACACCCCTATCGCTTTTCTACATGGCGTAGAAGAATGGAGCCATGATGTTTACCCACGCCGACGGCGACCCCATCCTTAACCTCGACGACGAGCAGTGCTGGCAACTCCTGGAGGGTACGAGTCACGGCCGGCTGGTCGTCACCGTGGCCGGCGAGCCGGATATCTTTCCCGTCAACTATGTAACCAGCCGCAGGAAGCTCTACTTCCGCACAGCCCCCGGCAACAAGCTGGCCGAGCTGACCATCAATGACCGGGTCCTCTTCGAAACGGATGGCATCCTGTCAGACCAGGCCTGGTCTGTGGTCCTCCGAGGCACTGCCCGCGTGCTGAACAAGTCCGCCGAAATTGCCGAAGCGGAGGCTCTGGGACTGGCGTCCTGGGTCCCTACACTCAAGGACTTCTACGTCGAGATCGATCCTGGCTCCGTGAGCGGCCGGCATTTTCAGTTCGGCGAACAGCCGGAGCGGGAAATCTAGCAAGCGGCAGCAAGCCTAGACTTGAATCATGGCGGACCGGCTGACTCCTGAGCAGCGCAGCTGGAACATGTCCCGGATCAGGGGCAAGAACACCAAACCTGAGTTGCTGGTGCGCAGCCTCCTGCACGCCAAGGGCTACCGGTACCGCCTGCACGGGGCCTCCGGCAGCACCAAGCTCCCGGGAAATCCCGACCTGGTCTTCGCTGGCCGACGGAAAGTCATCTTCATCAACGGCTGCTTCTGGCACTTCCACGACTGCAGGGTTGGCCAGCATGCGCCCAAGGCCAATGCCGACTTTTGGGAAACCAAAAGAACCAAGACGAGGAACCGCGACGCCGATCAGCGCCGGCTGCTCGAAAGCGCGGGTTGGGAGGTGCTCACAGTATGGGAGTGCGAACTGAAAGACCGGCCGGCCCTGGAGGAGCAGCTGGAGCAGTTCCTCGCCGGTCATTCATGATGCCTGCTGAGCGCCGCCTCAGCTTCGGTCGGGAGCCAGTCTGTAGCCCACGCCGCGGACCGTCTGGAGCCACCGCGGGTCCTGGGCGGAGTCGCCGAGTTTCTTGCGGAGGTTTCCCATGTGCACTTCAACGGACCGCTCATCAGCCTCGCTGATGTAACTTCCGACGTCGTAGGGTTCGTCCCGCAGGCGGCGCACCAGATCCGCTTTGGTACGGACCATGCGGCCAGCCTCGAGCAGGGCATGCAGCAGATCGAATTCAGTCCGGGTCAGGCTTAGTTCCTGGCCATCCACGTCCACCGTCCGCGAGTCATAGCTCATGTTCAGCCCGTTGTGGCGGTAGCTGTTCGCGTCGTCGCCGGCCCCACCTAAAGGCGCGTTGGGATCGTCGGTGACTTCCGACGTCGAACGCGGGCGGCGCATCATGGCGGCGACGCGGGCGCGCAGCTCCCGGGGCCGGAAAGGCTTGGTGAGGTAGTCGTCGGCACCCGATTCCAAACCGATCAGGGTGTCCAGCTCCTCCGCCCGGGCAGTGAGCATCACGATGTAGGCGTCGGAAAACTGACGGATCTGCCGGGCCACTTCGAATCCGTCGATGTCGGGCAGGCCTAGGTCCAGGGTGATGACCGCCGGATCCAGCTCCTTTGCGGCGAGAACGCCTTCGGCTCCGCTGCTCGCGGCCGTCACCTCGAAGCCTGCCTGCGTCAATACGACCCGCACCAGTTCGCGAATGTCGTGATCATCTTCAATGACCAACCCCACGCGTGTATCACCCATCGCAGCCCCCTCAGCCCGCTACATCCCGTCTGAAGTATAGCTCCCCCGATATCCTGCATGTATGCGTCTCTCTTGCCACGTCCCGATGGTCCAACGCTCATGAGCAGCCCAACCTGGAAGGATTCGTCCGGCAGGATGCTGCTCTTCAAGCGACCCTTCCATGAATACTCCCTGCGGGGCCGGGTGACCTTGAGCCAGATGCCTCTTTCTGTCACGGCGGGGCTCACGGCCTTCCTCATTCTGGCGTTCTTCCCGGAAACACTCATGAACCCGCTTTTCATCAGTTTCCTGTTGTCCCAAGGCGCCATCCTGATTCTCTGCTACGCCGTTCCGTGGGACCGATTGCCGTATCCGAGCTTCCTGGTCCTTCCGTTGTTGGACCTGGTCTCGATTGCCCTTGGCAGGGAGGGTGGCCAGGACAGCCTGACGGGAATCAGCCTGATGGCCGTCTTCCCAGTGATCTGGTTGTGCGCCTCCGGTGTGTTTCCCAAGACGGCGGTGGCCATTTCCTTCTTCGGCCCGCTGGCGATCATCTGGCTGCCGCTGGTCATCAGGGGTGATCTGTCCGGGCAGGATCTGGCCCGCTCGCTCCTGCTCCCGGTCATGATGCTGGGGATTGGCGTTTCCGTGACCGTATTGACTCTCAGCATGATCCGGCAGCAACGCGATCTGGAGGCAAAGGATAGCCAGTTGCGCGGCGTGCTGGATGGCAGCAAGCGCCAGGAACGGCTGCTCAACACCGTGCTGGATACGGTGCATCTGGGCGTGCTGGCCGTGGACGCCGACGGGCACGACATCCTGATGAACCGGAAGCAGCGCGCCCATCATCTGCTGGCCGCTCCCCCCAGCAACGACGATCCCAACGAATCACAGCTACTGGTGTTTGGCCCTGACCGGACCACTCCGGTTCCGGTGGAGCAGCGGCCCGTCCGGCGGGCCGTGCTCGGCGAGGAATTCACCGACT
Source organism: Arthrobacter sp. 05T444 (assembly GCF_056395905.1). Taxonomy (NCBI): domain Bacteria; kingdom Bacillati; phylum Actinomycetota; class Actinomycetes; order Micrococcales; family Micrococcaceae; genus Arthrobacter; species Arthrobacter sp. 05T444. The sequence continues at coordinate 24,085 of NZ_JBFTKK010000032.1, forward strand.
ATCTGGTCTGGCTCGGAGCAGGCAGCGAGCAGCGGGCGATCACGACCAGCGCGCGTCCGATGAAGGACCAGGAGGGGAACTTCGCCGGTTCCGTCATCGTGTTCAGCGACGTCACCGAACTGGTCAACGCTCTGGCGGCCAAAGACGACTTCGTCGCCAACGTCTCGCACGAGTTCCGCACGCCGCTGACGTCGATCCTGGGGTACGTGGAACTGATGCTGGATGACGACGACGGCGCTCTGCCGGACTTCCAGCGCGGCCCCCTGGAGATCATCCGTCGGAACTCCGAACGGCTCCTCACACTGGTTTCGGACCTCCTTTCCAGCAGAAACGGGCAACTGATCGTCCGCCCTCAGGCCGTGGATGTGGCCGACCTTGTACGCGCGAGCGTCACCGCGGCCCTGCCGCGGGCCACGGACTCCGGCATCCAACTGCTGGCCGACGCCCCCAAGCGGCTGGAGGCGCACGTCGACTCCGCCCGGATCTCACAGGTATTGGACAACCTGGTCTCCAACGCCATCAAGTACTCGCCGGACGGGGGCGAAGTCATTGTCTCGCTGCGCTCCGAGGACGGGCACGTGGTGTGCAGCGTCAGCGATACCGGGATGGGGATGAGCGAACAGGACCAGGAAGAGGTCTTCGCCAAGTTCTTCCGTGCGGAAGCAGTCCGCAACTCCGCAATCCCCGGTGTGGGGCTGGGGCTCTCCATCAGCAAGGCCATCGTGGAGGCCCACGGCGGCAGCGTCTCGCTGAGCAGCGAGGTGGGGGCAGGCACCACGTTTACGTTTGCTCTCCCGGCCTGACACTCAGGCCTGACGCTCAAACCCGGTGGTGATCGATTAGCCATCCGGCGAGCTGGCGTGCGCGCTGGCCTGCTTCAAGGTCGCCTTCAGCGGCGGAAATGATGGACCCCTTCATCAGGATGTGCCACGACCTGGAGAAGTCCTCGGTGCGCTGCAGGCCGGCTTCGTCCGCAAGCTGCTTTACGTGCCCGCGGATCTTTGCGAGGTAGTCGATGCTCGCGCGGCCCAGCGGATGGGTGGAACCCATCTCGAGCAGCACGTTGATGAAGGAGCACGCCTCGAAGTCCGTGCGGCGGAACCAGTCGGAGAAGACGTCGAAGATGGCAAGGAGCTGCTGTTCGGGCGTGTCTGCCCGGCGCCGCGCTTCGCCCACGATGGCATTGACCGTCCACATGCGGTCACGCTGCTCAAGGAAGGCCAGCACAACATCGTCTTTCGAGGCGAAGTGGCGGTAGAAAGTGGCTTTGGCAACACCCGAGCGGCTGATGAGTTCGTTGATGCCCACGTCCCTGACGCCTCTGTGGGCGAAGAGATCATAGGCCGCATCCACGATCCGTTCCCGGATCCCGACAGCAGCCTTAAGGGCCTGCGGTGCCGTGCCTGGTTCCTCGGCATGCAGGGCGGGCTGAAGCCCTCCGGAAGGAGTAATCCCGGCGCTCAATGAAGCGGAGCTGGATGAATCTTCCATTTGTTAATATCCTAGCCCAAGTGGGAGACAGACTTGTCTGTCTTGAGCTAGAGTTTCTACATGCTGTTCAATCCGTTGGGCGAGGAGCACCGGGGGTTGGCGTAGCATCCAATGTCAGAGCATTGAGTTCTGCGGACAAGAAGTTTGACTCCTTCAAGTACCAGAACGTGAACCACCAGACGGCCCGGGAGAGCGAAATGTCTCAGAGATTGATGCCGGCAGGACCGCGGTCCTACACCGAGCAGCTCACCGAATGGCCGCAGTTCAACCAGCCGACAAAAGACCCGGAGCTCGGCCCCTTGCGCCGCCAGTCCATGGCCATCATCTCGTCAATTCTGGAAGATCCGTCCCCGGAGGGCGCCGGTATCAGAACCCGTTTGCGGGGGCTTTTGGCGCAGAACGTTGGTTGCCCCGAAAAGGCCCTGCTCGAGCACCTGCAGTCCCTGTTCGGCGACCTCGAAGACCCGGAAGCAGACCCGGCGTAGCTGAACCGGGCTCCAGACGGCGCCCGGAGGCCGGTCGACGCAGCTACATGCCCGTCCTCGCCTGCCGTACAACTTCTCCCCAGGACTGCTCGGCGAGATCGGTCACCGCGGCCAGGATTTCCGACGGCGGCCGCGACAGATCCAGCGGAAACTCCACGATGTCGATGTCGGTGTTGAGGATCCGCCTAAGCTTTACCTCCCCCGCACCGGCATAGATCAGCCACGCAGTGGGCACCTGCAAGGCCGTGCAGTACGCCAGCATTTGGAAATGGTCCGCAGTCAGTGATGCCCCGCGATCCGTGCGCGCCCTGTATTGCGCGTCGTAGACCACCACGGGCCGTCCGCCCAGCAGGTGCACGGCGTCGGGCCTGACAGTCAGCCGGTCTGAATCCCGGACGGCCTCGTTGAGCATCGCGTTGTACTGCAGCCGCATTTCACCGGGAAAGGCAGCCATGGCCTGCCGTAGGGCGGCACCCACAAAGTCCTCAAAGACCCGGTCCATGTCCACCACGAACGACGCCGTCTGCTGCTGTCCCTCCCCTGCTTCGGCCGAGGCGTTGCGCAGGATCACCTCGGCGAGGCGGAGCACCGTGTGGTACTGGGCATTCATCCGGTTGGGCCGCCACGGCGGCAGCGGAGCGCCGGACTGAAGGCGAGTGGCGGCGTCGAGCTTTCCCTTGAGCTGCCGCAGGCGGCTCAGCACGTCCGGCCGCACGCCGGGAACGCGGGACATGCGCTCGAGGGCGGCACGGAGGATCCGGTTCTCCGCGATGTCCTCGGTGAACTCGTCGTAGGACACTTCCAGCGGCACAAGCATGCCCGGCCGGCGCGAGATCTGGTCCGAGATGCGGATCCGGCCCTTGACCGTCCGGAGGGACTCGTCGACTGTGAGGTAGCCCTGGAGCACGCCGCGCTGCAGGGCGCGCTCGGCCAGCTGTGCCAGGGACGCTGCCAGCGCACTCCACAGCTCGGTGTGCTCGTCAGCGGTCACGGGATCGTCGCGGAAACCCTGGTCACCGGCGTAACTGAGCAGAAACAGCAGCCGGCTCAGCCCCAGCCGGTCCTTCGGCCGTACGTCGAGCTGGACCAGCGGCGTCCGCACGGATCCCACCATGCCCATGGGCTCGATCCGGTACAGGCTCATCCCCATGGGTGAGGCCTTTGCCAGTCCGCTGGCGTTCAGGAAGGCCGCGCTGGCTGGGTCCAGCTTCTCCACCACGCCGCCGGACAGTTCGTCAAGCACGATGTGCCGGAAATCCGGTCCGGAATGTCCGGGCTTGGTGCGTGCGGCTGGGCTGACACCCGCGGGGCCGGGGCCGCCGCTTGGCCTGGCGCGGTATCCGGCCGAGCTAGCGAGCCGCAAGGCGTCCCAGCAGCTGGTCCAGCCCGAATCGTTCCTCCAGCTGCGCGCGGTTCAGCTGCCCGTGGTAGTGCTCCTCGAGCAACGGCATGAGCTCGTATTTCCAGATCCGGCGCAGACCGGAGGGGGTCTGGGCCGTCTTCTTCATGAAGTACGAGGGGCCGATCATGAGGTCGCGGTCCCACTCGTCGATGGCGCCGTTCAGTGCGTCCAGCAAACGCGCAGGGGTGGTGTCCAGCTGCCGCGCCTCCAGGAACCGCAGCAGCGACCCCCTCACCGGCTCGGTGTTCGGGTGCAGTTCGATGAAGGCGAAACGGCGGCGGATGGCGGCATCCATCATGGCGATGGAACGGTCCGCGGTGTTCATGGTGCCGATGATGTACAGGTTGTCCGGGAGCGTGAACGGCTCGTTGGGGCTGTACTGCAGGTAGATGCGGTCGTCGCGGTACTCCAGCAGGAAGTACAGCTCGCCGAACACTTTGGCCAGGTTGGCGCGGTTCATCTCGTCGATGATCAGGAAGTACGGCTTCGACTCGTTGCCGGGTTTGGCCGCTTCTTCGGCGAGCCGGCGCAGTGGCCCGGCTACGAGCTTGAAGGACACCTGCCCCTCGTCCGTCTTGTCCGGCCGGTAGCCCTCGAAGAAATCCTCGTAGGCGTAGGAAGGGTGGAACTGCACCAGCTTCACGCGCTCGTCGGTGCTGTCCTGCGCGAGCTCGGCCGCGAGGTGCTTCGCGAGGTACGTCTTGCCCGTTCCCGGCGGGCCGTAGAGCACCAGCTGCCGGTTCTCCTCCAGCAGTTCGGCGATCTCCTGCAGCGGTTCCAGATCCATGTGGAGCGAGTCCGCGAACTCGCGCGTCAGCGGACGGAACCCCTCCTGGACGGGGACGACGACGGCGGCAGGTTCCGTATCGCCGTCGGGCTCTGCTTCCGCTTCAGCAGGCACAAGCGCCTGCAGCGCCTGCACCACGCGGGTGACATCGACGACGATGCCCGGCGTGGCGAGCTGGCGCTGGACGTGGCGCGGCAGGTCGGCCGTGGCGTGGGCTTCGTCGAACCAGCGGACCTTGCGGCGCATCCGCCGGTTGTCCCCGTTGTGGTCCGGCTCCCCCAGCACGACGCCGATCCGGACGGCACCGGCGTTCTGGTAGAGCGCCAGGTCCCCCGGCTTCATCACGGTCAGGAAGGCGAAAACCGCCGTCTTGGTGTCCTCCCGCTCCACGTAGCCGAGGTGCTTGTAATCCTCGTCCACAGCATGTTGGACCAGCCCGGCGGTGACGCCGGCGTCCAGCAGGCGGAGGTGCTCGACGTCGAGCGTCACTTTTTCCTCGCCCCGCCAGGCTGCGAGCAGTTCGGAGTTGTCGGAGTGGGTCCGCAGCAGCCAGGCACGGCGGCCCGGATCGCCGACCTTGCGCCACTGGCTCACGAGCTGGCGGGAATACCAGTCGATGCGCTGGCCTGCCTGCTCATCGAGGTGCAGGCGGATGCGGCGGATGTCTGCGGTGATCTCCTCGTCGCTGTCGCCCTTGGCCCCGCCCACCAGGGAGGCGAAGGCGTCGCGGATCTCCCGGCGCTCAACATCCGCCACAACGGGTTCGAAGTAGCCGGGCCAGGTGAGGTATTCAACGCTGCGGCGGATGGCCGGCTGATCCTCCGGCGTGCCCGCTGCCAGCAGGTGGAAGGCCAAGGGGTCCTTCAGCGCCCTGCTGATGGCTGAAGTGGACTGCTGGTCGACGTGCTGCACGAACCGGCAAAGCCACTTCAGGTGGTCCCAGATGGTCCAGTTGAACTCCGCGGTCCGGTCCCGGATGACGCCGTGGTCGGTCATGCCCCGGTACAGCTCGTCGGGAAGCTCGAGCGGGGGTTCGAGCCAGGACGCGGCTTCGGCCACGCGGGCCCGCTTGACCTTGAGGGACTTGACCTCGTGCGCCAGGGGCAGCGACTGCAGGAACAGCAGCTCCACGGCAAGCTGCTTCGCAGCCCGGGAGGCATCCGCGAGGCTGTGCCGCAGATTGGTCATCATGGGCGCCTTGGCGTCCACGACGCCCCGTTCCAGTCGCTCCAGCAGTTCCGCGGCGGCGTCGGAAGTCCACGTCTGGGTGCGCCGGTCCAGCGCAGACGGCTTGCCCTGGAGTCCGGCCCCAAGAACAAACCACGCTGCGTCTTCGATCTCTTTGGAGATGCCGAGGGCACGGTGCATGGCAGGCTTCGGGTTGGGGGTCATGCCTTCAAATTTACAGGCTAAAGCTGAACGCCAGCACCACGCCGTCCGGCGAACCTACTTGCCGGTAGGCAGCGGCAGCCTCTTCCGGCCAAATGCAAAGTAGCTTCCCGGGCCGATGAAATTGACCAGGGTGACCACCCGCCAGAGCGTCTTTGAGCCGCGGATCTGGTCGGCCGGACGGCGGGAGATATCGCGCTGGGCGGCGGCGAGGAATGCCAGCTGCGCGGCACCCAGGATGACCGTTGCAATGCGTGCGGCGGGCGGCAGGTCCTTCCAGGCCTTCTTCTTCTTTTTCACGTTATGCCTCCTTGCGTTCGGTGAAGGGCTCCAGCCGCTGCTTCTGCTCCGGAGTCAGCCGCAGGACCCGTCCGGTGGCTTCGTCGACGAAGGCGAGGTGGCTTGACGCCTTCACACAATCCTCGCGAGTAACGGGGTCCTGCACAAGGTAGTGGATGTCGAAACTGGCGCCTTTGACGGCACCAATCCACAGCTGGACGACGGCGGGAACGTTGCGGTACTCGAGGGTCCTCACGTACCTGATGCGGTGGTCCACCACGAGCGCCATGGTGCCCTCAGCGACATCGTTGAACAGGGAGACGTGCGGTTCCACCCCTGGCAGACCGGCGCCCCGCGGCGGGCCGAAGGCGGCGATGCGGGCCTCCTCCAGCATGCGGACGACCTGCACGTTGTTGATGTGCCCGTAGGCGTCCATGTCACCCCAGCGCATCGGCACGAGCACCTCGATGCGCCGGGGATCGGTATGGCCTGCCGACCCGTGCGCGGTCAGCTGTGCACCGCCGTCGAATCATCCACGGGGGTTTCCTCGACATCGGCGCCCGCGAACTGCGACATGTACAGCCGGTAGTACGCTCCTTCGGCAGCCAGCAGGGTCTGGTGGTTGCCCTGCTCCACAATCGTGCCGTTCTCCATCACCAGAATGGTGTCGGCGTCGCGGATGGTGGAGAGGCGGTGGGCGATCACGAAGCTGGTCCGGTCCGTCCGCAGCGCGGCCATCGCCTTCTGGACAAGGAGTTCGGTGCGGGTATCAACCGAGCTCGTGGCCTCGTCCAGGATCAGCAGCGACGGGTTGGCGACGAATGCCCGGGCAATGGTAATCAGCTGCTTTTCGCCGGCGCTGACGTTGTTGCCTTCCTCGTCGATAACCGTGTCATAGCCGTCCGGAAGCGCACGCACGAACCGGTCCACGAACGTGGCCTTGGCCGCTGCCATGATCTGATCCTCGGTGGCGTCCAGCTTGCCGTACTTGATGTTGTCGTAAATGGAGCCGCCGAACAGCCAGGCATCCTGCAGCACCATCCCCACCTTGGAACGGAGCTCGGCCCGGCTCAGCTGCGTGACGTCCACACCGTCCAGTGTGATGGAGCCGGCGTTGAGCTCGTAGAAGCGCATCACGAGGTTGACCAGGGTGGTCTTGCCCGCTCCGGTGGGTCCGACGATGGCCACGGTGTGTCCCGGCTCGGCCGTAAAGGACAGGTTTTCGATGAGCGGCTTGTCCTCCGTGTAGCTGAAGGTGACGTCGCGGAATTCCACATGGCCGTCCGTCTTGGCAGGCAGGTGCCGGGTGGCCGTCTCGGCATCCTGCTCGTCCGCGTCCAGGAACTCGAACACGCGCTCGGCCGATGCCACGCCGGACTGCAGCATGTTGGCCATGCCCGCCATCTGGCCCAGCGGCTGGGTGAACTCGCGCGAGTACTGGATAAACGCCGTCGCGTCGCCAAGGCTCATGCTGCCGGAGGCCACGCGGAGACCACCCACGACGGCGATGCCCACGTAGCTGAGGTAGGAGACGAACTGCATGACGGGGAAGATGATCCCCGAGACGAACTGCGCGCCGAAGCTGGCCTTGTACAGGGCCTCGTTGCGTTCCTCGAAACGCTCCAGCATGTCGGCGTCACGGCCAAAGACCCGCACCAGGTCGTGGCCGGAGAACGACTCCTCGATCTGGCCGTTCAGTTCGCCGGTGTTCTTCCACTGCGCGGCGAACAGCTTTTGGCTGCGCGCGCCGATCACACCGGCCGCCACGCCGGACAGCGGCAGCGCGATCAGGGCGATCAGGGCCAGTTGCCAGGAGACGATGAACATCATGATGACGATGCCAACGACGGTCAGGACCGAGCTGATCAGCTGCGCGAACGCCTGTTGGAGCGCCTGCTGGACGTTGTCGACGTCGTTCGTTACGCGGGAAAGGACGTCGCCGCGCTGGCGGGTGTCAAAGTAGTTCAGCGGCAGCCGGTTGAGCTTCTTCTCGGTGTCGTCGCGCAGCTGGCGGATGACCTTCATGACGATGCGGTTCAGCACATAGCCCTGAAGCCACAGGAAGATGTTGGCCACGAAGTACATGAGCAGCACTGCGGAGATCAGGACCGTCAGTTTCTGGAAGTCGATGCCCGTGCCGGGAACCAGCTCCATCTTCGCGATCATGTCCGCGAAGTTGTCCTGGCCCTGCGCCCGCAGGCCGCTGACGAACTGCTCCTTGCTTACGCCCGCCGGGAGTTGCTTGCCCACCACGCCGCCGAAGATAACGTCCATGGCCTGGCCGAGAATTTTGGGCGCGATGACGTTGAGAACCACTGACACGATGACCATGGCCACCACGATGTAGATGCCCGCGGCCTCGGGCTTGAGCAGCCCCAGGAGCCGCTTGGCAGAGGGCCAGAAGTTCTGGGCTTTCTTCGCCGGCATGGCGCCGAACATGCCGCCGTCCGCCTCCGAAGGCTTGTACTCCTCCTCGACGAAGTCGTCGTCTGCGAGCGCTGCGGGATCGGCCGCCGTCTCCTCCGTCAGTGTCCCTGCCGGTTTTTTGCGGTCGCGCAGGGTCTTCTTGTCGGCGCTCATGCGACTTCCTCCACGCTCAGCTGGGACTCAACAATTTCCTGGTACGTGGGCGAGGTTTCCAGCAGTTCCTCATGCGTTCCGCGGTCCACGATCCTGCCGTTGTCCAGCACCAGAATCTGGTCGGCGTCGGTAATGGTGGAGATCCGCTGCGCCACGATGATGACCGTGGCGTCGGCGGTGGTCCGCTTCAGGGCTGCGCGCAGCCGCGCATCCGTCGCAACGTCCAAGGCCGAGAAGGAGTCGTCGAAAAGGTACACCTTGGGTTTCGTCACCAGCGCCCTGGCGATGCAGAGGCGCTGCCGCTGTCCACCCGAGACGTTGGTGCCGCCCTGGGAGATCCGGGATCCAAGCCCGTTCTTCTTTTCGCGGACGAAGCCGTCGCCCTGCGCCACGCGCAGCGCGTCCCACAGTTCCTCATCGGTTGCCTCGGTCTTGCCGAAGCGCAGGTTGTGCTCGATGGTTCCGGAGAACAGGTAGGGGCGCTGGGGCACGAGGGCCACGCGTTTGGTGATTTCCGCCCGGTCCAGGTTGCTGACGTGGACGCCGTCGAGCAGCACTTCCCCGTCGGCCACGTCATAGAGCCGGGGCAGCAGCGACAGCAGGGACGACTTGCCGGCGCCGGTGGAGCCGATGATGGCAAGGGTCTCCCCCGGCCGCGCGGTGAAGCTGATGTTGCTGAGAACGGGGGCTTCCGCTCCCGGGTAGGCGAAGGTGACGTTGCGGTATTCCACCACGCCTTCGAGCTTCGCCGGTGTCTGCGGGCTCTCGGGGTCGTGGATGGAAGGCTCGACGTCGAGAACCTCGCCAATGCGGTCCGCGCAGACCGAGGCCCGCGGAATCATCATGGCCATGAACGTGCCCATCATGACCGCCATGAGGATCTGGAGCAGGTACTGCAGGAAGGCCGTCAAGGAGCCAACCTGCATGTCCCCGGAGTCCACACGCTGGCCGCCGAACCAGAGCACCGCGGCGGTGGACAGGTGCAGGATCATGCCGATCGCCGGGAACATCAGGACGAACAGGGCACCGATCTTCAGTGAAACGTCCGTGAGTTCCTTGTTAGCCTGGCCGAATCGCTCAGTCTCATACGGCTCACGGACGAAGGCCCGCACCACACGGATGCCGATGATCTGCTCGCGGAGTACGCCGTTGATGCGGTCGATCTTCGTCTGCATGGAGCGGAAAAGCGGCATCAGGCGGACCACGATGTAGCCCACCACCACGATGAGAACCGGCACGGAGACCCAGACGAGCCAGGACAGGTTGATGTCCTCTCGCAGCGCCATGACGATGCCGCCGATGCACATAATCGGGGTGGACACCATGAAGTTCAGGCCCATCAGCACCAGCATCTGCACCTGCTGGACGTCGTTGGTTCCCCGGGTGATCAGTGTGGGTGCCCCGAACGTGTTGACGTCCTTGGCTGAAAAGCTCGTCACTTTGCGGAACACGCCACGGCGCAGGTCACGGCCAATCGCCATGGCCGTCTTGGAGCCGAAGTACACCCCGGCGATGGCGGCGCCTACCTGGACGAACGCGACGAGGAGCATCATGCCGCCGGTGCGCCAGATGAAGTCGGTGTCGCCGCGCGAAACACCCTCGTCGATGATCCGGGCGTTCAGGCTCGGCAGGTAAAGGGCGGCGATGGTGGACGCAAGCTGAAAGGCGATGACAGCCACGATGTACGGCAGATACGGCTTGGAAAAGCGCCGTATGAGGGTGACGAGCATGCTCACGGATCCTTAGGGAGAGAGCGCGAATTGTTTAAGAGAAGTAATAGCAGCCGGGGCTGACATCCTTAGCCTTCCCACTCTACGAAATCCGTTGCCCCAGCGAAACATCGACGGTCAAGATCATCCCTGCGGAGTACATTCCCCAGCGAACTCCAGCGCGAACGAACACCTGAGGCCCCAGTGAACCAGGCTTGGGTTCTAGCGGTCGTTGCAACACCCCGACTTTTGGGAGTTGCAACGACCGTGGTTCGTTTAAGCGGTGATTCATCAGGATCCGGGTGGTACTCGCAGGATCAGAAGGATGCATTTTTCGCGGTGTTTGACCGCTTGGGGAGTAC
>NZ_JBFTKK010000033.1:0-27014 GCF_056395905.1 Arthrobacter sp. 05T444
AGGAGGTTCTTGGTCTGCTGGTAGTGGTCCAGCATCATGGCGTGGTTTTCACGTCCGATGCCGGAGGACTTGTAGCCGCCGAACGCGGCGCCGGCCGGGTAGGCGTGGTAGTTGTTGACCCACACGCGGCCGGCCTGGATCTCGCGGCCGGCGCGGTAGGCGACGTTGCCGTTGCGGGACCAGACGCCGGCGCCGAGCCCGTAGAGGGTGTCGTTGGCGATGCCCATGGCGTCGTTGTAGTCGCTGAAACGCGTCACGGAAACGACGGGGCCGAAGATTTCCTCTTGGAAGATCCGCATCTTGTTGTGGCCTTCGAAGACGGTGGGCTGGACGTAGAAGCCGCCGGCCAGGTCACCGTCGAGCTGGGCGCGTGCGCCACCGGTGAGCACCTTGGCGCCCTCCTGCTTTCCGATGTCGATGTAGGAGAGGATCTTTTCCAGCTGGTCGTTGGAGGCCTGGGCGCCGACCTGGGTTTCGGTGTCCAGCGGGTTGCCCTGGATGATCTTCTCCACGCGGGCCACGGCGTCGGCCATGAACGAATCGTAAATATCCTCCTGGACGAGGGCACGGGACGGGCAGGTGCACACTTCACCCTGGTTGAAGGCGAAGAGCGTGAAGCCTTCCTGTGCCTTGTCGTAGAAGGCGTCGTTGGACTCGGCGACGTCGTTGAAGAAGATGTTGGGGCTCTTGCCGCCGAGTTCAAGCGTGACCGGGATCAGGTTCTGGCTGGCGTACTGGCTGATCAGACGGCCCGTGGTGGTCTCGCCGGTGAACGCGATCTTGCGGATCCGCGGGCTGGAGGCCAGCGGCTTGCCCGCCTCCACGCCGAATCCGTTGACCACGTTGAGCACGCCGGCCGGCAGGAGGTCGCCGATGAGTTCCATCAGGACCAGGATGGAGGACGGCGTCTGCTCGGCGGGCTTGAGCACCACGGCGTTGCCCGCTGCGAGGGCAGGCGCCAGCTTCCAGACGGCCATCAGGATGGGGAAGTTCCAGGGGATGATCTGGCCCACCACGCCAAGGGGCTCGTGGTAATGGTAGGCCGTGGTGTCCTCGTCGAGCTGGGACAGCCGGCCTTCCTGGGCCCGGACGGCGGAGGCGAAGTAGCGGAAGTGGTCGGCGGCGAGGGGAATATCCGCGTTCAGGGTTTCGCGGATGGGCTTGCCGTTGTCCCACGATTCGGCGACGGCCAGCATTTCGAGGTTCTCGTCGATCCGGTCGGCAATCTTGTTCAGGACCGCCGCGCGTTCGGCGACGGACGTCTTGCCCCACGACGGCGCGATCTTGTGTGCGGCGTCCAGTGCCAGTTCGATGTCCTCGGCGGTGCCGCGGGCAACTTCGCAGAATGCCTTACCGGTGACCGGGGTGATGTTATCGAAGTACTGGCCCTTGACCGGGGCAATCCACTCGCCGCCGATCCAGTTTTCGTAGCGGTCCTTGAAGGTGACCTTCGAACCTTCGGTACCGGGCTGTGCGTAAACGGTCATTGCTGGCTCCTTTGCTCTGCAACATGATGGCGACACGCAGGGTGATCGCCGTTGCACCCAGCCTAGGAGCGGGAAGGTTGCAGCAAGGTTGCAAGCGTGTGAGCCAGCTCACTGCACGGTCGCAACCATCGTCAGGCGCTGAGCTCGGTTTCCAGCCGTTCAAGATCGGCGACGACGGCGGCCCGCTTGGGTGAGCGCGGCGGCAGGAGCTTCAGGGCGGCAAGGCGGACGCCGACGTCGTCCCTCGCCTCCGGCAGTTCCGCATACCTGAGCAGCGATTCCGCGCTGCCGTCCGTCAGGACGGCCTCGCGCAGCAGCGAGGACACCCGGTCCCGCAGGTCCACGACGCCGGGGGCCTCGGACCGCGGGAGCACGGCGCCGCGGTAGATCTCGAGGGCGATGCGGTGGGCGCCGCGCTGCAGGCAGCTGAGTACCTGGCCGCTGTCCGGCACGAGGTCCATGGTCAGTTTGTAGGGACGCGACTCGGGAACCGCGGCGGGGTTGAGCTGCTGGAGGACCTTGCGGAGGCGCACCATCTCGGCGCGCAGGGTCATGGTGGAGTTGTCACCCGGATAGAGCAGGGTGCTGAGTTCCTCGGCGCTGAGGCCGTCCGGGTGCGTGCTGAGCAAGGCCAGGATTTCACTGTGCCGGGCGGACAAAGGAACGGTCCGGCCTTCTATGCTGAGCAGCGCCTGGTCGCGGCCGAGCAGCTGCAGGCTGTTGCGGTACAGGCTGCCTTCGGCTGTGGAACCGGACTTGGCTACGGAACCGCTGCTCCGCCGTCGTGCCGGCATCCGGGCCTGCGCCGCCGCCAGCTGGAGCCGTTCGACGCGCAGCTGTGCCTGGGCGGCGGCCACGGTGGCCTCCACCAGTGACAGGGTGTGCGGCGCCACCGCCGACTCCGTGCCGGTGATGTCCACGACGCCCAGCAAGGCGCCCGAATCAGGGTCCTGGAAAGGGACTGCCGTGCAGCTCCAGGGGTGCACGGAACGCTTGTAGTGCTCGGCGCCGGAGATCTGGAGGCCCCTGCCAAGCGCCAGCGCAGTTCCGGGCGCACTGGTTCCCACCGTGGCCTCGGACCAGTCAGCACCGGGGACGAACATCATGCCCTCCGCGCGGCGCTGCATCACCGGATCGCCTTCCACCCAGAGCAGCCGGCCCACTTCATCACCGACAGCGACCAGCAGGCCGCTGTCGTGGCTGGGCTGGATGAGGAGCTTCTGGATCACGGGCATGATGCTGGCGAGCGGGTGCTGGCGGCGATATTCCTCCAGCTCATCCCGGTCCATGGCCAGCGGCGCCTCCGGAACGTCAGGGTTGGCGTGCAGCTTGGCCGAGCGCTGCCATGATTCCCGGATCAGGCGGCGCAGGCCGGGAATCTCAGGGGCGTCAGGAAAGGCGTGGGCTTCCGGAATGCTGCCGGGGACATAGTCATGGCCGCCGAACCTGCCGGCCAGCTGGTCGTCCAGATACTCGTGGCCGGCCAGGGCGCGCCGCTGGAGCAGCGCCGCGGCGTCGCCTTCGGGTGCTGCCGGCTGGATCAGGTTCTTCATCGAACTCCCATGTGCCACACTCTCGGGCAGTGCCGCATTGAGGGCGCTGCCGACGGGCACGCCCCATCAAGGGGCGTCGCTCCGTCCGGCAAGTCTAGCTCTGTCGCCGTTCCACGGCCATGGGTGCCGGCACCTGCCACAGCAGAAGCGCGAGTGCTAGGCGCGGGAGATGTCGATCATTTCCTCGCGCGGCACTACCTTGATGCGTTCACGCACGACGCCGTCGGCCGCCGCGGATTCGGACCACGCCGCGCCGAGGGCTGCTTCGTGCGAGTTCAGCCTGTTCCAGCCTTTCCACGTGGTGTACTCGATGCCGCGCTCTTCCAGCAGGTCGATGATGGCCTGCGGGTCCGGGTTTTTCGCCGGCGGCAGGGTCAGCCGGTCCTCGAGGAGAAAGCCGATGGTCTCCAGGGCATCGCCCTTGGTGTGCCCGATGAGCCCGACCGGCCCGCGCTTGATCCAGCCGGTGGCGTAGATGCCCGGGACGGGGTTGCCGTCGGCGTCGAGGACGCGGCCGCCCTCGTTGGGGATGACACCGCGTTTGGCATCGTATTCCAGCTCGTCCAGCGGGGAGCCGTGGTAGCCGATGGCCCGGTAGACGGCCTGGACCGGGTAGTCGATGAACTCCCCTGTGCCCTTGACGTTTCCGGTGCCGTCCAGTTGCATGCGTTCAAACTTGATGCCGGCCACCTTGCCGGACCCGTCGTCGTCGTAAATCTCTACCGGGCTGTGCAGGAAGTGCAGGTGCAGGCGGCGGGAGGACGGCTGCTCGGCTTCGGCGTGCTCCTCCACCAGCCAGTTGGTCATGGTGTTCACCATGGTCTTGGTCTGGTTGTTGCTGCGGATCGCGTCGTCCGAGGCTTCGTCGAACTCAAAGTCCTCCGGGTACAGCACGATGTCCACGTCCCGGGCGTGGCTGAGCTCGCGCAGCTCCAGCGGCGTGAACTTGACCTGCGCCGGGCCGCGGCGGCCGAACACGTGCACGTCCGTGACGGGCGATTTCTTCAGACCCTCGTAGACGTTGTCGGGGATCTCCGTGACGAGCAGTTCGTCGGCGTGCTTAACCAGCATCCGCGCCACGTCCAGCGCCACGTTGCCGTTGCCGATCACGGCGATTTCCCTGGCATCGAGTGGCCAGTCGCGCGGGACGTCCGGGTGGCCGTCGTACCAGGACACGAAATCCGCGCCCCCGAAGGACCCTTCTAGCTCGACGCCGGGGATGTCCAGATCGGCGTCCCTGATGGCACCGGTGGAGAAGATCACGGCATCGTAGAAGGCCCGGAAATCGTGCAGGGTGAGGTCCCGGCCGTAGGTGACGTTGCCAAGGAATCGGATGTCGCCGCGGTCCAGCACTTTGTGCAGCGCGTTCACGATTCCCTTGATGCGCGGGTGGTCCGGGGCCACGCCGTAGCGGATCAGACCGTACGGCGCCGGGTAGGCCTCGAAAAGGTCGATGCTGACCTCGACGTCGCCGCCCTTCACCTCGTTGGACTTGGTGAGGATGTCCGCAGCGTAGACGCCGGCGGGTCCGGCGCCGACGATCGCGACGCGGAGCGGCCGTTGGGAGGCGGATTCAGCTGAGTTGGACACCGGGAGCCCTTCTGGAACGGAGACTGCGCCTGCTCATCCTGCGCACAGTTACCAATTCTAATTGTCCGTACGATCCTGAAGTGAAACCCGTGACGCGGCGCTTCGGCTCTCTGCGCGGGAGCACTTCAGCCGCTTTTCCGCAGCGCCACCACGTCGCCTTCGCGGTACAGCAGGGCCCGCAGCTCCGATTCCGCGGAGTCCAGCCGCTTGGGGTCGATCGTTTCCCCGGCGGCAAAGTGGTCCAGCAGCCGCGGGTCCACATAGCTTTTCCGGGCGATCGACGGCGTGTTCCCCAGCACCGCGGCTGCCTCCAGCATCGCTGTGCTGATGGCGCCCTTCCTGGCCGCGACCCGGTTCTGCGGGCCGCTTTGGGCCAGGCTGACGGCTGCCGCCACCGTGCCCCGCAGGGTCCGGAAGTCCTTCGCGGTGAAATCAGAGCCGGTACGTTCCTTGACGTAGCCGTTGATGTCGGCACTGGTCAGCGGACGCCAGGTCCGGCCGTCCTTATAGGCCAGCAGCCGGGCGTTGCCGCCGCGCCGTTTGAGGACCCGGGCCAAGGCGGCGAGGTCCTCGTCGACGATCTCGGATTCCCAGTTTTTGCCGCTCTTGGCGGGAAAGCTGAGCTGCAGGCGCCCTTTCCTGACCTGCACGTGGGCGCACAGCAGCGTGGCCAGGCCACGGCTGCCGTTTTCGTTCGTGTACCGCTCCGAGCCCACCCGCAGGGATCCGCTGTCAAGCATCCTGAAAGCGGCGGCCAGGACGCGTTGCCGGGTGACGCCGTCGCTCCTCAGGTCGATGGTGACGAGCCGGCGTGCGGTGGGCAGCGACTCCGCGAGCTGGAGCGCCCGGTCGAACTTCAGCCGGTCCTTCCGCTCGCGCCACTCGGGATGGTAGATGTACTGCCGGCGGCCCACGGCGTCCAGCCCTGTGGCCTGGATGTGGCCGTTCTCAAAGGGGGCAATCCACACGTCCGTCCAGGCCGGCGGAATGCCGATGCTTTCCAGCCGTTCCCGGAGCGGTCCCGGCGGCAGCGTTGACCCGTCGACGTCCCGGTAGCTGAACCCTGTGCCGGCCGGCACCCTGCGGTAGCCGCGGCCGGAGGCATTGCTGTGGCGCAGCCTCATCGGGCTGCAACCTGCCCATGCATCATGCTCATGATGGCAAGCCTACTGACTATTTGGCGTCAGCAGGCCAACACCGACCCGCCAGGACGGAATACCGGGCCGCCGGATGGTGTTACTGCTCTTGTGCCTACCCCCGACGGATCCGTCTCTTCCGCTGCTCCTGCTTCTGCCCTGCCCGGCGCGGCGCCCTCTGCGATGACCAGTCCCGGCCGCCAGCCCGGAAGCGGCAAGACGCCCGGCCTGAAGGCCGTGGACAAGGAGACGACGGCGGGCGTCCTGTTCGGCATCGGGGCCTACGGGCTGTGGGGGCTGCTCCCCCTGTATTTCTTCGTTCTGCATCCGGCCGGGGCCGTCGAAATCGTGGCCAACCGCGTGGTCTGGTCCCTGCTGTTCTGCGCCCTGCTGATCACCGTAACAAGGGCCTGGCGCGTTTTGGGCGCGGCGTTCCGGGACCGTTCCGTGCTGGGCACTCTCGCGATCGCCGCCGGGCTCATCGCAGTGAACTGGCTGACGTACACCTATGGCGTGACCACCGGGCAGGCCGTTGAAGCCTCGCTTGGCTACTTCATCAACCCGCTGGTGTCCGTCCTGCTCGGCGTGTTCGTCCTGAAGGAAACGCTCCGACCCCTGCAGTGGGCCGCCGTCGGAATCGGCTTCATTGCCGTGGGAGTGCTCACCGTTTCCTACGGCAAACTGCCGTGGATCGCGCTGACGCTGGCCATCAGTTTCGGGCTGTACGGATTCGTCAAGAAGCGGGTGGGGCCGCGCGTGGATGCCATCACGAGCCTGTCCATGGAGACGATCGTGCTCACTCCGCTGGCGGCCGCCACCATGATCTTCCTGGGTGTCAGCGGCGGCGCCTCGCTGGCGAGCAACGGCGCCGGGCATTTCTGGCTGCTCGCGGCGTCCGGCATCATCACTGCGGTGCCGCTGCTGTTCTTCGGCGCGTCCGCGCGCAGGCTGCCCATGACCACCATCGGGCTATTGCAGTACTTCGCCCCCGTACTGCAGTTCATCGTTGCGCTGGCCGTCTTCCGGGAGACGATGACCCTGGACCGGTGGATCGGCTTCGGCGTGGTGTGGCTGGCGCTGCTGCTGCTGACCGTGGACATGCTGGCGACCGCCCGTAAGAACTCGGTGGCGCGGAAGCTCTCCCTGCGGGAAGCGCGAACGAACACTTGAGCCGCTGTTTCTGCGCGCGAAGGCGGGGCGTTAAGTGTTCGTTCGCGCTTCACCAGCGCGGGCGGGTGTCAGACTTCGGGGACTGAGTCGACCCGCTCGTAGTCCCGCGGAACAACTACCATCGGCACGGGAAGTGCCCGCAGCACCTTGTAGGCCGTGCTGCCCATGAAAAGCCGGTTGCCCTGGGCCAGGCGCGAGGAACCGATGATGACAATTTCGCCGTCGTCCCACTCAAGGTCATCGATCGCCTCTTCGATGTTCCGGCCGTGCGCCACCTCCACCGTGACCCGGTGCCCGGCGGGGAGCCTGCGCGAGGCTTCGTCCAGGACCGTGTTCGCGTGCCGGTGAGCAGCGTTGACGTTCTCGCCTCCGTCGCCGTGCTCGTCCAGTTCCACGAGCGAGACGAGGCGCAGCGGGACGCCACGGCGATTGGCGGCACCGACGGCCGTAGCGATCGCAGCCTCCGCGCCTGGACGTTTGCCCACGGCAAGGGTCAGCCGGGTGATGGGGTCGGTACGGCGGTAGCCGCGGGGAGCCAGCGCTACCGGGACGGGCGAGGCGTGCAGCAGCGCATTGGCCATGCTGCCCACCGAGTAGCGCTTGAACAGGCCGTTGTTGGCCGCGCCCACCACTATCAGTCCGGCCTCCAGCTCCCCGGCCGCCTCAATAAGACCGGTCGCAAATGAGTCGGCTTCACGGACGTGGAACTTGGCGCTGACACCCTCGGGCACCAGCGCAAGACCTTCGCGTTCAGCCGTCAGCACGTCCTGCTCCGCCACGCTGATCCGGTTCCCTTGCGGGTTCAGCGCCACGTACGGTGTGCCCGTCTTCACAACATAGACAATGTCCAGGTGCGCGTCCTGTGCGCGTGCCAGGGATGAGGCCAGGGCGACGGCGTCCGCGCCGCGCTCGTTGGGTGTGTAGCCGACTACGTATCGCATGAAAACCCCTCTTTGGGTTCAGGGCAGACGACGGCGCCGCCCGGGTTCCCGGCGACGCTGCCTGGTCTGCGTTGCAGTGATAAGCATGACTCTACCCGCGGAAACGACGACGGGCCGGGCACCCGAGAGGGTGCCCGGCCCGTGGCCTGATCGAGTAACTACGCGTTGGCGCGGATGGCCGCAGCCAGCACCTCAAGGCCGTCCTTCAGCAGGTCGTCGCTGATGACCAGCGGCGGCAGCAGGCGGATGACGTTGCCGTAGGTGCCGCAGGTCAGGATGATCACGCCCTCCTTGAGGCAGGCGGCCGCCACGGCCTTGGTCAGCTCGGGGTTGGGTTCCTTGGAGCCGGCCTGCACCAGCTCGATGGCAAGCATGGCGCCGCGGCCGCGGATGTCACCGATCACGGAGCCGCCGGTACCGCCCGGAAGCTCAGCTGCCAGCTCACGCAGCCGGCCAAGGGCGAGTTCCTCGATGTGCTTGGCACGGCCGTTGAGGTTGTATTCCTCCATGGAGCCGATGGAGGCCAGCGCGGCGGCGCATGCCACCGGGTTGCCGCCGTAGGTGCCGCCCAGGCCGCCCGGGTGGACGGCGTCGAGCAGGTCGGCGCGGCCGGTGATCGCGGACAGCGGCATGCCGCCGGCGATTCCCTTGGCCATGGTGATGATGTCCGGAACGACGCCCTCGTGGTTGACGGCGAACCACTCGCCGGTGCGGCAGAATCCGGACTGGACCTCGTCCGCGATGAAGACGATGCCCTTTTCCTTGGCCCAGTCAGCCAGTGCCGGCAGGAAGCCGTCGGCCGGAACGATGAAGCCGCCCTCGCCCTGGATGGGTTCGATGATGATCGCGGCGACCTGCTCGCCGCCGATCTGCTTCTCGATCATGGTGATGGCGCGCTTGGCGGCCTCGGCACCGGTGATCTCCGGGTTTTCCTCGCGGAACGGGTAGCTCATGGGCATGCGGTAGACCTCGGGCGCGAACGGGCCGAAGTTGGTCTTGTACGGCATGGCCTTGGCGGTCAGCGCCATGGTCAGGTTGGTGCGGCCGTGGTAGGCGTGGTCAAAAGCGACGACGGCGTCACGGCCGGTGGCGAGGCGCGCCACCTTGACGGCGTTTTCCACAGCTTCGGCACCGGAGTTGAACAGCACGGTGCGCTTCTCGTGGTCGCCCGGCGTGAGGCGGTTCAGCTGCTCGGCGACGGCAACATAGCCTTCGTAGGGCGTGACCATGAAGCAGGTGTGGGTGAAGTGCTCCACAGCTTCCTTGACGGCGCCGACGACGGCGGGATCTGACGCGCCGACGCTGGTCACCGCGATGCCCGAGCCGAGGTCGATGAAGGAGTTGCCGTCGACGTCGTGGATGATGCCACCGTCGGCGTCCGCGACATAAACGGGGACGCTCGAGGCGACGCCGGCAGCGACGACCGCCTTACGGCGTTCGGTCAGCGCGAGGGACTTGGGGCCCGGGAAGTCAGCCTGGATACGGCGCTTCTGCTCAAGGCGGTAGGTGATTTCGCTTGCGGTGGTAGTCATGGGGAGGCCTTTCGGTGCCAGGTGATCGAGCCTGTCGAGATCTTGGTTTCGACAAGCTCAACCAGCGAATTGTTAGGAGTCGAGTGCACTCATGACGTGCTTGATGCGCGTGTAGTCCTCGACGCCGTACATGGAGAGGTCCTTGCCGTAGCCGGACTGTTTGAACCCGCCGTGGGGCATTTCGGCGGTGAGCAGGATGTGGGTGTTGATCCAGACCGCACCGAAGTCCAGGTCGCGGCTGAGCCGCATGGCGGTGCCGTGGTCTGAGGTCCAGACGCTGGAGGCCAGGGCGTACTCGACGTCGTTGGCCAGCTCCACGGCCTCGGCCTCCGTGCTGAACTTCTGCACGGTGATGACGGGGCCGAAGGTTTCCTTCTGCACGATGTCATCGGTCTGTTTGGCGCCCGTGATGATGGTGGGCTCGAAGAAGAAGCCTTTGTCCCCGGCACGGTGTCCGCCGGTCTCAATCTGGCAGTTCTCCGGCAGCGACTCCACCACGGCGCTGACCGCGTTGAAGTGGTTGACGTTGTTCAGCGGGCCGAAGTAGTTGTCTTCGTCGTTCTGCGAACCGGTGTGCAGCGTCTTGGTATGTTCCACCATTGCCGCCACGACGTCGTCGTGCACCGAATCCTCGACCAGCACGCGTGTGATGGCGGTGCAGTCCTGGCCGGCGTTGAAGAAGGCGAACTCTGCGATGGCCGCCGCACTCTTCTTTATGTCGGCGTCTTTGAACACGATGGCCGGGGCCTTGCCGCCCAGCTCCAGGTGGGCCCGCTTGAGGCCCTTGGCGGCGCCGGAGGCAACGGCAATGCCGGCACGGACGGAGCCGGTGATGGATACCAGGCCCGGGACCTTGTGCTCCACCATCATGGCGCCGGTTTCCCCGGTGCCCAGGATGACGTTGAGGACGCCGGCCGGGAAGATGTCCTTGGCCAGCTTCGCCAGCACCAGCGTGGATTCGGGCGTGGTGTCGGAAGGCTTCAGGACCACCGTGTTGCCGGCGGCGAGCGCGGGGCCGATCTTCCAGATGGCCATCAGGAACGGGTAGTTCCAGGGCGCAACCTGGGCCACGACGCCGATGGGTTCGCGGCGCACGAAGGAGGTGTGGCCCTCGAAGTACTCGCCTGCCGACTTGCCTTCGAGAATGCGGGCGGCGCCGGCGAAGAAGCGCAGCTGGTCGGCGCCGGCGGCAACTTCCTCGGACGCGATCAGGGAGCGGACCTGCCCGGTGTTGCGGTGCTGGGCATCGACAAGTTCGTCGCTGTTGGCCTCGACGGCATCTGCGAGCTTGAGGAGCATGAGCTGGCGCTGTCCGGGTGTGGTGTGCTTCCAGGTCTTGAAGGCGTCCTTGGCGGCAGCCATGGCGGCGTCGACGTCCGCCGCGACGGAGATGGGCGACTTGGCCACCACGTCACCGGTCGCGGGATTCACGATGTCAAGCAGTCCGGTGCCGGCGGGCGTGACGAACTCGCCGTTGATGAAGTTCTGCAAGGTTTGAACCACGGTGTACAACCTCTTTCGTACTGAATGATGTGATGCAGCTGCTCCGAGCCTATGTCAGCGCGGCAAGCCGGGGAATAGCCACCTGCACACCCTCCGGCCGGGGTTTTAGTGCGATCGGCCAGCCTCCGGCTACGCTTGATGCATGGCAATCTCCCTCGCCGCGTTGCTGGCCGTGCAGTCCCTTGGGCTGAAGAAATCCGGCCTCGCCGAGACCACCTCCCACCAGGACATCCACTGGGTTGCCGTCACCGAGCAGGAGGATCCGCAGCGCTTCCTCAACGGCGGTGAGCTGGTGCTCACCACCGGCATGCGCCTGCGCAGCGCACCCGAGCAGCGACGCTTCGTCCGCCAGATCCAGCGCGCCGGCGCGGTGGGGATCGGCTTCGGTGTGGGATTAACCCACGACGCCGTTCCGCCGGCTTTGGTCGCGGAAGCGAACCGATGGGGGCTTCCGGTAGTCGAAGTCCCCTATAAGACGCCCTTCATCGCCATCGGCAAGCTCGTGGCGGACGCGCAGTCGGCCGACCACTATTCCAAGCTGGAACGCCTGATTGCCGGTCACCAGATTCTGGCGCGGGCGCTGCTCACCGGCGGCGGGCTGGCCGAACTGCTGAGGCACCTGGGCGGCATGCTGCGCACGGAAATTGTCCTGACCCAGTTCACGGCCCAGCTGTACAACAGCGGCTCCGAGCCTCCGGTGGCGCACTCGTGGGCGTCCTATCCCATTCCCACCGGCCGCCGTGACGCGTGCACGCTGTGGGTCAAGCAGCCGTTCGAGGACTCCGGCATCATCGGCTACGCGCAAAACCTCATTAGCGTGGAGCTGAACAACATGGTCAAGCAGCGCCAGGCCGAGCGGGCGCTCTGCGGGCAGGTGCTGGAGGATGTCATTCACGGAACCCTGGATCCCAGTGAAGCCACCCGCCGGCTGGCGGGGACGGGCATCAACAGCACCCGCAAGAATGTGGTGCTGCTGGCCGGATCCGAGGCGCACCACAAGCAGCTGGTTACTTCCTCGCTGCCGCGGACGCTCGAGAAGGCGGTGACCGCCGTCGTCGGAAAGGACCTGATCACCGTGGTGCCCGACGACGGCCGCGGCGCCACGGCCCTGGCCCGGAACCTCAGCGACCATCTAGCCGAGGCCGGCATCCACGCGACCATCGGCATCGGCGGTGCGTACACCAAGCCCAACGGCCTGCGCTGGAGCTACTTCGAGGCCCGGGACGCCGCCAGCCACGGGCTGCCAGTCAATGAACCGGAGCGGCTCAGCCTGACATCCCTGCTGCTGGCGAGCGAGGACGTGCCGCTCGCGGACATGGCCAATGAATCGCTGAACCCGCTCCGCACCTTCGACGCCGCCCACGGCGCCGAGCTGATGACCACGCTGGAGAGCTACCTGACCAACAACGGTTCGGTGGCCGCCGTCGCCGAAGCCCTCACGCTGCACCGGAACACGGTCCGTTACCGGCTCGCGCAGATCACCGAGCTCACCGGTTACGACCCCTCGGTCACCGCCGACCGCGTCCAGCTGTGGCTCTCCCTGGCGGTTTCGCGGCTGGGGTCGCGTCACTCCGGCTGACAAACCTAGTTGACGCCGCGCTTCAGGAGCTTGCGGGCCTTTCGCCGGGCCTTGCGGTACTTGGCCTCGTCGCGGGCGGCGATCCTTTCCTCCCGCTCCAGCAGCGAACGGTAGGCGTCGGCCACCGCCTCCGGCAGCTCCGGGCCACGCCCCAGTTTCCCGAGGAAGACCCGGGCCATCACGCTGTCGTGGTGGTCGCCGAGGATTTTCTGCTGCCGGTGCGCGGCTTTGGCGAGCTTCGCCGCACGCTTTCCATAGAGGGGCACCACCGATTCCGCCGCGTGCCGCAGGCGCTTGGCGTCTTTTCGCACCTGGTGCAGCGCGGTTTCATGGGCCGCGCCCCCCACGGCGCGCATGGCCGCCCGATGGGAGCGGCGCAGCCGCCGGACAGTCTTTTTCACCCGTTTGGCCGCCACTTTGCCGCCGGGTCCCGACGCCGGCGGCCGAACCGGGGGGTTGTCCCGGAAGTCCTCGAGGTCATCCAGCAGCCGGAAGTAGCGGTCGGCCGCGAGCACTTCCAGAGCCTTCCGGTATCCGGCGTCGAACCGGTTGCCCAGTTCGCGCTCCACACTGTCCTGCACGGCTCGGCTTGCCTGGCCCGGCGGAAGTTCGGCCGCGTGGGCGCGCAGCCGTTCGCGCATGACTTCGGCGTCGCGGGGGGAACCGAGGATCCGGCCGAGCCACTGGAGTTCATCACGGAGCCTCCGGACGGCGGCAGCACCGAACAGCGTGCGGTAGACCGCCAGGGTGGACCGCAGGCGGCGGGTGGCCGTGCGCATATTGTGCACGGCGTCCGGTTCCTCCAGCCGCACGCCGGGATCGCACGCGAGGATTTCGCCGATCTGCCCGCCCAAGTACGCGGTCACGACGCCGGACACGGGCTCTTTCTTGTCCCTCGCCTTTTTGTGCGGTTCCGCCGCCTCTTCGTCCGGGATTTCCCCGCGCTGTCCGGACGGCTGCTGTCCGGACGACCGCTGTCCGGACGGCTGCGGCCAGGCCTCCCCCAGCGCCCTGCCGAGTTTGGACTTATGCGCTGCCGGCCAGGCACCCGCCGCAGCCAGGATTGGTTCGGCGGACGCGAAAAGCTCCGCACTGCCGTGGACGAGCTCCAGTTCCCATTCGCGCCACTCCTGGTGCTGTCCCGCCCCGCCCAGGGACTCGGACCCGACCCTGTCATCGGCGAAGTCAGCCAGGTGCACGCCGTCGTCCCCGTACAGCGCATGGGTGGTGCGCTTGGTCGTCAGCCGGGCGGCCGGCGCCAGCTGGGCACCGCGGAGGTAAACGTACACATGCGCCAGCAGTTTTTCGGGCACGACGGCGGCCTGGCCGAGGGGCGCATGAATCTCCCGGCGCTGCTGAGGTGCTGACTCCGTTCCTGATTCTGCAGGCAGCTTGACGTGCCAGCCGGCGTCCGCACCGCCCGTCCGGCGCCGGAGGGTGATGCCCCGGGAGGCGAGCGTAAGATCGTCGGTGTCGAAATAGACCGCTTCCAGGACTGCCTCGGAGGCCTCGCCCACCCGTCCGACCCCCGGGATCTCCCGAAGCGCCGGCAGCCCGGCCCCGGGATCGACGTCGTACTTCTTCTCGGTTTCAAGGCCCTCGGGAGTCATGGCCGGGCATCCTTTCGCATGGGCGGCCCGCAGCGGCCCACTGTGTCGGTGGCCCGAGTCTATTCCCCGGGAACGCAGGGCCGCGAGAGGTTGACCACAAAACCCTAGACATCAAACGTCTAACGTCTAACGTTAAGGGATGGCTTCCATCTCTTCAGCTCCCCCGGCTACCGCCGCCCGACAGCCCAAACCGCGCGCCGCCGTCGTCGTCAGTGTCATTGCCCTGGTGCTGATCGGGCTGAACCTCCGGGCCGGAATCACCGGCGCCTCCGCACTGCTGCACGACCTTCAGCTGGTGCTGGGCTACGGTCCCCTGGTTGCTTCGGTCATCCCCTCCATCCCCACGCTGTGTTTCGCGGTGGCGGGGGCGGCAACGTCGTGGCTTACGGGCCGGATCGGCGTTGAGAAGTCCATCCTGCTCTCCCTCGGAATGCTGGCTGCGGGGCTGCTGGTGCGCGGCATCCCGTCCACCGGCATGCTGGTGGCCGGCACGGTGCTGGGCATGTCCGGCCTGGCGGTCTGCAATGTCGCCATGCCCTCTTTCATCCGCGAGCATTTTGCCGACCGCACCTCTCTCATGACGGCGCTGTACACCGTGACCATGACCACTGGCGCCACCGTCACGGCCGTGGTCGTGGTGCCGCTGGCCCAGGTGCTTGGATCACCGTCGGCGGGAGTCGGCGCCATCGGGATTCTCGGCGTGGCAGCGTTCCTGGGGTTCGTGCCCGTGGCGCTGCATGCGCACCGCAACAGCGTCCGGGGAACCTCC
Organism: Arthrobacter sp. 05T444; assembly: GCF_056395905.1. Lineage (NCBI taxonomy): Bacteria > Bacillati > Actinomycetota > Actinomycetes > Micrococcales > Micrococcaceae > Arthrobacter > Arthrobacter sp. 05T444. The sequence goes on from NZ_JBFTKK010000033.1 coordinate 14,871, forward strand.
GCCCACGTTTCGCCCTGGCCGCTGCTCCGGACCCGGAAAGGCGTGCTGCTCACGGCGACCTTCACGCTGCAGGCCCTGCTGGCCTACGCACTGCTGAGCTGGTTCCCCTACATGCTGACCACCATGGGACTCAGCGCGGCTGAGAGCGGCCTGATGTTCGGACTCATGCAGCTGGTGTCCGTTCCGGCGGGCATGGTGCTGATCGCCGTCGGGTCCCGCCCCCGGATGCTGCGCCCCGCCTTTTACCTGGTCAGCGTCACCATGCTCATCGGGGTGGCCGCGCTCCTGGTACTGCCCGTTTCCCTGGCGGCCGTCCCCGCGGTGCTGCTCGGCTTCGGGCTCGGCATCTTTCCGCTGGTCATGGTGATGATCAGCCGCAGCGGGCGGGACACAGCCGAGACCACAGCCCTGTCCACTCTGGCGCAGTCCACCGGCTATCTTCTGGCTACCGTGGGGCCGTTCGGAATGGGCCTGCTGCACAGCGCGACGGGCGGCTGGACGCTGCCACTGGCGCTGCTGCTGGCCATCGCGCTGGCCCAGATCGTCGTGGTGCACCTCCTCACGGCCAAGACGAAAGGTTAGCCGCCGTGACTCTGAGCACCTCGCACCGCCAGCCGCTGGCCGACGAAATCACGGCCAAACTCCGGGAGATGATCCACTCCGGCGAGTGGCCGCTTCAGCAGCGGATCCCCTCCGAGACCGAACTGATGGCAGGCCTGGGCGTATCCCGCGGGACGCTGCGCGAAGCGGTCAAGGCCCTGGCCCACAGCGGGATGCTGGAGGTCCGCCGCGGCGACGGCACCTATGTCCGCGCCACGAGCGAGATTTCCGGGGCAGCCCGCCGCATGTACCAGGACCACACCCAGGAGCACATCCTCGAGGTCCGGCTGGGACTGGACACCCAGGCGGCACGCCTCGCGGCCAGGAACGCCACGGCCGACGACGTCGCCGCCATGCGCGCGCTGCTCGCCGAGCGCGATGTGGCCTGGAAGGCAGCCGACTACGCCGGGTGGGCCGGAGCGGACTGGGGCTTCCACGAGCGCGTGGCCCACGCCTCCGGCAACCCGCTGCTGCACGAGCTCTATGTCAGCTTCGGCGAGGTTTTCCACAACGACCTGCTGAAGCAGCAGCGCCGTGGCGGCTTCGACGGCCTGCCGCATGAGGGCCACGGCGAACTCGTGGACGCCATCGAGGCGCACGACGGCGATGCCGCCGTGGCCAGCGTGAACCGGAACCTTAATTCTTGCGCCGAGTGGCTGCGGGATTAACACCGAAGCCCCCGCCCGCGGGCATGACTCCCCCAGATGTGGGGGGCTGCGATGTTTTTCTAGGGTTTTTCCAAGGTTTTTCCAATGCCACGGACTGATGCTCGAACCAGCGGTTTACCCTCCGTCAATACCGGGACGGCCGCGGACAAAGTCCTTCAGGCAGTTGGAGGTATCCCGTGGCGTACAGTGCATCGGCCGGCCGCTCCGCGGGCAGGCGCGTGCGGCCGAAATCACACAAGTCGTCCCGCCGGCTGGTCGGCATCCTCTGCGTGGCTGCCTTCGTGACCTGGTCACTCGCCGTCATGGTGGGAACGTCCGTGACCCTCCAGGGGCCGCTCCACGTCCTGGCCATTGCCGCACACATCCTCGCGATGGTCCTGGCTTTTGGCGCCATCCTGTTGGTGGACTGGCACGGCTTTCTGTGGCTCATCGGCAAACGCGAACTCTCCGAAACCATCCGGCTGGACGACGCCGCCAGCCCGCTGATCTGGGTGGGCATCACCGCCATGCTGTTCACCGGCGCGTTTCTCAGCCCGCACCTGAACAATCCGCTGACGGTGATCAAACTTGCCGCCGTACTGATCCTGATCCTGAACGGCATCATGCTGATCCCCCTCATGCGCCGCCTGCTCGTCATGCCGCCCACCACCACGTTCGGGGCGCTGACCCCCGGCCAGCGCTTCCATATGCTCGCCTGCCTGACGATTTCGCAGGTCTGCTGGTGGACGGCCATCGTCATCGGTTTCGTCAACGCCGAGTTCTGAAGCCGGGTTCCAACCCTGCCGGGGTTTCGCCATCGCCAAACCGATCAGTAGGCTTACTACCCGAGACGGGGAGTCACCGCAGGGAGTCCAATGCTGCCGTGTGCCCGCTGACGACTAGGAGTTCCCATGGCCCGAGCAGCACAAGAGTCCGAGCAGCAAGCACCACCGGGGCAGCAGATGCCCAGCCCGCAAGCGGGAGGCACCCAAACACCCGGACCAGAGGCATCTGTCCGGCGCAACCGGCCTGAAAGGCCGGCACGGGAACAGAGGCCACCCCGCGAACTGTGGGGCGACGGACTTGGCAGGGTCGGCATCCGCAGCGCGCAGGTGCTGCTGGTGCTGGCCGTCGCCGTGGTATCCATCTACGGCCTCCTGCAGATCCGCCTCCTGGTCATTCCGGTGGTGATCGCACTGATCCTCGCCGCCGCCATCGGCCCCTTTGTGAATGTGCTGCGGCGCCGCGGCATGCCCGGCGGCGCGGCCACCGGCCTGGCCTTCGTGGCGCTGCTCCTGGTGCTCGCCGGCGTTGCCACGGTCATTTTCTTTTCGGTCCGAAGCCAGTGGGGCGAGCTCGTGCAGCAAGCCTCCTCCGGACTGGACGAACTTGAAAAGTTCCTTCTCTCCGGCCCCCTCCCTATTGACCGCGAGCAGCTGAACCAGGCGAGGGAGGGTGCGGTCCAGTTCGCCACGAGCAGCCAGGTCCGCTCCGGCGCCCTGTCCGGCCTCTCCGTGGTGACCGAGTTCTTCGCCGGCGCGAGCCTCGTGGTGGTGATCCTGTTTTTCTTCCTCAAGGACGGCGCCAGGATCTGGAACTTCATCCTGCGGCCCTTCTCCGGTCACCGGGAGGCCAGGCTTCGCCGGGCGGGCCAGCGCACCCTGGAAGTCCTGGGCGGCTATGTCAGGGGAACCGCCATCGTGGCGCTCGTGGATACGGTGGCGATCGGCGCCGCGCTGCTGATCATGCAGGTGCCGCTGGCCATCCCCTTGGCCATCATCGTCTTTATCACGGCGTTCATCCCGCTGGTGGGCGCCACCGTGGCCGGGATCCTCGCCGCGCTGGTGGCCCTGGTGGCCAACGGGCCGGTCGTCGCCCTGATCGTCGTCGCGGTGGTGATCGCGGTCAACCAGCTCGAAGGCGATCTGCTGCAGCCGGTCGTCATGGGCAAGTCACTCCAGCTCCACGCGCTGGTCATCCTCATGGCCCTGACGGCCGGCACCATCCTCGCCGGCATCATCGGCGCAGTGCTGTCCGTGCCGCTGGCAGCCGTAATCTGGGCGGTCATCCAGGTGTGGACGGCGGAGGATCCCAGTCTCGAACCGCTCAACCCGGACCTGCCGCCGCTCAACAGCCAGCCCACGTAGACACGGCGCCCTGCGGTGGGCGGAACTGTTCCCACGCAGGATGGCGGGTGGGCACTTTAGGTGCCCGCCCGCCGTCGTATATTCAGTCAGGTCGTGCGTTCAGGCAAAGAATAGACCGCCGTTACCGAAGGCCCTTGAAAACATTCTTGGGCCGCTGCATCTCACCGTGCTTGGCACCGAGGACGATGACCCATGCCGCGAATGCCGGGATGGTCCACTGCAGCACCTTCAGCTGCTTCTGGGCTGCCTGCAACTTGTCCGATGCTCCGCGCCGGGGCTCGGTGGCGCCTTCCGCCCCCTCGTCCGCCAGTTTTTCGACCTTCTTGCCCAGGATGCCCGCATACAAGGTGACGGCCGCACCCGCCAGCGTGACTGCCGTCTTGTAGATGGTGTCGGCGCCCACGCTGTCCTGCTTGGCGATCCGCTCCCTGTTCTCCCAGGCGATGGCCAGGTCCGCGACAAGGTGAGTGGCAAAGGCAGCGGTTTGAATGGGCGCCCACTTCATCCAGCCAAGGCTGGACAGCCGTGTTCGTTCGGCGGGGTCCTTGGCTTCCGCCGCGGCCCCGTTGAGGCCGATGGCACCCATCAGCGAGCCGCCGAACCATGCGGCCGCCGTCAGATCGTGAACAGAGCGGGCCAGTAGATTTCCTGCCATGATGTGCTTCCTAACGTAGAAATCGGAACCTGAAGATGGAAAAGATGGCTTTGCCGCCCTCAGGCTCTTCCTGCGGACGGCCGCCGCACCAAAGTCATGGTGCGAGTATGGTAAGCACACTTACTAATGTTACGGAAGCCCGTAATAGCGCCAGCTTTGTGCGTAAAATCAACGCCATGGAAGCAACGGGAACATTGTTCGGCTGGGCCTTCGGCGACTCTGCCCGCGAGGACGACCAAGTCTATGTGGACGGGCTCCGCCATGAAGCGCTGGAAAACGCCCGGCAGGCTGCACGGTCCAAGGGCTTTGACGTGGAGCCCGGCTCGGAGGTCTTCACCATCCTCAGCGCCGGTGACGCCCTGGTGGACATCGACACCGCGCCGGACAACCTTGTGGTGCGCTGCACTGTGAAATTGACGGGTGAGGGAGCCAGCAAGGTCCATGCCGAGGGACCCATGAACGGCTGATACGGGAATGACGGACAGCACAACCCCCATCGGAGAGGCGGCCGACGCCGCAGAGGCTGCGTCGAACACCAAGGCGCTTGACGTCGTCGCGCGTTCAGGGTTTGCCGTCATGGCACTGCTCCACGTCGTCATCGGCGGCATCGCGATCGCGCTGGCCCTCGGCCAGCCAGGGCAGGCCGAAGCCACCGGGGCGATCGAGCAACTGGCCGCCAACGCCTGGGGACCCGCCGTCATGTGGGCAGGAACGGTCGCCTGCATCGGCCTGGCCCTGTGGCAACTCAGCGAGGCGACACTCCGGGCACGCCATCTCCCGCGCAAGGAACGAATCGGCAAAAACATCTCCTCGGGCTTCCTGGCCATCGCCTACGGCAGCGTGGCGTTGAGCTTCGGCGGCTTTGCGTTGGGCCTGCGCGGTGACTCGGGTGAATCAACGAAGGACGTCAGCACGGCGCTCCTCAATGCCCCGTTTGGCGCCGTGGCGCTCAGCGCGCTGGGCCTCACCGTCATGGGCGTGGGCGTCTACTTCATTGTGAAAGGAGTCCGGCGGGGGTTCAAGGAGGAGCTCTTTCATTTTGACGGCACCCGCCGCGGGAAGGTCATTGATTCCCTGGGCGTCACCGGCCATGTGGCAAAAGGCATCGCACTGAACCTTGCCGGGCTGCTCTTCGTGATCGCCGCCGCCAAGCACACCCCGGAAGAATCCACCGGACTGGACGGCAGCCTCAAGGCCCTGCGCGAGCACGCCTACGGCCCCTACCTGCTCCTGGCGATCGGCGCCGGCTTCATTTGCTACGGCGTTTTTGCCTTGGTCCGGTCACGGTTTGGCAGGATGTGACGGGTAATCCCTGAGGAGGGCTCGAATGACGCAGACACGCAGACCGGCAGGCGGGGCAAGCGCGCTGGCAGGGCAGGCCTTCGCCGCTGTCTTCAAGGCGATCAAGGCAGTACGCCCTCTCCGTCCGATCCATCCCCACGGCCTCGGCCTTGTCGGCGAGCTGTCGCGGCATGGCATGGACGAACACGCTGCCGGCGGGCTCCAGGGTACGCACAGCGGAATCAGCTGGCTCGATGCTGCCGGCAGTGAACAGGTGCAGGCCCGTTTTTCCCGCTCGGTGGGCCTGCCGGAAGCGCTGCCCGACATTCTTGGCCTCGCCCTCCGCATCGGCGCCGCCTCCGAGGGTACTGCCGGCGGCCAGCCGGCGGATATTCTCTTCGCATCGACCGGCTGGGGCTTTCCGGCGCGGTATGCGCTGCTTCCCAAGCTCGACGTCGGTGCCGCCAGATTCACCACGCTGATGCCCTACAAGGGTGCGAACGGCCCGGTCCTGCTGGGGTTGCGCACGCTTTCACTGCCTCCGGGCGCCACCGGCCGCGCCGAAACCGGCGCAGACTTCAGGGACGCCCTCATCGCGGGCGACTGGGTCCTGGCGCTCTCCTTCGCCAAACCCGCCGGCCGGTGGGTCCACGCGGGGACCCTCCGGCTGCGGGCCGTCCCCGGGCCCGACGACACCACCATCCGCTTCGACCCGCTCGAACACCCGCTGCCGGGAGCCGGGACCTACCCGTGGGCGCGGCGCCTCCGGGAACGTTCCTACCGAACCGCCCGCGGGACCGCGCCAGGGCAGCCCGACGCCCGGAAAACCGCGGCTGACACAACAACCCAGCAGCACACCCCGCCGCCCCTCGAGAGGAAACCCATGTCAACCGTCACGCAGGTCTTCAATTCCCCGGCACCGGACGTCTGGAAGGTGATCGCCGATGGCTGGCTGTACTCCGGCTGGGTTGTCGGCGCCTCGCGGATCCGATCCGTCGACGCGCACTGGCCCAAGGTTGGCGCACGCTTGCATCATTCCGTGGGCGCATGGCCCCTGATCATCAACGACTCCACCAAGGTGACGGCCGTTGATCCAGGGAAGTCACTGGAACTGATGGCCCGCGGCTGGCCCCTGGGCGAGGCGAAGGTGGTCATCACGCTGGAGGACCAGGGGACCCAATGCCGCGTCTCGATTGCCGAAGACGCCGTCAGAGGTCCCGGCCTGGCCGTGCCCAAAGTAGTGCGGGATCCCCTGATCTCGGTGCGGAACCGGGAAACCCTGAAGCGGCTCGAACTCATGGCCGCCGGCGGGGCTGGCCGCTAGCCGGACGTTAAGCACAACGCGGGGTCACTCTACGCCCGGTGATCCGAATGGAACGGGCGGTGAGTGACCCCGCGTTGTGTAGAGAGCTAGACGCTGGCGGCGACCCCGTCGCGGGAGATGGACACCATGTCCTCGCGGGGCACAACCTTGATGCGCTCGCGCTTGACCTGTACGCCGTGCGATCCGCCGGCCGCCGTGGCCTCGGCGCCCAGGGCAAGCTCGTGCGCGTCCAGTGCCAGCCAGCCTTCCCAGCTGGTGTACTCCACGCCGCGGCTTTCGAGAAGGTCGACGACGGCGCTTGCGGCGGGCGCCTCGGCCACCGGCAGGTTTTCACGGTCTTCCAGCAGGTACGTCACGGTTTCGAGGGCGTCGCCCTTGGTGTGGCCGATGAGGCCCACGGGACCGCGCTTGATCCAGCCGGTGGCGTAGATGCCCGGGACGTGCTCGCCGGACGCGTCCAGGACGCGGCCGCCGGCGTTCGGGACGACGCCCTTCTTGTGGTCGAACTCGACCTCCGGCAGGGCCGAACCGAAGTAGCCGATTGCGCGGTAGACGGCCTGCACGGGGTAGTCGACGTATTCGCCGGTGCCGCGGGCGTTGCCCGTGCCGTCCAGCTCGGTGCGTTCAAACTTCATGCCGCTGACGCGCCCGGGGTTCGCGGCGTCGTCGTAAATTTCCACCGGGCTGTGCAGGAAGTGCAGGTGCAGGCGGCGGGAGGCCTTGAGCTCTGAGAGGTCCTCGGGCTGCTCGGCGATCCAGTTGGTGAGCGTGCCCACCATGGTCTTGGTCTGGTTGTTGCTCTGGATCTGGCGGTCCGATTCCTCGTCGAACTCGAAGTCCTCCGGGTACAGGATGATGTCCACGTCCTTGGAGTGGGACAGTTCGCGGAGTTCCAGCGGGGTGAACTTGACCTGGGCCGGGCCGCGGCGGCCGAAGACGTGGACGTCCGTGACGGGCGAGGACTTCAGGCCGGCGTAGACGTTGTCCGGGATTTCGGAGACGAGGAGGTCATCAGCGTGCTTTGAGAGGACGCGGGCCACGTCAAGCGCCACGTTGCCGTTGCCGATCACGGCGATTTCCTTGGCGTCCAGCGGCCATTCGCGGGACACGTCCGGGTGGCCGTCGTACCAGGAAACGAAGTCCGCGCCGCCGTAGGAGCCCTCAAGCTCGATGCCCGGGATGTTCAGGTCGGCGTCCTTGATGGCGCCGGTGGCGAAGATGACGGCGTCGTAGTGGGTGCGCAGGTCCTCGATGGAGAGGTCCGTGCCGTAGTCCACGTTGCCGAAGAAGCGGATGTCGCCGCGGTCCAGGACCTTGTGCAGGGCATTGACGATGCCCTTGATGCGCGGGTGGTCCGGGGCCACGCCGTAGCGGATCAGTCCGTAGGGCGCCGGGTAGCGGTCAAAGAGGTCGATGCTCACGGTCAGCTCGCCGCTCTTGACGGCTTCGCTCTTGGTGAGGATGTCCGCAGCGTAGACGCCGGCCGGGCCGGAGCCCACGACGGCGACGCGCAGTGGACGTTCGGCAGAACCTACGGTGGTGCTTGATGACACGGCTGTGTTCCTTTTCTTCTGCATCCGTTGCTCCACAACTGCCCTTCTGAGGCTTGATAACGGCAGTTATGGAGCAATCGACGGGCTTTACGGGGTGAGAACGCGGGTGGTGCGGGGCTTATTGGGGCTGGTGGTGCTGTAGTCAGCGGTCTTGAAGTGCGACGGCGCAAAGGGGCTCACGCGGACAACGTCACCGATCACGATCACGGCAGGATTCGCGACGCCGGTGGCCTCGGCCTGGTCGGCGATGGACCCGAGGGTGCCAATCGTCACGCGCTGGTTCGGCAGGTAGCCGTTTTCCACAATACCAACCGGAGTGTCCCCCGGCAGTCCGGCTTTGCCCAGGGCGGACGCCGATTCGCGCAGCTGGCCCACTCCCATGAGGAGCACCACGGTATGGTCTGCGCGGGCCGGGACCTCGGACAGTTCCTCGTGGCCGGTGACCACGCTGAAGCCCTTGGCCAGGCCGCGGTGCGTTACCGGAATGCCTGCGGCGGCCGGGACGGAGATCGCGGATGTGACGCCCGAAACCACTTCAACCTCGACGCCGTGCTGCCGGCAGAACTCCGCTTCCTCGCCGCCGCGGCCCAGGACGTAGGGGTCGCCGCCCTTGAGGCGCACCACGCGGTGTCCGGCGAGGGCCTCGTCGACGAGGATGCGGTTAATCTCGGCCTGCGGCACGGGATGGTTGCCGGGCGTCTTGCCCACCTCGATCACGCGCACATCGGGGGCAAGTTCGTTGAGCAGTTCGCGGGGGCCGAGGCGGTCTGCCACCACAACATCGGCCTGGCCCAGGAGCCTGCGGCCGCGGACGGTGATGAGGCCGGTGTCGCCGGGGCCGCCGCCCACGAGGGCCACGGAGCCGGCAGTCGCCCGGCGCCGGCGGAGCGGCAGGTCACCGGTTTCCAGGGCCGTAGCGACGGCGTCACGCAGGGCCATCGCGCGGCGCGGGTCTCCGCCGGCGTTGACGGCGATCTTGACGTCGTCCACCACGGCGACGGCGGGGGTCCAGGCAGCCGAAGCTTCGTGGTCGGAGGCGTTGACGCACCAGATGCGCTGCGCCTCGGCATCGGCAGAAACCTGCGAGTCCACGGCGGAATCGCCAGTGGCGGTCTGAACGAACCACGCGCCGTCGACGTCGGAGGAAGAGTAGGCGCGCGGTACCCAGGTGAGCAGGCCGGCGTCGGCGAGTTCCTGGAGCGCGGCTGAGGCAACCGGGGCCACCACGGTGACCCGTGCACCGGCGTCGAGTAGGCCCTTGGCGCGGCGCGTGGCCACGGGTCCGCCGCCCACCACCAGCACAGGGCGGCCGAGCAGGCGCAGTGCCGTTGGGTAGATGTCCTGAATTGCCATGAATCAACGGTAGGGCCGGGTCACATTCACCAACAACGGCGGCGGAAACACCAGTTCACGTAAGGTAACGCTGCGTCACATAGGGGCGGTCGCGGCGTAGAGCCGCCCCCGCCCCGCGCGGGCCGCTACTTCACGGCGATAAGTTCGATCGGCCGGATGTCCGGATCCTTGGCGAGCAGGGACGGGCCATGTTGGCCCAGGGCGGCAGGAATGGCCCCGTTGAGGTGGGCCTGCCGGTCCTCCTCGGTGTCAAAAGTGTCGAAAATGCCGAACGTGTTCTCGCTGACCCGGAACGCGTACCAGGTCCTCGTGCCAGGCTCGCCGAGTACTATCTCGCGGCCTCCGTTGAGGAAGTCCCAAACTTCCTGTTCCTTCCCGGGCTTGGCCTCGACCAGTGCCAGCAAGCCAAATTTTGGTGCCACGGCTACCTCCTGAACAGTTGTGGGATCGGGCCGGCTGCCGGCCTTGTCGTGAGTGTAGGCACGCTGCATCGGTGGAACAAGGGTGCGACGGTGCCAGGACAAAGGACAGCGGAAAGCCCGACGGCGAGTATCGCCGTCGGGCTTTCTTGTTGGGTCAGTGCGGACGCGCTTAGCGCGTGCTGCCGGCCAGGAGGCCGCGGCGCTGGAGCAGGCGCTTCTCGATGGGCGCGAAGACGAGCAGCTCGATCAGGATGCCCACGGCGAGGATCAGCAGGATTGCGGACATCACGATGGTCATGTCCGCGAGGTCGCGGCCCTGGTTCAGCATGGAGCCGAGGCCGAAGCCGATGGTGCCGCCCACGGCGATGATTTCCGCGGCCATGAGCGACCGCCAGGAAAATGCCCAGCCCTGCTTGAGCCCGCTCAGGTAGCCCGGCAATGCGGCCGGCAGGATGATCTGCACCGCCATCTGAAACCGGGACGCACCCAAAACTGTGCCTACGCTGCGGTACTGCGGCGGGATCTGGTCCACGCCGGAGATCAGGCCATTGATGATGGACGGGATGGCGCCCATGAAAACCACGAAGTACACGGTGGCGTCGGTGAGGCCGAACCAGATGATGGCCGCGGGCACCCACGCCACGGACGGCAGGACCTGAAGCCCGGAGATGAGGGGCCCGAACGCCCTGCGCAGCGGAGCCACCTGGGCCAGCAGCAGGCCGATCGGCGTCGCGATCACCACGCTGATCAGGAAGCCCATGATCCCGCGCTGCAACGAGGTCCACACGGCCTCCTGGAGCGATCCCTCAGCCCACAGCGTGCCGAACTGCTCCAGCACGTCCATCGGTCCGGGCACCTGGTCGCGGCGCTTGAGGCCCAGCGAGACGTAGAACTGCCAGATGATGATGAGCACCACAAGGGCGGCCACCGGCAGCAGGATGCGGCTCCAGTCGACACGCGCCTTGCGGATGGCGTCCGACTGCAGCGAGTCGAGCCCGGATTCGAGTTCGCGCAGGTCTGCGGAACCGGTGGAGGAACGGGTCAGGGCCGCATGGATTTTTGTGGAACCGGTGGCTGAGCCTGCCGACACCGGGGCCTCGTCAGGGAGGACCGCCGGCTTCTCTTCTGCCACAGGGGTCGGGTTACTTGGCATGGCGGCGGATCTCCTCTCGCAGCCGGGCGGTGATGACCCCGGTCAGCTGTCCGGCAAGACCGGCGTCGGTACGGTGTTCTTCGGTGACGTTCCATTCCTGCACCACGCGGCCGGGCCGGGAGGACAGCAGGAGCACGCGCTGGCCCAGCCGGACGGCTTCGCGGACGTTGTGCGTCACAAACACGATGGTGCGCCCGGTTTCCTTCCAGATGCGTTCGAGTTCGTCATGGAGCAGGTCGCGGGTGATGGCGTCCAGGGCAGCGAACGGCTCGTCCATGAGCAGCAGCTGGCGGTCCTGCGCGAGCGAACGCGCCAGGGCCACACGCTGGCGCATGCCGCCGGAGAGCTCGTGCGGGCGCTTGTCGCCGGCCTCCGCGAGGTGCACCAGGTCCAGCAGTTCATCGGCTTTCGTGCGGCGCTCGGCCTTGCCGACGCCGCGCAGTTTCAGCGCGAGCTCGACGTTCTCCCGGGCTGTGAGCCACGGGAACAGGGCGGCGTCCTGGAACATGAACGCGGCGCCGTCGCTGGGCACCTCAAGAGCGCCCGACGTCGGGACCTCCAGTCCCGCCATGATGTTCAGCAGGGTGGACTTGCCGCAGCCGGACGCACCGAGGAGGGCGACGAACTCGCCCTTGCCGATGGTGGCGTTGACGTCGTCCAGCACCGGGGCGCCTTCGCCGAAGCGCTTGCCCAGGTTTTCCAGTACGACTGGCATGGTCCCGTCCTTTGTTCGTGGTGCGTGGAGCTTGGTGTGCGGTGAAGCCGGTTGGGCTAGTCCAGGCCCAGCCCCGCTGCGGATGCCTTGTCGTCGGTCACCGCGTTTAGTGCCCGGAGATCGAAGATGCCGTTGAGGTCGGCCTGTTTGGTGGTGCCGGCGTCCACGCCGTCCTGCAGCAGCTTGTTGAAGGCTCCGGCCAGCGGGTCAACGGTGAACACGATGTTCTTCAGGGACCGGTCGATGACGTCCTGCGGGAGCGCCTTGCCGGCCGCCTCCTTCAGGGCCGCGTTG
>NZ_JBFTKK010000034.1:0-26873 GCF_056395905.1 Arthrobacter sp. 05T444
TCCGAGCGGCACCTCCCGGTGGACCGCTGGGTCAAGCCACAGGAATTCGTGGACCTCCAGCAGGAAGCGGACGAGATCGGCTTCCTCGGCGTCATGTCCGGACCCCTCGTCCGGTCCTCCTACCGTGCCGGCCGGCTCTGGGCCACCGCGATGCGCAAGAAAGGCTGGGAAATCCCCGCCGAACTGGCACACATCGAAAGCTCCGGCAGCACCCGCCAGGAAGCCAGCTCGCTGCTCGCAGGCACGGCCTGACCTTCCAGACCCACCACCCTGATGTTCAGAGAGGACCAAAGATGTTCCCCATCAGAATAGAAATCATCCCTTCAGAGGGAATCGTTGAGCGGGTCAAGGCCCAGGTGCCCTTGACCACAACGCTCACCGTGACATGCCTGCCCCATCACGGCATCGAGCGGACCATGCGCACGGCGGTACAGCTGAGCGTGCTCGGCTACAAAGTGATCCCGCATCTCGCGGGGCGTAGCCTGCATAGCCGCGCTGACCTCACCGGAATCCTGCGCGACTGCGGCGTTGCCGGCATCGGCGAGGTGTTCGTGATCGGCGGAGACCGGAAGAGTCCAGCTGGCCCGTACGAGTCCGCCCTTGCGCTTCTGGAAGACATCGCGCAGTATTCCGGCGGCGCGATGCGGGCAGGCGTTGCGGGCTACCCGGAGGGCCACCCCGCTGCTGGTCCCGTGGACGTGCTGGACGCGCTGCTGGCCAAACAGCACCTGGCTTCGCACGTTGTCACGCAGATGTGCTTCTCCGCGCCGAAAATCCTTGATTACGCGGCGCTCCTGCGCCGCGAAGGCGTGCGGCTGCCCGTCTGGGCCGGCGTGGCAGGGTCTGTTCCGCGGACCAAGCTGGTCTCGCTGGCGACGCAGATCGGCGTCGGGAGTTCCCTGAAGTTCCTTAGCCGCAAGGGCCCGCTGGCCCGCAAACTCCTGAGTGGTGACAGCTACTCGCCACAAAGCCTGGTGACCGGGCTGGAAAGCGACCCCGGCAACATCGCGGGCATCCATCTCTACAGCTTCAACAGCCTTGATTCGGTTCCCGGAGGGCCAGACCAGGCGTCAACCTCAGCAGCACTCCATCCAGCATTGATTCGAGGAGCAGCACGTGACAACTGAAACCGTAACTTCCCAGCAAACGCCGCATCTTGAGCGGCAGCTCAGCAACCGGCACATCCAGCTGATCGCCATTGGCGGCGCAATCGGCACAGGCCTCTTCATGGGCTCGGGCAAAACCATCTCCGCGGCAGGGCCCTCCGTCATCTTCGTCTACATGATCATCGGCTTCATGCTGTTCTTCGTCATGCGGGCCATGGGCGAACTGCTGCTGAGCAACCTGAACTACAAATCCTTCAGCGATTTCGCGGCGGACCTCCTCGGTCCCTGGGCCGGTTTCTTCACGGGTTGGACCTACTGGTTCTGCTGGGTGATCACAGGCATCGCGGACGTCATCGCCATAGCGGGCTATTCGAAGGAACTCTGGCCCTCGGTGCCGCTGTGGATCCCGGGCCTGGCAACCGTGGCCATCCTCCTGCTCCTGAACCTCACCACGGTGAAGGCGTTCGGCGAGACGGAGTTCTGGTTTGCACTGATCAAGATCATCGCCATCGCGGCGCTGATCGTGGTGGGCCTGTTCATGATCTTCAGCGGGTTCCAGTCCGACGCCGGCCCTGCCACCTTCACGAACCTGTGGAGCCACGGCGGTTTCTTCCCGAACGAGTTCATGGGATTCGTGGCCGGTTTCCAGATCGCAGTCTTCGCCTTCGTGGGCATTGAGCTCGTGGGCACCACCGCCGCAGAGGCCAAGGACCCGGAGAAGAACCTGCCCAAGGCCATCAACTCCATCCCCATCCGTGTGCTGCTCTTCTACGTGGGCGCCCTCATCATCCTGATGTCCGTCACCCCCTGGACCCAGTTCCAGGCCGGCCACAGCCCGTTCATCGCCATGTTCTCCCTTGCGGGCCTGGGCGCCGCCGCCACCGTGGTGAACCTGGTGGTGCTCAGCTCGGCCATGTCCTCGGCCAACTCCGGCATCTACTCCACTTCGCGGATGGTGTACGGGCTGGCCCAGGAAGGCGACGCTCCGTCCGTCTTCGGTGCCCTCTCGCGCCGCAAGGTTCCGCAGAATGCCCTGTTTCTCTCCTGCGTTCTGCTTCTCTCCGGCGTGGTGCTGATGTACGCGGGCCAGGACATCGGCAAAGCCTTCGACATGGTGACCACCGTGTCGGCTGTCTGCTTCGTTTTCGTGTGGTCCATCATCCTGGCCAGCTACCTGGCCTTCCGCAGGCGCCGCCCGCACCTGCATGAGGCTTCCAAGTACCGGATGCCGGGCGGCGTCCCCATGGTCTGGGTGGTCTTCGCGTTCTTCGCCTTCGTGCTCTGGACGCTGACCACGCAGCCGGACACCCTCACGGCGCTCCTGGTCACGCCCGTCTGGTTCATCGTGCTCGGCGCCGCCTGGTTGGTGCTGCGCCGTCGCCCCGCCCATCTGGCGCGTTATGCAACGTTCCAGGCCGAACTCACTCAGGATTTGGCGCACGAGGCCACCGGGCGGGGTCTTGGGAACGTGAAGAAATGAGCACTGTACAAATGACCACTGCCCAAACCCTGAACAGGCCCATACCGAAAGCTGAGGTACCTGCCGCAACGGTCGAGCATGTCCTGACCGTCGACTGTGCCGAGTCGCCTGGCATCGTCCACGCGGTCTCAGGATTCCTGCTCAGCCACGGCTGCGACATCATCGACATCAAGCAGTATGGGGACAAGGGGGAAGGGCACTTCTTCATGCGCGTCCACTTCTCCTCTCCGCAGGATCCCGCGGCGCAGGAGTCCTTCAGCACGGAGGAGCTGCGCCGGGACTTCACGGCTGTGGCGGAGAAGTGGAAGATGAACTGGCAGCTGGAGCCGCACGGCCGCAAGCGCCGCGTCCTGGTGATGGTGTCCAAAATGGGCCACTGCCTCAATGATCTGCTGTTCAGGGCACGCACGGGCGACATCCCGGTGGAGATCGTCGCCGTGGTTTCCAACCACCGCGAGCAGGAGGGGCTGGTCCAGTGGCACGGTATCCCGTTCTTCCACCTGCCGGTCACCAAGGACACGAAGCCCGACGCCGAAGCCCGGCTTCTGGAACTCGTCGACGGCCTCGATGTGGAGCTCGTGGTGCTGGCCCGCTACATGCAGGTCCTGAGTGACGGGCTTTCGGCCAAGCTCGCAGGACGGACCATCAACATCCACCACTCGTTCCTGCCCAGCTTCAAGGGTGCGAAGCCCTACCACCAGGCCTACGACCGGGGCGTTAAGACCGTGGGCGCCACGGCGCACTACGTCAACGCCGAACTCGATGAGGGCCCCATCATTTCGCAGCAGGTCATCGACGTGGACCACACGTACACCGCCGACGACCTTGTCGCGGTCGGCCGGGACGCCGAATGCACGGCCCTCCGCAACGCCGTCCGCTGGCATTGCGAGGGCAGAATCCTGCTGCTCGGCAACCGCACTGTGATTTTGCGATAGGGCAGTTCCATCCTGGTCCGCGAGGGCGGACCAGGATGGAACCCGGACTCCGCCGCATAGCGGATCAGGGCCCGCCTACGCCGGGAGGACACCGGTTTCCGGCCGACGGCACCCTGTCATTTTCTGGACGGTATCGCGCTGGAGTCCGCTCAGAGCCGCGAGCTCGTAGTCATCCATGACGCCAAGCCGGCGTGCCGCAGCCATGAGGGTCAGTCGACTTTCCTCAAGGATCGCCTTCGACTCCTCAAGCTCGGCCAACTCGGACGTCAACTGGCTGATCACCGCAAGGTGCTGCCCGGCCGGCAGTCCGGACGGGAGCAGGTCCTCGGACGACAGGCCGATTGTCCGGATTGTCCAGCGGGAGAGTTCTGAGGCTTCTGCCAGGCCCGTGATCCTCATGCCGTCACAGAGCGCCTGGGCAATCTGTTGGTTTAGGCGGACGGAGAGCGCGCGCATGCTGCTGGCGTTGAAAGAAATCCGTTGCCGGTCCTCCCTGAGCAACTTCCGTATCCTGTCAGCCTGGACAGCAGTTGGGTCGGGTTTTGGTGTTCCCTGGTAGCGGTACGAGCCGGTACGGGCACGCCGCCGACGTGATTCCGGTGTCGGAGCAACCTCCGGGCGGTCGGAGCGGTGCAGAACGGCCAAGAGCACTCCTCGGTTCGGATTGGAGTCGGTCCGCGTCGGCACGCGAGCCGACCCGGAAAACGGCCGCGCCAGTCGGCGCCGGTTACGTAGAAGGCTAGACGGGATGGCCACCCCGCGGAAATACCAATAGTGCGTGGAGCCATAATCAAAAAGTTTGGGTTCGGCCTTGGCTAGGGGCCAAAAGCAGAGGTCTCGCGCTGTACACAGCCGAGGACCGACGCCATGACTGCCGCAGGCCATAAGAGACGCTTATCCGTCCACGCAGTTTAGGTCTTATCCATAGCCGCCTGGATTCCCTAGGGTCGAAGGAAGCAAATATCGCTCCCTCCTGAATCCCTAGGAAGAGACCATGTCTGAATTTGTACCTGCATCGCGAGTGTCCCGCATCAAGCAATCCGCCAGCGTGGCCGCCGCGGCCCGCGTGCGTGAGCTGAAGTCAGAAGGGCGCCGGATCCTGGACCTGACGGTCGGTGAGCCGGACTTCGACACCCCGGAGCACATCAAGGCGGCAGCCGTTGAGGCCATCAGCCGGGGCGAGACCAAGTACACCTCCGTCACCGGAACGCCCGCCCTGCAGACGGCGATCCTCCAGACTCTCGAGATGCGCACCGGCATCCACTACACCCCGGCCGAGATCACCGTTGGCGGCGGCGCCAAGCAGGTCATCTTCACGGCCTTCATGGCTACCCTGGACGCGGGCGACGAAGTGGTTGTACCCGCCCCCTACTGGGTCTCCTACCCGGACATGGTGCTCGCCAACGAAGGCACGCCTGTAGTGGTTCCCTGCGGCGAGGACGTGGGATTCAAGCTCACACCGGAAGCCCTAAGCGGCGCCCTCAACGAGCGGACCAAGTGGATCATCCTGAATGCGCCGTCCAACCCCACAGGCGCCGTCTACTCCCGGGCGGAACTGCGCGCACTCGCCGACGTCCTCGCGGACTTTCCGCACATCTACGTCCTGACCGATGAAATCTATGACCAGATCTACTTCGGCACCGGCCGGATCTCCAGCCTGGTGGAGGTGGCCCCGGAACTGAGGGACCGCATCCTCGTGGTCAACGGCGTGTCCAAGGCGTACGCCATGACCGGTTGGCGGCTGGGATACGCGGCAGGACCGGCCCCGGTGATCGCCGCAATCAATAAGCTCCAGTCCCAAATCTCATCCTGCCCGTCCTCGGTAAGCCAGGCCGCCAGCGCCGCCGCCCTCACGGGCGACCAGAGCTTCGTGCATGACAGCGTCGAGGTTTACCGCGGCCGGCGCGATGTGGCAGTCACCGCACTGAACGCCGTCGGCGGGCTGTCATGCACGACGCCGGAAGGCGCCTTTTACGCGTACGTCAACTGTGCGGGGGTCATCGGGAAGACGACCGCCGAGGGAAAAGTCATCGGCAACGATGAGGACTTCACCCTCTACCTTCTTGAGGCCGCTTCCGTGGCAGTCATCCAGGGATCGGCCTACGGGTTGGGCCCCTACTTCCGCATCTCCTACGCGACCAGCCTCGACATCATCGAAGAGTCCATCGCCGCCATCGACAAGGCCGTCCAGGCCCTCAACTGATCCACACCCACCGAAGGAAAAACGCCGTGATTCACGTCAAGACCACCATCGAACGACCCGACGCCGACGCCGTAAGCCGCCTGGCCAAGTTCTCGTCCGCCACCATCCACGAGGCACAGGGCCGCAAGGGCGCCCTCAGCTCCAAGATCAAGCCGATCGACCGGAGCATGTCCTTCTGCGGTCCGGCCACTACTGTGCGCTGCGCTCCTCGGGACAACCTCATGCTGCAGGTGGCCATCCACTACGCCGAGGCCGGGGACGTCATCCTGGCCGCGGCAGGGGAGTACGAGGAGGCCGGAACGTTCGGCGACGTCCTCGGCAACGCCATGAAGGCCAAGGGCCTCGCCGGCCTGGTGACGGACTCCGGCGTCCGCGACACGCAGGACCTCATCGAACTGGGGCTGCCCGTCTTCTCCGGCAGCGTCTCCATCAAAGGCACCGTCAAGGAAACGATCGGCCCGATCAACCACCCTGTGGTCTTCGGCGACGAAATCATCTATCCCGGTGACGTCCTCCGCGGCGACGCGGACGGTGTGGTGGTCGTCAGGAAGGACGAGATCGAGGAAGTCATCCGCCTCTCGCAGGAACGCGACGACGCCGAGCGCGACCTCATCCGCCTCTACCAGGCCGGCGGGACCACCATCGATCTGTGCAACCTCACCGAGGTTCTGAGGGCCAAGGGGCTGCTCGTAGAGCACGCATAGTCACATCGCGGCAGCGGTGCCCGGGAGGTGCCGGCATTGGCTCAGGCGGGGCAGTCTTCTGCCCCGCCTGAGGCTCGTATTCTGCGGCGGCGGTCCTCCTGCCGTGGCTTCGACGGCTGCGGTGGTGGGCGTGGCCGTGCGGGTTACCCTGCTTCGGGTTACCCTGCTTCGCGCAGCACAATTCCGGGCAGCGGCGGCGCGGTGGAGTAGTGCCTGTGGCCGGTGGGGGTGTGGAGTTCGATGGTGTGCCGGGAACAGGCGTGCCCTCGAATCCATGGCGATGAGGTTGCCGGTCCCGGGGGCGGTGTAGAGCCGGCGGAGCCAAGCATCGAAAGCTGCACCCTGCCCAGAGTCCTCCCCGCACCCGATGTCGCCGCTGCGCGGGCCCTCGTTGAACCTCCGCTGATAAAAGAGAATTTGCAGCACATCGGCCGGCGGAACGGCCGCGTGCCGCCGGCTCCGCGAGGGTCCCTCAGCGCGGGCGGGGTGGCCGCCCAAGCCGCGGCAGCTCCGCCGTCGTACGGATAACTGTGCGGCGGCGCCCGCAGTTGAGCGTGCTTTGCAGCTGACGGTGCAGTCAGCCGCTAATCAGACCCCCGTGGGGCACCGAATAAGCAGGGGCGCCGAAGACGGCATCGTCCAGGTACCAGACCGTCGAACCGCCGCCGCTGACCGGCATGATGCTGCCCTCGAAAACAAAGACCGGGTCAGCGGATCGGTCCTGGGGGCGCCAGAAGCCATTGGTCGGGCAATGGGACCCGGTTTTAGCCATCAGTCCCAGTCTCGGGTCTGAAATTCTCCTGGTGGTGCTGATCTTTTTCATGGCAGGCTCCCGGTTGATTGTTTGCGGAAAATTGATTCGCTGCAATTTCTTGGCTTGCCACCAATATTAGAATCCCCGGCGCCCAGTTACTAAGACAAATGATGCGTGCCCTAATAAGCCAAAGCTATGGGCGGCCATACTTATCGCTGAGCATTTCCTGGAGCATTTCCTTCAGCACAAGCAGCACCGCCGACGCCGCCTCCGAGAGGGGGTCGTGGTCCGGCGTGCAAAGCGCGATCTTGCACTGCAGTGCCGGATCCACGATCCGCAAGACATAGAAGTCTTCTTCATGGAACAGCGCGTCCGCGGCTGACTTGGGCAGGATCGTGGCCCCCAGATCGGCCCGGAGGAGCCGCGTCAGGGACGGCACCGACTCCACCTCGCCCACCAGCTGGAGTTTGAGCCCCTTGCTGTCGAAACCTGCCTCGACAGCCTGCCGCAGCGTGTGGATCTTCTCGGGGAGGAAGAGCCCGAAGTGTGCCACCTCCTCCAGCGTTATCTCGCCGATCGCGGACCCGGACTCCAGCCGCTTGGCGTTGACCACCAGGTGCAGATCTTCGACGATCATCGTGGTGAACTGGACGCCGCGGATAGGGCCCGGCTCGTAGATGAGGGCCATATCGAGCCGGCCGTTCTTGATGGCTTCGCTCAGGACGCCGCCGTAAATCTCCGTGACATGCAGGATGATGTCGGGGTACCGGCGGCCCACCTCGCTGATGATCTGCGGCGTCAGGCTCGACGCCATGCTGTAGGGCGCGATGGCAATGGACACGCGACCCGATGGCGCGGCCCCCGACTTGGCGACGTCCTGCCGCGCCTGCGCCACCAGCCGCAGGATTGACTGCGCATGCCGGTATAGGGTGTGCCCGGCGGCTGTGGGCTGGACCCCCTGCTTGCTGCGGATCAGCAGGCGCTGCTTGAGGTCAGTCTCCAAAGCCGAAACCTGCTGGCTCAGGGCTGGCTGGGCAACGTGCAGCGCCGCCGCAGCCTTGGTGATGCTTCCCGAATCCACGATCTGGACGAAGTACGCAAGCTTCCGCGTATCCATGGCCGCCTTCTCTCTCTGCGGCGTCCTGAACCCAGGGACGGTCATAACCGGATGCTGTGGAGGGATACGCAATACGTCTTTGTGTGATCCACATCGCTGACACTAGGTTGAACCCAGAACGCTATTTCACTAATCGTACATTCTATCCCCTCCGGTGACATGCAATTCCATGATGACATCAGATGCATTTCGCATAGAAGCGGTCTTGTGGAAATGGATATCGCTTTTTTACATTTCCGAAATATGCGCTCCGTACCTTGAATGCATTCGCCGTCCCGCAACGCAAGTGCGGAGCCTACGTTGGAGAAAGAGGTGACAAATGAGAGCACTAACCAACGGGAGATCCGCCACCCTGGGCGGCCCTGGAGGCGCTGCCTCGCCGTGCTGCGGTCACCCCTGCAGGCGTGCCGGCGGCAAACCCGTCATAACCGGCACCTATCCCGTGACATGGATTACGTCTTTGTGTGATCAAACTCGCGGTGCCAGACTTTTTTATGGAAGCCCGGCAGTTCGGGCCGTCCCGTCGGAAGCCCCCTTCAGGGCCGGATCGGGACAATCACTTCACTACCGGCAGCTGACCACGTCGCCCTGCGGGGCAACGTTGCAGCTCACACTCCAGGAAGGCTCACATGGGACTCTCAGTTGATCTCGTAGCAGATCTCGGAGAAGGCTTCGGCGCCTACTCGATGGGCGACGACGCTGCCCTCCTCGAGGTGGTTTCCAGCGCCAACATCGCCTGCGGCTTCCACGCCGGTGACCCGGACATCATGAACGCGACCGTCGCCGAATGCGTTCGGCTCGGGGTCAGCATCGGAGCACACCCGAGCTTCCCGGACCTCCGCGGCTTCGGCCGGCGCGCCATGGACCTGACGGCGGATGAGGTCCGCAACGACGTCCTCTACCAGTTCGGCGCGCTGACTGCCTTCGCCGCCTATCACGGCGCCAGCGTGGCCCACATTGCCCCGCACGGCCGGCTGGGAAACCTCGTTGCCACCCGCGCCGACTACGCCGAAGCCGTGGCTGACGCCGCCGCCCGCATCAACGCCGGCCTGATCGTCCTGGCCCAGGACGGCGAACTGGCCACCGCAGCCACTGCGCGCCGGCTCCCGGTGGGGATCGTGGGCATCGCCGACCGGGCCTACGAGGCTGACGGCACCCTGGTGCCGCGCGGCCGCCCCGGCGCCGTCATCCACGATCCTTCGACCATCGTGGACCGCACCGTCCGGATGGTGTGCGAAGGGCTCATCGAAACCGTTGCCGGCACCGATCTGCCCATCGTCGCCGACACGGTACTCCTGCACGGAGACACCCACGGCGCCGTTCTGCTGGCCCGGCAGGTTCGAGCTGAACTGGAGAACGCCGGCGTGACCATTGCCCCGCTCGCCCAGGTTCTGGCCGCCAAGCTGAAGGTTGCCTGACATGGCCCCCACCCCAACCCCAACTCCGGTCGAGATCTTCGAGTCCGGTGACGCCGCCCTTCGGGTCGTCGCGTCTTCCCCGGACAGTGAGGCCAACTGGAGCACCGTACATTCCCTTGCCGGATGGCTGGAGGCCGCAGGGGCCGACGGCGTCCACGGGGCCGTGCCGACGTACGATTCACTGCTCGTGGAATTCGACCCCGGCGTCACCTCGGCGCGCCAGGTCCGGGCCTTCGTCCTGCTCGGCCTGCGCCAGCTCGACTTCATCGGTGCGCCCGCCCGGACTCCCCGCGAGTTCAGCGTCCCGGTTGTCTACGGCGGCGAGTACGGCCCGGACCTGGAGCGCGTGGCCGAACATGAGCAGCTCTCCGTCGAGGAGATCATCGAGCTTCACACGGCCAAGTCCTACGTCATCCGCTGCCTGGGTGCGCCCGCCGGCTCACCCATGATGGACGGACCCGACTTTCCGCTCCCGGTCCCGCGGCTGAAGGACCCCCGCCTGTCCGTTCCGGCAGGAGCTGTGGCCGTCGCGGGCCGGCAGGCAGTCATTGCGCCGGCCGTGGCGCCCGGCGGATGGTGCGTCATAGGCCAGACGCCCCTGACCGTTCTTGACGCCACGAGCGAACCCCTTGTTCCCTACGTCCCCGGCGACATCTTGAGGTTCCGCCAGATCCAGCCCGAGGAGTTCGCCAGCTACGCAGGCCGGAAAATGGAGGCGGCACGATGACCGGCTCATTGATCATCCAGCAGCCCGGCCACTCGGTGGTCACGGACCTGGGCCGCTTCAGGGGACCCCGGTTCGGGCTGCCCGTGAACGGCGCGCTGGACCAGTTCTCGGCACGCGCGGCGAACATCCTCACCGCCAATGAGGAGAACGCTCCGCTGCTGGAAGTAACCGCCCTGGACTTCCGGATGCGCGCCACTACGGACATTCTCATTGCCGTCACCGGCGCGCCCCTTACCCTCACGGTCGGCGGCCGCGAATGCCCGCAATGGGAACCGGTGTCCGTCCGCGCCGGGGAAACCGTTGCACTGCGCCAGATCACCGGAGGCCTCAGAGCCTACGTTGCCGTCCATGGCTCGGTGGAAGCGCCGATCCTGCTGGGAAGCTGCGCCCCCGACACCGTCATCGGCTTCGGCCTGCGGCTCTCCCAGGGCACCGAACTCAAGACCTCGCGGAGCGTCGGCCCGATACGGCAGCCGTACTTCGACCTGCCGCTGTTCCGGCTGGGACTGTCCCGGCCGGAGTTCAGCAGCCACGCCGTCATTGATGTCACGGACGGCCCCGACGTTGACGAGTTCGGCGATACCGCCGAACTGCTCTTCAACACCGAATACACCGTCAGTGCCCGGAGCAACCACATCGGTCTTCGCCTCGGCGGCGCCCTTCCCGAACGCCAGTCCACAGCCGAAGTGCTGTCCCGCGGCGTCCCGGTGGGAGCCATCGAAGTGCCGTCCCGGGAGGAACTCCTGGTGCTGCACCGGGGCCGCGGTGTCACCGCCGGCTACCCCGTCCTTGCAGTGGTTACCAGCCGCTCGCTCGACGTGCTCGCCCAGGCCCGCCCGGGCCACACCATAACCTTCCGCAAGACCACCGTTCCCGAAGCTACAGCGAAGTACCGGGCGGCTCTGCGGGATCTGGAGAACCTCCGTTCCACGGTCGGCACGGTCTTCTCCCTCCTCGGCATCGGCAACCAGCCCGGCTGGCCAAAACTGGCACCGGCAGCCGGAAGCTAAGCGCCCTCCCATCAGATCAAAAGCCTTGTTACCATTCCCCTTAGTAAGGAAAGCCATGTCAACTTCTACGCACGCGGCCCAGCCGCACAAAGAACGGCTCAGCGGCAAGCAGACCCGCAAAGTTGTCACTGCCGGCTGCGTCGGCATTTTCGTGGAACTCTACGACAACGGCATCTTCGCCTTCATGGCCGGAACGCTTGCCCTCGTCTTCCTGGCGCCCGGCAACCCGGACAACGCCCTGCTGTTTGTCTTCGCCGGCTACGCCGTGTCCTTCTTCGTCCGCCCCCTCGGAGCCGTTGTCTGCGGCTTCCTGGGCGACAGGATCGGGCGGCAGAAACTACTGGTCTTCGTCATCCTGCTGATCAGCGCCGCCACCGCCGGTATAGGGCTCCTGCCCGCGTACTCGGCCATCGGCATCGCAGCACCGGTGCTGCTCGTGTTGTTGCGCATGCTGCAGGGCTTCTCCGTGGGCGGTGAAGCCGCCGGCGCCATGACCTTCCTCGCTGAGCACGCCCCGGAAGGCAAGCGCGGCATCATCACCTCCTACGCACAGATCGCATCCTTTGCGGCCCTCCTCACCGGTACGCTCGTAGCGTTCTCCATGTCCCCGTGGCTCACCGCAGCTGCGATCGACGGCGGCGGCTTCGGCGCCTTCGCCTGGCGCATCCCGTTCCTCATCGCCATCCCCATGGGCGTCATCGGCTGGTACATCCGCAAGGCCATCAGCGACACCCCCAACTTCGTGAAGCTGAAGGAAGAAGGCGGGCTGTCCAAGAACCCGCTGAAGGAAGCCTTCGCCTCCGCCGAACATCGGCGCGCTATGCTGCTGGCCCTGTTCATCCCGCTCATGAACGGTTCCGGCTACTACGTCCTCTTCTCCTACATGCCCACCTTCCTCAAGGGCAAGCAGCTTAACTTCACCATCGGTCAGGCCCTGCTGGTCACCGCCTGCAGCCTGGTGGTCATCTGCATCGCCATTCCTTTCATGGGCGCCCTCTCCGACCGGATCGGACGCAAGAAGGTCATCGCCGGGTCTGCAATCGCCATGGCAGTCCTTGGCATTCCCTCCTACGCCCTGATCGCCACCGGCAACATGGCACTGGCGATCCTCGGCGCCTGCATCATGGCCGTCGTGTTCGCCGGCCACACCGCGGTGATCCACATCCTGATCGTGGAACTGTTCCCCACCCGGGTGCGCTACTCCGCCTACGGCCTGGGCTACAACATCTCTTCCGCACTGTTCGGAGGCACGGCACCGCTGCTGATGACCTGGCTGATCTCATCCACCGGCAACATCTACATGCCTGCCTTCTACGCCGTCATCACCGCGCTGGGCACCCTTGCCGCCGTCAGCACGGTCAAGGACCGGGCGCACCTGCCGCTCCGGGACGCCTAACCACGGACCACCCCCGTGCTTGCACCACTACGCAGCGGCAAGCACAGCATTGCAAACCAACCAGGAGACTTCGATGCCCTTTTCAGATTATTCAACAGCCCTCGTCACCGGTGCCTCCACCGGGATGGGTGCCGCGATCGTCGAACGCCTGGCCAAGCGGGGACTCACCGTCCACGCCGTGGCCCGCAACGAGGAACGCCTGAACGACCTTGCCGACAAGACCGGGGCGATTCCCCACGTCGTCGACCTGACCGACACGGCGGCGCTGGCTGCCGCCGTCGGCGATCTTGAGGTGGATGTCCTGGTGAACTGTGCCGGAGTGTCCCGGCCGGGAAACCTCCTGGACTCCAGCGAGAGCGACATCGACGAACTCATTGACGTCAACCTGCGCGGCCTGCTCCAGCTGACAAGGCTGGTGCTGCCGGGCATGGTGGAACGCGACCGCGGGCACGTCATCAACATCAGCTCCATCGCCGGTGTCTATAACTTCTACGGCCACACGGTTTATCACGCCACCAAGGCGGCGGTGCACCAGATCTCCCGGCAACTGCGCAACGACACCGTGGGCAAGCGCATCCGCGTCACGGAGATCTGCCCCGGACGCGTCGAAACGGAGATCTTCGGACGCAACATGGGAGGCACGCCGGAAGCCATGGAAGAGGCGTGGAAGACGTACTACGAAGGCTACGAGTCCCTGACCACCGACGACATCGTCAACGCCATGGACTACGCCATCGAAACGCCCCGGCACGTGAATGTGGGCATGCTGGAAATCATGCCCACATTCCAGGTCCCCGGCGGGCTCACGTTCGACCGGCGCTAGCCGCGTCGGCCCCGGCAAGCACCGCCCCGGCCGCCCAGCACACCCCAGACCCATAGACCCGAGAGGTTTTTCCGATGCAAACAGTCCGCACCGTCAGCTTTCCCGACCCGCAGCTTCTCGCCGATCTCTCACCCCTTCCCGAGGGCCTGAGAGGGGTGGTCTGGGACCTGAAGTCGGATCCCGACGGCGGGACGCTGAGCGAGATCGACGGCGTCATCCTCCCTTACATCGACGCCTCTGCGGTTCTGGGATCCCTCGCCAAGGTTGAAGACCTGAAGTTCGTCCAGACGCAGTCGACCGGATATGACGGAGTTATCGAAGCGGCCGGTCCGGCGGCCGGTGTGGCCAGTGCCTCCGGCGTCCATGCGGCGGCGACGGCGGAGCTGGCAGTGGGGTTGATCCTGGCTAAGCTGCGCGGCATCGACCAGGCTGTCCGCGACCAGCAGTACGGCCTCTGGCGGCCGGAGCGGCGCCAGTCCCTTGCTGACAGGCGTGTGCTGCTGGTAGGCGTCGGCGGGATCGGGCATGAGATCGCCCGCCGTCTGGAGCCCTTCGAGGTCACGGTCACCCGGGTGGGGAGTGCGGCCCGGACTGACGAGCAGGGCGAGGTGCACGCATCGTCGGAGCTGCCCGCGCTCGCCGCTACGCACGACATTCTGGTCACCGTGCTGCCCCTGAGCGAGCAGACCCATCAGCTGATCGGCGAAGAGGTTCTGGCTGCCCTGCCGGACGGAGCCCTGGTGGTGAACGTGGGGCGCGGTCCGGTGGTGGACACTGCTGCGCTGACCAAGGAAGTCCTTTCCGGGCGGCTGCAATGCGCGCTCGACGTCGTTGATCCAGAGCCGCTTCCGCAGGACCACCCGCTGTGGTCAACACCGAACGCCCTGATCACCCCGCACATCGGCGGCAACGCGTCCGCCTTCCAGCCACGGATCCTGAAGCTCCTACGGCAGCAGCTCGAAGCCCTCGCCGCCGGGCAGACTCCGGCGAATCTGGTGCAACGCGGGCCCTTCTAGACAACAGTGCGAACGGACACTTGCGGCCCTGGCCGCGAGGGCCACAAGTGTACGTTCGCGATACATAGGAACCACCAACCGCGACTACCGCGCAGACCGCGGCGAAGGAGCTGCTCTTTTCATGAATTCACTTTTTGACCTGACCGGGCGGGTGGCCCTGGTGACCGGTTCCAGCCGGGGCATCGGCAACGCGCTGGCGCGGGCACTGGCTGACGCCGGTGCCACCGTGGTCCTGAACGGCATCAATCCGGAACGGCTCAAGGCCGCGGAGGCGGCGATGGCCGCCGATTATGCGCCCGGCCGGGTGCACAGCATCGCGTTTGATGTCACCAGCGACGCCGAGGCCGCGCGGGGCATCACGTGGGTGGAGGAGCACGTGGGTCCCCTTGAGATACTGGTCAACAATGCCGGGATTCAGCATCGGGTGCCGCTGCTGGAGTTGGATGTGAAGGACTGGGAGCGGGTGATTTCCACGGATCTGACCAGTGCGTTCCTGGTGGGCCGGGAAGCAGCCCGCCACATGATTCCCCGCGGGCGCGGGAAGATCATCAACATCTGTTCGGTGCAGACGGACCTGGCCCGCCCCACGATCGCGCCGTACGTTGCGGCGAAGGGCGGTTTGCGGAACCTGACCCGGGCGATGACCGCGGAGTGGGCGGGTTCGGGGCTGCAGATCAACGGGATTGCGCCGGGCTATATCCACACCGAGATGACCCAGAATCTGGTGGACGACGAGAAATTCAACGCCTGGATCCTGGGCCGGACCCCGGCGCACCGCTGGGGCACAGTCGAGGACCTGGCGGGGCCGGCTGTCTGGCTGGCTTCCAGCGGCTCGGATTTCGTGAACGGCCAGACGATCTTCATCGACGGCGGAATGACGGTGGTGGTCTGATGGGACCGCCAACGGTCCCCACCAACGCGGCCCTCCCTGTCTCTGGACCGGCGGTCGTTGCCCACGCCAAGGGCGACCTGCGGATCGACGACGTTCCGCTTGCGGCGCCCGCCGCGGATGAGGCCGTCGTCGAAGTCCACTACGGCGGCATCTGCGGCTCCGACCTGCATTACTGGCTGCACGGCGCAGCCGGTGAATCCATCCTGAAGGCCCCGCTGGTGCTCGGCCATGAGATTTCCGGGACCGTGGTCCGCGCCGCGGCGGACGGAACCGGCCCCGGGGCGGGAACGCCGGTCGCGGTGCATCCGGCCACGCCCCGTGCCGGTGCGGCGCGGTATCCGGCCGACCGGCCCAACCTCTCGCCCGGCTGCACCTACCTGGGAAGCGCAGCCCGCTACCCTCACACCGACGGCGCGTTCAGCCGCTACGTGAACCTGCCGGTGCGGATGCTCCGTGCGCTCCCGGGAGGCCTGGACCTGCGTACCGCTGCGCTGATCGAACCGGCGTCCGTGGCATGGCATGCGGTGGCCCGGGCCGGGAACGTCGCGGGCACGACTGCGCTCGTGATCGGCAGCGGGCCCATCGGCGCGCTGGCTGTGGCGGTCCTCAAACGGGCCGGCGCAGCCCGGATCGTCGCCGTCGACATGCATGAGAAACCGCTCGAGATCGCCACGGCCGTGGGTGCCGACGAGGTCCTGGCCGCCTCCGACGCGGAGGCGATCGCCGCCGTCGAGGCCGATGTGGTGATTGAGTCCTCCGGTAACCACCACGGACTGGCGTCCGCCATCCAGGGCGCCGCGCGCGGTGGCACGGTGGTGATGGTCGGCCTGTTGCCCACAGGTCCCCAGCCGGTCCTGATCTCCCTGGCCATCACGCGGGAACTCGAACTGCGCGGCTCCTTCCGCTTCAACGACGAGATCGACGGCGTCATCGCCGCACTGGCTGACGGCACTCTGCACATCGAACCGGTCATCACCCACGAGTTCCCGGTCAGCCGGGCGTTGGAGGCATTCGCTGTGGCCCGCAACTCGGCTGAGTCCGGCAAGGTGCTCCTGAGCTTCGGGTCCGCAACGGAAGGCTGAGCCCGGCTGTCCTTGGCATGTTTATCGTTGGCGCAGCCCGGCGTCGGCTCGTTTGGCGAGTGTAATTTCGGTGTAACTAATGACGGTGGAACACTGGAACTGCGCGCTGCAGGTCTGCAGAAAGACCGAAGCTGCGGCGGGGCCTTCGTTGAACGCCATAACATTGGGAACGATCCTTATGGTGACGGTTTGGGCCTTCCTGGTGCAGTTTATCTGTTCGTTTCCGCCGCCACCGGCTATCCGGCCGTCGCTGACCCTTTGGGTGAGTTGGACCACGGGTACTGCGATGAGCAGGGCGGGGTCGGTGTCGCACACGAAGGTGACGGGAACATCGACCGCGGCGCCGTCGGCGACGAGGATTCCCGGCCCCGTGCTGACGAGTGTGGCGGGGGCTGCCTGCGCGGGGGCGGCTATGGCCATGAGAGCGACTGTAAGAGCGACGGCGGCGAGGCGGCTTCTGGTGCCTAACATCAGGTTCTCCCTTGAATGGATGCGTGGCGTCCTGTGTTCCGTATTGGCGGCGAGTGCGGTGATTAGACGCCTTAATGGACGGGGCGGAGCCCCTGACGGCAGCGCCAATTCCGGCGCCGCCTGATGCAGACGAAAGTCCAGTTGGGCGCACAATACTAATTATCTGAATGCGTGACAATAGGCATTCACAAAGCATGCAGGTAGCAGGAACGCCCCCGGGGCGTCCTGCGGATACGCCGCCTCGGCCTACGCCCTGGGGGAGTTCTTCCAGTCCGGCAGGACGCTGAGGCCGTCATCGAGCATGCGGGTAAGGGATCCCGCGGCAGCGTCGCGGCGGCGGCGGCGGAGCCATGCAGCGAGGCTGCGTTCGGAGACTTCGGACGCGTTGCTGGCGGGGTACCGGCCTGTTTGCTGAACCATGCTGACGAGGTCGTTCATGCGTTGGACACTTCGTCGGGTTGCTCTGGCAGGGTTGCCGTTGGCGGCGGCATAGTGCTCCTCACGGAGCGTCGGATCGTCGGTCCTTGCGGCGGCCAGGTGGTAACCCACTGTCGATATCGGCGCCCCCGTCTGCTCGGAGATTTGCCCGCGGGTGAGGCCGCGCCGGTACATCAGGACCCATTCGGGGTTGGGAACCAGAAGCCATCGTATGTTTGCCACAGACGTTCTCTTCCTCTAGTTGGTCCTTCTCGGTCCGGCGGCCTGACGCATGATCTGGTACATGGGTGGCATTCTTTCCTGTACAGGGTTACCGGTCTCATGATCAGCATCGTGCACCGAACATGAGAGCAAGCTGAGAAACCTTGTCGCAAGGGCAGGGCAAACTCTCTGTCAGGGAAATTTCGAGAATGAGTGGACGGTGCAGGCGTGAGGATTCTCATGGTCGAGGACGAAAAGCAGCTGGCCGATACCGTCCGCCGCGGGCTGTCCAACGAAGGATTCGTGGTGGACGTGGTCCACGACGGGGTCAGTGGGGTATGGGCTGCGACGGAGAAGCCCTACGACGTGATTCTGCTTGATCTGATGCTGCCATTGAAGAATGGCTACGACGTGCTGAAAGAAATCCGCGGCCGCAGAATCTGGACGCCCGTTTTGATGCTGACGGCCAAAGACGGCGAGTATGACGAGACAGACGCTTTTGACCTGGGAGCGGACGACTACCTGACCAAGCCGTTCAGCTTCCTCGTCCTGGTCGCCAGGATAAGGGCTCTGATGCGCCGCGGAGCGCCCGAGCGGCCCGTTGTCCTGGAGCTGGGATCCCTGAGCCTCGACACGGCAAGTCGCCAAGTGCAACGCGGCGAGGCAGCGATTGTGCTGACCGCCAAGGAGTACGCGCTGCTGCAAT
Source organism: Arthrobacter sp. 05T444 (assembly GCF_056395905.1). Taxonomy (NCBI): domain Bacteria; kingdom Bacillati; phylum Actinomycetota; class Actinomycetes; order Micrococcales; family Micrococcaceae; genus Arthrobacter; species Arthrobacter sp. 05T444. The sequence goes on from NZ_JBFTKK010000034.1 coordinate 18,480, forward strand.
ACCTGATGCGACGGCCTGGCCAAGTGGTTTCCAAGGGCGAGATTCTGGACAACGTGTGGGATACGGCATTTGAAGGCGGCGAGAACGTCGTGGAGGTCTACATTGGCTACCTCCGACGGAAAATCGATGTCCCGTTCGGTGTGCAGACCCTGACGACCGTGCGGGGCATGGGATATCTGCTCACCGCCGACAGGACCGCTATGGAATAGCCCTGTGAGACTACGGGTCTGGCTGGAGTTAGCGCGAGACTTTCTTGCCGGTGCGGCTCTCGCTGGCCGGCGCGGCGTGGGAGAAGACCATTTCAAAGCGGCATCCGCCCCCTGGCGCTTCCGACGCCCCGATCGAGCCGTGGTGGGCGGCCATTACTGCGGCGGCGATGGCAAGTCCCAGGCCGCTTCCGCCTCGTTCCCGGGACCGGCTGTCATCAAGCCGGACAAACCTCTCGAAGATCCGCTCCCGGTCTGGGGCAGGCACGGGCGGCCCGTCGTTATCGATGGTTATCACGACTTGAGTCTCGGCACTGTGAACGTCGACGGCAATCACGGACTTGGCGTACCGGTCAGCATTGTCCAGGACGTTCCTGATCACCTGGGCAAGCCTGCGGGCATCGCCGGTAATCCGTGCCGGTTCCAGGCGTGCCTCGATCCGGTGCAGGCTCGTGGAACGCAGGCGGCCGATTTCGCCGTTAAGGACGTCGTCCAGATCAACATCGGCCTGCTCCAGGCGCAGCCCTCCGTCGTTGGTCTTGGCCAGCGTGAGCAGATCCTCAACGAGATACCGCATCCGGGCTGTTTCGCCGGCAAGGACCGACTTCATCTCCTCCCATGTACGTCCGGAAGGATCGGCCGCTGCGATTTCCACGCCGGCGCTGAGGGTGGCGAGGGGGCTGCGCAGCTCATGGCTGGCGTCCGAGACGAAGCGCCGCTGTTCCAGGTCGGCTGCCTCAAGCCGGTCCAGCATTGAGTTCATTGTCTGCGCCAGAGCCTGCATCTCATCGGCGGTGGGCGGGACTTCCACCCGTCCGTCCAGGCGGCGGGCGCTGATCATGGCCACCTGGTCACGGATTCTCTCGACCTGACGAAGGGACCGGCCCACCAGCACCCAGACGGCGATCCCCACCAGCGTCAACAACAGCGGCGTGGCGCCGAGCACAAACCAAGACACCGTGGCAAGGGTGTTGGCCTCAACCTGGACCGTGGCTGCCACCACCACTGTGCGGAGGACGCCGTCGCTCCGGACTCCGGTCGCCACGACCAGGAAGTCGTCGTCGTCACCGAGGCTGGGCAGCTCGGGTACGTCCTCAATCAGCGTTTTCCCATCGTCCGGGCGCAAACCGGTCAGCGGAGCTGCCGCCGCGGCAGGCACCGAGGATGCAAGGACCGACCCCTCCGGATCCAGAATCTGGACATATTGCCCAAAGTGCGCGGCAGACTCAATGAAGCGGCGCCCGTCGTCCAGGCCCTGGCCGGAGATTTGGGCGGCGACCTCCTCGGCCTCCCCCCGGGCGGCGGCCTCGGCAGCGGCGACCAGCGACGTCTGCAGCGCCACCAGCAGGGTAAGGCCGCCAATGAGGAGCGCCACGGCCACGACAAAGACGGCAGTGGCCGTGGCGCGCTTTCGCACACCCCAGCGGGGCCGGGGCAGGCCCCGCCCGCCAAGCATCCGGACGGCATCCATGCTCCAAGGATGCAGCCGCCAGCGGACATTAACAAAGCCCGACGCGTCGGAAGCACCTGGGATGAAGCCGCTCTCCCTGCTGTCCCTGCCCCATAACGTAAAAAGGCGGCACGGGGGTCCGTGGATGTGCCTGCCCCTGCGGAACCCGGCGATGGGTCCGCATAATAATTAGACCGGCACGGCGGCTTCCGCCGGGTCAGTGGGATGTATCGCGGTTTGGCAGCACCTGATTGGGGCAGGCGCGCAGGTTCAAGTCCTGTCATCCCGACGGTGCGGGCCGGAAACGGCAGAGAACAACCTGGGCCAGTGCGCTGGCCGTGTTGGGCGCATGGCTCCCCGGAGTCATACCAATGGTTCAGGTGGCCCGCACTTTAAACTGCGCCGGTCCAGCGCGACCGGGCGCATCCGTGTCAGGATCGGTTATGCCCCACCGCCTAATGCTGCTAGACACTGCGTCGTTGTACTTCCGCGCCTTCTACGGCTTGCCCGACACGATCCGCCGCGCCGACGGCACGCCGGTGAACGCCGTTCGAGGCCTGCTCGACATGATCGCGCGGCTCACCACCGACTACGGTGCGACGCACCTCGTTGCTTGCTGGGACGACGATTGGCGTCCTCAGTGGCGCGTAGACCTCATTCCTACCTACAAGTCGCACCGAGTCGCAGAGGTGATAGAGGGATCCCCGACGTGGAGATCGTGCCGGACGCGCTCCAGGCGCAGATTCCGATGATCCGCCGGGTGCTCGAGCTCGCCGGCATCGCCGTCGTGGGGGCCGCCGAACATGAGGCCGACGACGTCGTCGGCACCTACGCCAGCCACGCCGAGTTTCCGGTCGATGTGGTGACGGGCGACCGCGATCTCTTCCAAGTCGTCGACGACGCCCGTCAGGTACGGGTGATCTACACCGCGCGCGGCATGAGAAACCTCGAGATCATGACCGACGCGGTCGTCGTCGGCAAGTACCGCGTGCTGCCCGAGCAGTACGCCGACTATGCAACGCTCCGCGGCGACGCCTCGGACGGGCTACCGGGCGTCGCCGGCATCGGCGAGAAGACCGCAGCGTCTCTGCTCTTGGAGTACGGAACGCTCGACGGGCTGCTCGCGGCTGCGGCGGATGCGGAAGGCGGTCTGTCCGCATCCGTGCGGTCGAAGCTCGCCGCGGCCACCGACTACCTCACGGTTGCGCCCGCCGTCGTGAACATCGTCCGTGACCTCGAGCTGCCGACGCTCGAGGAGGCGGGCGCGCAGCTGCGCCCTGTCGTCGGCGATTCTCGCGCCGAACTCGAGCGGCTGGCCACCGAATGGAACCTCGGCGGCTCGGTCAAGCGACTCCTCGAGGCGCTCGACCGGAATCACTGACATCGCTGCCCATGGCTCCGTCCGGTTGCAGGGCGCAGCTGTGAATTGGCTGGGTCTTTCCTCGGGGTTGCCCGTCGGCTCTTGCGCGCGGCTGGTTGCCTAAGGCAAGCTGTTGATCACTTGATGAATCGATCAATTGGGGCTTCGTCGCCTCAAGGGGTCCGGCGGCAAGGATGCCGTCGGACCCTTTCGCGGCGGGGTCGCCGCCCGGGCAGGAGCCCGCAGAACGGGAGGACACCTATGGCCGGTTTGATTGAACTGTTCATTGACGCACAATCGCACGTCAGATTCCGGCTCACAGCACCCGATGGAACGGTCATGGCTGTGTCCAAGGCCTTTGGCGACAAGCCGGCAGCTGTTGCCGGCATAGCCGCGGTGCGAGAGTACGCCGGCATGGGACACATCGCCGACCTTTGCCCGGGCAGCCGGTCGAAACCTGCGGCAGGGCGTTCGGCGCCGGCGCGGGAGCAGGAATCCCGGCCGTTACCGGCAGGCGAGCTCCGCACCCTTGGCCGGGCACTCCGCCGGGCCGCAGCCGGACCCCGGCGGAGCGGTGCAGCCTGAGGGCAGGACCAGTCGTCGCATGCCCGACCGCCCATGCCCGGGGTCGAGGATGCTAAATGGTGCCTTCAGGCGGCGTGAAGTTCTCCGTGCTGCGAACAGCCGGGGTCGGTCGGCCTGGCCTGCCTGGGCGTGTACCGCCAGTCCGGGCATGTGCAGCCAGGTGTTCTGTTAGCGGGGCGTTGCCATGCACTCTTGGCTCCCAGCGCAACCACTTCTGACATCGCGGCTCTTTTCTTCCGGTGATGGCTAAGCGAGTGCACGCCATCGGGAGCGTCAGCATATTAGAGACAGACCAGTCTGTCTATGATCCAGCTGCGCCGGCGCTGGGCCGTTCGAATATTACGAAGCCCCGGAGCAAAAGTGTCCGGCGCAACGCTCAAGCAGGCAGACGACGGCGGGAGGTCCCGCCGTCGTCCAGGCTTCGGCTACCGTGGAATGCGCGTCACCGCCACTCGACTGCATTATGCGCTCGCCTGCGGCGATTCAGGTCACACACATTGCCACTCGTGGCGGGGGAACGGGGTACCAATGCGCAGCTTCACGTCCGTAGAACACCGTATCGATGAACGTGCACATCGATACCTGGATGATGCCCCCGCCAGCGGCATCCGTTCCAGGCTCATCGAGTTTGCGGTCTTCGGCCTCAAGCAGGCCTGGGCGTGCATCTTTGGCGCGGCGCTCCTCGCAGTCATCCTGGCGGGGCGCCTTTGGTATCCGGACGAGGCCGCACTTGCCAGGAACGATTTCCTGACCCTCGCCGCCGTCGTCATCCAGATTCTGATGGTCGTTACGCGGCTGGAGACCGTACGGGAGCTTAGGGTGATCGTTCTCTTTCACCTGGTCGGAACGGTCATGGAGCTGTTCAAGACCGACGTCGGGTCGTGGACGTATGAGGCCGAGGGATTTCTGCGTATCGGAGCGGTCCCGCTGTTCAGCGGCTTCATGTACGCCGCCGTCGGTTCCTACATGGTGCGTGTCTACAGGCTCTTCGACCTGCGCTTCGCGCGGTATCCGCGGCGGTGGGTCACCGCGATCGTGGCGGCCGCGATATACCTGAACTTCTTTACGCACCACTACATCTTCGATGTCCGCTGGGTCCTGCTGGCCGCCGTCGTTGTCATCTTCGGACGGTGCGTCATGCACTTCCGCGTGTTCCGCAGGAAGTTCCGGATGCCCCTGGTCGCCGCTTTTCTGCTCGTGGCACTGTTCATTTGGATAGCCGAGAACATCGCCACCTGGTCCGGCGCGTGGCTGTACCCGAGCCAGCTGAACGGTTGGCACATGGTCTCGCTCGACAAGCTGGGCGCATGGTTCCTGCTGATGATCATCTCGATGGTGCTCGTGGCGTGGGTCTACAAGCCGGAGCCACCCGAGCAGTCTGAGGAGGACACTGGCACAGCCGCCGTCCCGGCGGTCACCGCGGAACGTTAGAGGACGACGGCGGTACTTCCGTTAGAGGCTACCCTTGCCGACTGCTATGGCAGCCGCGATGGTCGCAGCAGGGTGGGGACGCCGGCACTCCCCGGGTCCAGCGGCACAGGGCTGATCAGCACAGCCGGCCCGCGGTGCAGAGTGCCGTCGGAGAGCGGCTGGCAGCGCACGCCTCCCCTCCCGCGCATGGCCTTGTGGGCGCCCGGAGCGAGCATCTGATCCATCCAGGCACAAGGGTGGGCCGGCCGCCCGGCTCTGAACCGCACCAGTTCCCCGCGCGATTCCAGCGCGAACTCCCCGCCCAGCAGCGGAGCCAAGTGGGCACCTCTGAGGACAACATTGCGCCGTGTCAGCAGCGGGTCAAAGCGCTCGGCCCCCAGCTCCGCGGCGATGGCTTCGAGAGCCTCGACGGCGAACACGGTGACGGCGGCATCCATATGCGCGGCCTTGCCGAAGAACCGGTCACCCACGATGCCCTTGCCCGTCACCAGCTCGACTTGGTCGGCATCGGTGGTGGGGACGTCGGCCGCACCCTCGCGTGCGCGGCCGAAGTAGGCGTGTGCCGGCGACACGAGCAGATGCAGGATCTCCACGTCGTATCTGTAGCTTGCCGTCATGCCATCAAACTACCTGCCACGCACGGCCAGCGCACCCGTTCAGCGTCTGGCGGGTAACGGCATGCCATGACCACCGACGCAGACGAACAGGACCGGGCGGAGATCCTGAAGAATTACCGGGCCCAGCTGCGCGCCGGGCAGTTCGACTACCGATGGCTCGCCTCGCGCTCCGAAGCCACCACCTGGTAGCTCCGGAACCCCAACACCGGTGACTCCTGCCTTGCGGAGCGATGGTTTCGTTCGACGGAGCGGCCCCAGACGGCGCCGGTGAGTATGAGTGCGATGCCGCAGCACCCCGCGATCCCTACGCTGTCGTGGGCGATGGTGATTCCGATGATGGCTGCCCAGACGGGTTCCGTGCCGAGGAGGAGTACCGCCTGCAACTCGGCGCTTCGCTCAGCCTCACTGTCAACGAAACCGCGGCTTCTGCTGCGTTCTACGAGAAGCTTGGCTGGCCGGCCCTGTCGGGGAGCGGCACCCACCGCAAGCGGACGACGGCGGGAGGTCCCGCCGTCGTCCGCTTCCGTTACGCGTGGTACTCAGTTCCCGGCGGTGCCACGTGGGCCTAGTTTCATTAAATACGTCGGCCCGCCACGATGTTCCGGACGTTTCAGTAGGCCCTAACCCGCTGTTCGACAATGAGATGGATGAGGGCAAACACCCCATCCTGGTCGATGGCCTGGAGGGCGGCGTCGAGGGCTGCTGGCACGTCCTCGTCACGGGTGACCGTGATTCCGAAGCCGCCGAAAGCCTGGCCCATGAGGCCGAAGTCCGGGTTTTTCAGCTGCGTGCCCGAAACCCGGGACGGGTAGTGCCGTTCCTGGTGGGTGCGGATGGTGCCGTATTCCTGGTTGTCCATCACGATGATGAGCGGCGTGGCACCGTACTGAGCGGCGGTGGCCAGCTCCTGGCCGTTCATCAGGAACTCCCCGTCTCCCGCGATCGTGACCACCCGTCGCCGCGGGCTGGCCAGCGAGGCCGCGATGGCCGACGGGATGGAGTAGCCCATTGAGCCGTTCCTGGCGCTGATCATTGAGGCGTAGCGCCGCGTGGGGAAGTACCGGTGCGCCCAGTTAGTGTGCTCGCCCGCCCCGAAAGTAACCATGGCGTCCTCGGGGAGCCGCGGAACCAGGTTGGCCATCAGGGTGTCCATCTTTGCCGGCCCGTCGCCCGGCGTGGCCGGGGGCAGATCGGCGAAGGACGTCTGCTCGCTGCGCATCCTGGCAGTCCACGCTTTCCACTCCTCCTTCGGCGGCAAGTCGATCTGAACCAGATCGCGGACGAAGGCGTCCGGTTTTGCCAGGATCTGCCGCGAGACGGGACCGGAGCGTCCGCGCAGCGAAGGGTCTATGGTCACCAGGAAGTTTTGCTTGTTCCAGTCCTGCCTGCAGACAAAACCATCCGTGATGACATCCCCGGGGACTGTCCCGACGAAGACGAGCAGGTCGGTTTCCTGCAGGAGGTCGTATGTGGGGCGGGGCCGGCCGTAGCCGATCGGACCAACGTAGGACGGTGAGTCGAAGGAGACAGTTCCCTGCGTACGCCATTCCGCGGCGGCCGGGATGTGCTGCTTTTCAAGCCATTCGGTGAGCTGGTCTGCCGCTGCCTGGGTCCAGTCGTTGCCGCCGGTGACAAACAGCGGCTTCTTGGAAAGTGCAAGGGCGCCGGCGAGTGCTTCGGCATCCGTGGTGCTCATTCCGCCTGCAGCCACCGGAATGGTGGGGTGCAGGGCTGGATCCACCTGCTGGCGGATGATGTCTTCCGGCAGGCCCACCACCACCGGGCCCGGCCGTCCGCTCATTGCGGCGAACATGGCTTCCGCGACAATCTCGGACGCCCGTTCGGCATGGTCGAGGACCATCACGCGCTTGGCACCCGTGTCGAACCAGGCCTTGATATCAAATTCCTGGAATGCCTCGCGGTCCCGGTGGGCGAACGGGATCAGTCCTACGAACAGCAGCATAGGCGTGGAGTCCTGCCACGCGGTGTGCAGGCCAACATGGGCGTTGGCGGCGCCGGGTCCGCGGGTGACCATGGCGACGCCTGGACGCTGGTTCATCTTGCCGTCGGCCTCGGCCATGTAGGCGGCGCCGCCCTCATGGCGGCAGACCACGGTCTCGATGTCAGAACCGTGCAGCCCGTCGAGGACGTCCAGGAAACTCTCGCCGGGAACAACGAAGGTTCGTTCGACGCCGTGGGCCGCGAGGGAGTCAACAATCACGTGCCCGGCGGACTTTAGGGCCTTGCCGCCGTTCAGGTTCTCCCGGACAGTGGCGGGGGTGGGCTGTAGGGGGCCTTGGTTGATGGTGTCGCCTTCGGACGGCTGCGTGTCGGTTGCGGTCATGGTTGCTGCGGACTCCGTTGTCATCACTTCTTGTCTTCTTGGTTGGTTTACGTGTGGTGGGTGAGGGTGCCTGGGAATTTCCGCTGGATGCAGCGGAACAGAGGGTGGCGCCTAGTCGGTTTCCGGTCCGGTGCAGAAGAAACAGCCGTCCTCACAGCTGTCCGTCGTCTGGCTTTCCGTCGGCGGCCGGTGCGTTTGGGGGCTCAGGGAATTTTGTGGCTTCATGGCTGGACCTGCTAGCGGATGGGAGTCCGGTTGGCGATGACGGGGGACATGCCGGTGAAGCCGTCGCGGGCTTCGGCGATTTCGTGGATTTGTTTGCGGCAGGCGTACCAGCCGGCGACCATGAGGGCGCAGGCGACGAGGGTGACCAGGAGGGTGAGGGGGGAGTCGATGAAGAC
>NZ_JBFTKK010000035.1:0-25070 GCF_056395905.1 Arthrobacter sp. 05T444
GACCACCGCATGGACCACACAGGTTCAAATGTTTACAAGGGCATGGTGGGGCTGTACCCGATCTATGACCCGAAGAACGGCATGGACATGGGGGACGAGCGGAAGGGGCTGCGCCTACCGGGCGTCCGGAAGGACAACCCGGACGGATCCTTCGACGTGGACTACGACGTCCCGCTGGCCTTCTACGACTGCCGGCTCGACGACGGCGTGACCACCCACAAGGACATCCACGATGTGCAGGGCGAGTTCCCGGCCGCGAAGAACCCGGCGAAGCACCCGGAGTGGTGGGGCAAGACCTTCTACAAGCACTTCCCCAATCACGGGTTTGTCGGCGACATCTTCACCGTCAACGGCACGGCCAGCCCGGTGATGGAAGTGAAGCGGCGCAAGTACCGTTTCCGGTTCCTGGACGCCTCCATTGCACGGATCTACGAGTTCAAACTGATGAGCTCGACCAAGGGACCCAAGTCGTCGGCGTCGCTTGGCTACGAGGATGACGAGCTACAGGGCCAGTACCGGATCGAGGACGGCCAGCAGTGCATGCAGTTCACCCAGATTGCCTCGGACGGCGGACTCCTGCCGTTCCCGCTCAAGCGGGACTCATTTGAACTGTGGCCCGCCAAGCGCCGCGAGGTGATCGTTGATTTCACCAGGTACCAGGACGGCACGCCGACCACCAAGGGCGACGTCGTCTACCTGACCAACGTCATGAAGATGCCCAACGGGCGGATGTGGTCCAACTCGTCCCGGTTCTTCCCCGACCCGAAGTACAAAGTGCCGGTGCTCAAGTTCGTGATTGGCGATACCGCGCCGGATGACAGCCTGATCCCCACAGCGCTCCGTCCGCTTCCGCCGTTGCCGAGCAACTGGCAGAGCATGCTGGACAACCGGCTGATCTTCGAGGTGAAGCGCGGCAGCGCGGGCGGGGAGACCGAGTGGCTCATCAACGGCAAACCCTTCGACCCTGCAAGGGTGGCGACGAGCCTGAAGAACAGGGCGGGCCGTTCGCCCCTGGCCCAGCAAAAGAAGGGCAGCTTCAACCTTTGGGAGGTCCGCAATGGCGGCGGTGGCTGGGTGCACCCGTTCCACCTGCACATGGAGGAGCACCGGACCGTCATGCGCAATGGCAAGGACGTGAGCCGCACAGTAGATCCAGGACATCCCGATGACGCCTCGAAGGAAGACCTGACAGCGCTTGACCCTGGCGAGTCGGTGATCATCTACCGGGGATTCCGGGACTTCGTGGGACCGTACGTGGCGCACTGCCACAACCTGGCGCACGAGGACCACGCCATGATGTTCGGCTGGGAGATCACACCCTGAGGGCCGCATGCCGCCGGCGGCAAGCCGCTCGGCCGGGGCGCGTCGAGCAGATGGGCCCCGGGTGCCGGGGACGGATATGCGTGGTAGCCGGGGCAGCCCGTAGGCTCACCCCTTCGGGCGCATGTCGTAAATCCGGCGCAGCTTGCCGTTCGAACGCTCCAGCGAACCCGGATCCACGACGGCCACCGTGCACGAAGAACCCACATGGATCTTGATCTGCTCGCGCAGGACGCGGGCCGCAGTCGTGCTTTGCTCCGTCGTGACGTTGTCGCGGCGCTCAATCTTCACGGTCAGCTGGTCCATGCGCTGGCCCTCGGGGCGCGTCAGTTCGAGCTGGAAGTGCGGGCTGAGCTCGGGGATGCGCAGGGCGATTTCCTCGATCTGGGACGGGAACAAGTTCACGCCGCGGAGGATGATCATGTCGTCGCTGCGGCCTGTGATGCGGCCCATCCGTCGGTGTCCCGGGCGGGCAGTGCCGGGGAGCAGGCGGGTGAGGTCCTTGGTGCGGTACCGGATGATCGGCAGCGCTTCCTTGGTGAGCGAGGTGAAGACGAGTTCGCCGTGCTCGCCGTCGCCAAGTACATTCTCCTTGCCGGGCGCGGGGTTGAAGGGGTCGATGATTTCCGGACGGAAGTGGTCCTCCCAGATGTGGCTGCCGTCCTGCGTCTCCACGCATTCACCGGCCACGCCCGGGCCCATGACCTCCGAGAGCCCGTAGATGTCACAGGCCTTGATGTTCATGGCGACTTCCAGTTCGTGCCGCATCTCCTGGGTCCACGGTTCCGCACCGAGCACGGCATACTTCAGTGAGGTCGAGGTGGGGTCGATGCCCATGTGCGCCATGGCGTCCGCGATGGTGAGCAGATACGTGGGCGTGGCCAGGATGACATCCGGCTCAAAGTCCTGGATGAGCTGGATCTGGCGCTCGGTCTGCCCGCCGGACATCGGAATGACGGTGCAGCCGAGGGCTTCGGCGCCGGCATGCGCGCCGAGGCCGCCGGTGAACAGGCCGTAGCCGTAGGCATTGTGGACCTTCATGCCTGGCCGGACGCCGGAGGCGCGGAGGCAGCGGGCCACGAGCTTGGCCCAGTCGGCCAGGTCCTTCTTGGTGTAGCCGACGACGGTGGGCCGGCCGGTGGTGCCCGAGCTTGCGTGCACGCGGGCCACTTCGCTCTGCGGCACGGCGAACATGCCGAACGGGTACTCCTGGCGCAGGTCCTCCTTGGTGGTGAAGGGGAAGTTGCCGAGGTCTGACAGTTCGCGGAGGTCCGTGGGGTGGATGCCGGCGTCGTCGAACTTACGCTTGTACAGCGGCACGCGGTCGTAGGCGTACGCCACCGTGTGCTGCAGGCGGCCGAGCTGGAGCGCTTCGATCTGGTCCCGGGACATGGTCTCTTCGGGGTCGAGGACCGCGTCAGTTGCGGACACCGCGGCCGTGGAGGAAGCGGCGTTGGGTTCAGTGGCGTGGAGGGTCATGGTTAATTCCTCTTCTTGGGGATGGTGCGGCTGCGCCCGCGGAACTCGGCAATGAGCTCGCCCGGCAGTGGGGAGCCGGGATCGGCGGCGAAGATCTGGATGTCGTACAGTCCGCTGCGGCCCGCGATGGAGCGGCGGTCGGCGACGGCGGTGATCACCTGGCCTTGGAAGGCCGGCTTGAGGAAATTGATATCGACGCCGGACGCAACAGTGATGCTGTCCGCTGCGGCGCCGGCTGTGCCGGCTGTGTTGTCGGGTGTCCCAGCGGAGCTTGGGGCCGGTGTGGCAGGGTTGCAGGCCAGGGCAAAGGCGGAGTCCGCGAAGGCGAAGATCATTCCGCCGTGCGCCATGCCGAAGCCGTTGAGCATTTCCTGCCGGAGCGTCATGCGGATGGTTGCATGACCGTCGCCCAGGGCAAGGACCTCGATGCCCATCCACTCAGAGGCGTAGTCGTTTTCAAGAACCGGGTGGGTTAGCCCGGAAATGGTTGTTCCAGCCATGCGTCATTGCCTCCAGCTTTATTTACCGAATGTTCATTAGGTAATCCCATGGGGGGCCTCCGTGTCAAGAGTGCGGACCAGTCGGGAGGGCCCCGCATAGGCGATAACCACGAGTGCGGCGAGGACATGGAGCAGCGCCAGAGTCCACCAGAGCGTGAGGTAATGGGGACCTGCCAGGGCCGGCAGCACCAGCGCGCCGGACGTATTGAACGCGGCATGGAAGACCATGCAGAGCGGCACGCCTCCAGTGCCGGCTGAGTCGCCCGGCTCCGTCGTGAGACGGGTTTTGCTGGAGGACGTGCTGTTGTAGATCCAGGTCAGCAGCACGGACTGGGCGATCACCATGAGCAGAAACGGAAGAGGCGGGCGCTGCCCGGTGGGGTCGGACACGAGTTCCGGCAGATGCCAGGCCGCCCACACGGCGCCGAGGAGTAGGGCTGCGGCGAGGGCGGTGTGGTTCCGCTGCATCAGGGGAAGGGCGTAGCCGCGCCAGCCCAGCTCCTCGCAGAGGCCCACGATCACCAGAGTCGACGCGAAGGTGCCGATCAGCATGAACCAGCCCGGATTCGGCGCAAAGCCCGGGATCGGCGCGCCGCCGGCCACAGTTAGTGCTGCCGCGGCCACCACCAGCAGGCACGGCAGTCCCAGCGCCACCACGTACCAGCGCCCGGGCACTCGCCAGCCCGCCAGTCGCCGCAGGAGGCGCAGCAGGCCGTCCTTTCCCCCGGAGGCGACGGCCACCAGGACAGCCGCAAGCGCGGGTCCGAACGGGACAAGCGGGGAGCTCTCGGGATTAAGCAGGGTCAGCGGCCACGCCCCCCACGAAATGACGAAGGCCAGCACGAAGAAAAGCCTGAGCCGCCGGCGGGCCGGCCAGGAGCGCCGGCTGTTCAATGCTCGCCAGGCCTGCCCGGCAAACCGGGCCGGCCCGTGCCCGTTAGCTTGCGGGAGGTGAGCCACGACCGGCCTCCTCCGGTGGCTTCCGCACGGCCTCGGGCGGGGGCTGAAGTGTTCGTTCGCGCGGGCCTTGTGCGGGGCGCTTTCCACGGAAGCCGCGCAGCGCCGCCAGTACCCCGAGCAGGACGGCCACGGCGGCAATCTGCTGCCATTCGCCGTCGAACACGTCCAGCTTGGCCGACGCCGAGGCGTTGAAGGACGCGTGCAGCAGCCCCACTATCAGCAGGCTGCCACCCGTCCCCACGTACGCCATGCCCAGCAGGGCGCGGAAGAACGGGGCGAACAGGAACAGCACCGCCCAGTAGGCCGAGGCGTCGGCCCATGGTGTGCCCGCGAAACCCTTTTCGGCGAAGGCGAAGGGGACGTGAATGAGGGCGAAGGGGATGGCGGTGAGCAGGGCGGAGACGATCAGTCCGTGCCGCTCCATCAGCCGGCGCTGCACCACGCCAGTCCACGCCAGCTCCTCCCAGATATTGCCGAGGAAGGCCCCGGTGACCACGGTGTTCACCAGATAGCTGCCTACCAGCGGCGCCCAGCCGTCGGCGGGCTGGTGGAAGGTTCCGGTGGCCGCGGCAATCAGCGTGGTCAGCGCGGGAAGGGCAAGCAGCGCCGCCACGTACCATCCCGCACGCACCCGCCATCGGAGGGCCTGACGGAACAGGGTGCGGACGCCCGGCCTGCCGTCAGCCGCTGCAGTGACGAGGACGGCAGTGCCCAGCAGGATCAGCAGTTCCGCGAGGATTCCCGGGAGGATGTTCCCGATCAGCAGGATGGACCCTATCTGGGCGGCCCAAGAGAGCGTGATGGCGACGACCAGGAAGGCCGTCACGGGATGCCGATTGATGAGGGACGCGGGAGCAGCGCGGGAACCAGGAGAGTTCATCAGCAGTACTGTCATTCGGAATCGCCGGTTATGAAGGAGCCTCGCGGCGCTGGCCCGCCCGGGGTCCTGAATGGCGTGTGCACGCCGACGTGGCAATCAACACCATGTGGCCACCAACACCATTGTCTGCTCCCGAAAGCGCGGGAACAAGTGAAAGTATGGAAGGCAGTACGCCCCACGCAGGACCTTCCAACCAGAGGACTTGATCATGGCCAAAGGGATTTATGTCAGTGCGACCACCCCGGGTTCGGGCAAGTCGCTCATAGCGCTGGGCCTGGCGGACACGCTCCACCGGCACGCGGACCGGATTGGTTTCTTCAAGCCCGTGGTCCACGGCGACGACCCCGGCGCGGATCCCATGCTGGCGCTCATGAAGTCCCGCTTCAACCTCGACGACCAGCGCTGCCGCGGCGGCCTGACCTTCGCAGAAGTCCGCGGCCTGCTCGCCGAGGGCAAGCGCGAGGACATCGATGCCCGCTGCGTGGAGATCTTCGCCGAGATGGGCCGGCATTGCGACGTGATCATCGTGGAGGGGACGGACCTCACAGGCCACGACGCCGCCGTCGAATTCGACCTCAACGCACGCCTCGCCAACAATCTCGCTGCCCCCATGGTTGCCGTGGTGGGCGCAAAGGGGCGGAGCGCCGCGGAGGCGGCGGCCGCCGTCGACGTTGCCCGCAAGGAGTTGGCGGCGGAGAACTGCTCCCTGTTGGCCATCATGGTGAACCGCGCGGATCCGGCGGCCGTGGACGCGATCGCTGCCGCCGTAAAGCGCGGCGCGTCCGGCCGGCCGGTGTATATCTTCCCGGAGCTCGATGACATCGCCCGGCCCACCACCGGCGAAGTGGGCGCCGCCCTAGGGATCCGGCAGATCGCCGGCCGTGCGGACATGGAGCGCGACGTCAGGGACGTCAAGGTCGCCGCCATGAACGTGGGCAACTTCCTGAACGTGCTCGACGACGGCGCGCTGGTGATCGTGCCGGGGGACCGGGCGGACGTGATGGTGGCCTGCCTGGCGTCGTCGTTCTCCCCGGAATTCCCGGTGCCGTCCGGGCTGATCCTGACCGGCGGCCTGGCCCCGGATGCCAACATCTACCCCCTGCTTGCGTCGGCGCCGTTCCCGGTGTTCGCCACGACGGACGACACCTACACCACGGCCCGCCGCGTGTCCGAGGTTCGCAGCGAGATCTGGAGCGGGCACCGCCGGAAGGTGGCGTCGGCGCTGGGCCTGTGGTCCCGGCGGGTGGATGAGGCTGAGATCCTTGAACGGCTGCACCTGCCCCGGGCCGAACGCATGACCCCGCTGCGGTTCCTGCACGACCTCATCGAGCGGGCCCGGTCCCAGCGCCGCCACATCGTGCTACCGGAGGGCACGGACGTCAGAATCCTCCGCGCCGCCGAGATCCTGTACCGCCGCGACGTCTGCGACCTCACGCTGCTGGGCCGCGAAACCGACGTCAGGGAGCTCGCCGCCAGCCGGGGCATCGACCTGTCCGGCATCAACATCGTGGATCCTGCCGCCTCGGAGCTGCGCCAGGGATTCGCGGAGAAGTACGCGGAGCTGCGGGCGCACAAGGGCGTGGACCTGGCCCGGGCCCTGGAAGTCATGCTGGACGGCAGCTACTTCGGCACCATGATGGTCCAGCTCGGTGTGGTGGACGGCATGGTGTCCGGCGCCGCGCACACCACGGCCCACACCATCCGCCCGGCGCTGGAGTTCGTGAAGACCCGCGAGGGCGTGAAGATCGTATCGTCGGTGTTCCTCATGCTCATGCCGGACCGTGTGCTGGTCTACGGCGACTGCGCCGTGAACCCCGACCCCAACGAGGAACAGCTGGCGGACATCGCGCTCGCCTCGGCGGAAACCGCGGCCCAGTTCGGCGTGGAGCCCCGGGTGGCCATGCTGTCCTACTCCAGCGGCGGCTCCGGCTCGGGCGAGGCCGTGGAGAAGGTGCGGCTGGCCACCGAGCTGGTGAAGAACCGCCGGCCGGGGCTGCCCGTGGAGGGCCCCATCCAGTACGACGCCGCCGTGGACGCCTCCATCGCCGCGTCCAAGATGCCCGGCTCGTCCGTGGCCGGCCAGGCCACCGTGTTCATCTTCCCGGACCTGAACACCGGCAACAACACGTACAAGGCGGTGCAGCAGACCTCCGGGGCGGTGGCCGTCGGGCCCGTCCTGCAGGGGCTCCGCAAGCCGGTCAACGACCTGTCCCGCGGCTGCACGGTGGAGGACATCGTGAACACGGTGGCCATCACGGCGATCCAGGCCCAGACGGTGTAGCGAGGGCCGGTCAGCTGTTCTCCGGCGCGGCCAGGCTGTCGGGATCTTCCTGCTTGGCCGGCTCGTCGGCCAGTCCCTCCGGTGTAAGGTCCAGGTTCTGCGGATCCTCGGGCTGCTCGGCATGCTTGCCAACCTCCGCGGCCTTGAGGTTTCCCGTGTCGTCGAGGGCCGGGTTCCCGTCGTCGACGCCGGTGGGGTGCTTGGTGGCTGCCCCGGCCGTGCCGGTGTCTGTGGCAACAGGCTCTGTGGCGTCAGGCTCGGTGTTGTCGGGCTGAGCGGTGCCGTTCGTCATGGAAGTCCCTCTCTGCGTGGTGCTGCGGGTCCCGCCGACTCTAAGCGCCTGACGCGGCTTACGCAACGGCACGGCGCGCCGGGTGTGGCCTATTTCGCTTTGTATGGCATTGCGCTCGGAGTGGGTGTCAGCCTCTTCCGTGACGGCAACCTCTAGTTCTACCTCACCGCCGCCGTTGTCCTAGCCGGCGTCGGCCTTGCCGCTTTCCGTGAACTGCGCGCATGAGAAGGGGAGCGGATCATCCACGCCACCGGCTCAACGATCTCATCCACTCGCCGGTCGCTTTTCCATCATGGCGGCGCTGGCTGGTGCGGAGTCGTTGGATTTCAAGGATTAGCGGGACGCCATCCAGGTCAGCGACTCCGTGCTCAGCTAGCAGCTGGCGGTGCTGGAACTGGCCGGCTACGTGAAGATCAGAAAAGGCTTTGCGGGGAAAATGCCGCGCACATCAGCCGGCGTGACCATCGACGGACGCGCGGCCGAGGACGGACACCTGCAGACGCTTCGGGACATCGCGGGAGGCTAGGATCACGCCCGTCGGTCACCGGCCACGCTCGTGGGGCACACTTATAGTGGGTGCTAAGGAGCGCTTCGCCAGGCCCCGGCGTGACGCCCGACCGCTGCACCGTCAGTTGTAACCCCCGGCAGCAAGGCTTAGGAGGCCCCATGCTCGTGCTCGTCATCAACTCCGGCTCGTCCTCGCTCAAGTACCAGGTGCGCGACGTCGCCGCCGGCAGCATCCTCACCGAGGGGCTGATCGAGAGGATCGGGATGTCCAACGGCGGCCAGGGCGACGGCGAGGTGGTGGGCCCGGCGGACCACGCCGAGGCCTTGGAGCAGGTGGATGCGGCCATCCACGGGGTGCTCGGTGACCGTGCGCTGGACGCCGTGGGGCACCGCGTGGTGCACGGCGGGGAGCGGTTCGGCGAGCCGGTGCTGATCGACAACGAGATTACCCGGGCCATCGAGCGGCTCAACCCGCTGGCCCCGCTGCACAACCCCGCCAACGTGCTCGGTATCCGCGCCATCGCCAAGAAATGGCCGGACATGCCGCAGGTGGCCGTGTTCGACACCGCCTTCCACCGCAGCCTGCCCGAGCACGCCTGGCGCTACGCCGTGCCGGACGAGCTCTACACCAACCACGGCATCCGCCGCTACGGCTTCCACGGCACCTCGCACGAATACGTCACGCACCAGGCCGCCGCGCTGCTGGATGTTCCGGTGGACGAGTTCGACGGCGTGATCGCCCACCTCGGCAACGGCGCCTCGGTCACCGCGATCCGGGGCGGCAAGTCCGTGGACACGTCCATGGGTTTCACGCCCCTGGAAGGCCTCGTGATGGGCACCCGCTCGGGCGACCTGGACCCCTCCATCCTGGTGTTCTTAGCCCGCACCGGCTGGAATGCCGAGGATCTCGACTCCATGCTCAACCGCGAATCCGGGCTCAAGGGCCTGGCCGGGAACAACGACATGCGCTCGGTGGTGGAAGCCTCCGAATCCGGCGATGCCAAGGCCGCCATGGCGCTCGCGGTCACGTCCTACAGGCTGGCCAAGTACATCGGCGGCTACCACGTGGCCGTGGGCGGAGCGAAGGCCCTCGTGTTCACCGCGGGGATCGGCGAGAACTCGCACCAGTTCCGTGCCCTCGTGGGGGAGCGGCTGGGCGCGCTGGGAATCCAGCTCGACGCCGGGCTGAACAGCGAGCGGTCCAAGGAACCGCGGGTGATTTCCACCGCAGCCTCGGCCATCCCCGTGCTCGTGGTCCCCACGGACGAGGAGCGCGCGATCGCAGAGGCCACGGCCGCCGTCGTATCCGCCGGTTGAGCCCGGCGCAGTCCGCCGGCAAATGACCTACTCCGGATAGGGCGTACCCTCGAACCATGCCTGACATCCGCCTGCCCATCCTCACCGAGCGGCTGATCCTGCGCCGGTTCGAGGCTTCGGACCTGGACGCCTTCCACGCCTACCAGTCGCTGCCGGAAACCGCGCGGTTCCTGCTGCGGGAGGCCAAAACCTACACGCAATCCATGGAGACCCTTGGCCGGTACGCCAACTTCGTCTTCGAGAAGGAAGGCGACTGGATCTGCCTTGCCGTTGATTCCCAGGACGACGCCGGCCTGCTCGGCGAGGTGGTGCTCAAGTGGCTGCCGGGCGTGGGGCAGGCGGAGATCGGTTGGATCATGGCGCCGGATGCCCGTGGCAAGGGGTATGCCACCGAAGCCGCCCAGGCGTTGCTCAAACTCGGCTTCGGGGAACTCGGGTTCCACCGGATCGATGCGAAACTGGACGCGCTTAACACCGCGTCTGCGGGGATCTGCGAACGGCTGGGGATGCGGCTCGAAGCCACTCTCACAGACAACTGGCACTACAAGGGAACCTGGTCCACCGAGCTGATCTACGCCGTTCTCGAGGACGACTGGGCCGGCCGCAACGGCGAAACGACGCCTGTGGAGCAACCGATGCAAACTATGCGGGCCAGACGTCCTGCTGGGCCAGCCTCTCGGTGAATGCGGCCTCGGGCAGCGGGCGGCTGAAGTAGTAGCCCTGCCCGCTGATGCAGCCGGTGCTCCTCAGGTGCTCGGCCTGTGCCGCGTTCTCGACGCCCTCCCACACGGCTTCGAGCCCGCAGGCCCGAATGAGCTGGAGGATGGCCGCGATCAGTGCAGGCTGTGCGGGGTCGCTGCCCAGGGCGGTGAGAAGGGTCCGGTCCACCTTGACCCGGTCCACCGGCAGCCGGCGCAGGTAGCTGATGGAGGAATAGCCGGTGCCGAAGTCGTCGATCTCGAGGCCCACGCCGAGCTTGCGGAGGCTGGCCAGCGTGTAGCGGTCGAGTTCGTTGCCCTGGATGATGGCGCTCTCTGTCAGTTCCAGGACCAGCAGCCCGGGATCCAGCCCGCTAGAAGTGAGGGCGTCGCGGACGTCTTCGATGAACTCGAGGCGCTGGAGGTCGGCGGCAGAGATATTGATCCGCATGGAGAAGTCGTGCCGGCTGGTTTCGGGAGCCTTCCGCCAGCGCCGCAGCTGCTCCACCGACGCCTTGAGCACCCAGTTGCCCAGATCGGAGATCAGACCCGTTTCCGCGGCGATGGGGATGAACTCGTCCGGCATGATGAGACCGCGCGTGGGATGCTGCCAGCGGACCAGGGCCTCAACGCCCTCGATCCGGCCGGTGGCAAGTTCGATGACCGGCTGGTAGAACAGCACCAGCTGCGAGCCGGAGATGGCTGCGCGCAATTCCCCCACCAGCTGGTTCCGGAGCTGCCGGGCGTGCAGCATGGCGGGCTCGAACACCCGCAGTTTGTTGCGGCCGTCCGCTTTGGAGGCGTACATCGCGATATCGGCCTCCACCAAGAGCTGCTCGGACGTCTCTCCGCGGTCGGCAATCCGCAGGCCCAGGCTCGCCCCGCACCGGATGCTCTTGCCGTCCACGTCGATGGTTCCGTTCAGGGAATCCAGGATCCTGTTGCCCACAGACGCGGCCTGGGCGGGGGTGGTGGCGGGAAGGAGGACCGCGAATTCGTCGCCGCCCAACCGGGCCACCATGTCGCCGTCACGGACGCACGCGCGGATCCGCGACGCTACACCGGCCAGCACCTTGTCGCCCATCGAGTGGCCCAGCGAGTCATTGATACTTTTGAAGGCATCAAGGTCCAGCAGCAGCAGCGCGGGCGGCAGGCCGCCGTCGGACGCTTCCGCCTGGGCCTCGTTAACGGCGCTGACCAGCGCGGAGCGGTTGTAGAGTCCCGTCAGGGAATCGGTGAGGGCCATATGCTGGAGCTCCCGATGCGCCGCGTTGAGCATCCGGGTGCGTGATTCCACCCGTTGCTCCAGCTCCTGATAGATGATCTGGAGGTCCTCGGCGAGCAGGTTGGTGCCCATGATCACGGCATCGAGCTCGTCCCTCGCCTCGGAAATTTCAATGCGCGAATGGAGCTCTCCCGAGGCGAGGCGGACGATGCCGTCCAGGAGCTGCCCCAGCCGGGGATCGGCGTTACTAAACATCGCCGCCATTACGCCTTGTCCATGCGGGCCAACCAGTGGAGGGCTTCGTGGTCCGAGGTGAAGTACTTTGCCCGGGCAGACCCGAATTCGGCGCCGAGCAGGAAATGCCCCAGCAGCCGGTCCACCGGAGATTCGCCGACGATCGCCCAGGCAGACACTGAAGAAATGGCCGCGTAGGCCGCACGCGCGTCGCGGCTCACGGACGCAACCCCGGTTACGTGAAGGACGACGGCGACCCGCCGGTCCCCGGCAAGGTCACCGAGCTGCTCGCGCAACTGGGCGGCTGCCGTCTCGTCCAGGTCCGCACCGGAGGGCAGCACGGCCTTGACGGCCAGCTCAGGCAACACGGTGCAGACGACGCAGGCCACGGGCAGTACGTCCGCCGTGGCCGGCATCTCCGGTACTGCACCGGGAACCATGGTTGCTTCTGACACTTACCCCCCCTGAAGAAACCTCGGCTGACGTCTGATGGAAGCGAGATAATCCCGCACCATGGCGCTCCGCTCCGTTGCGGCAGCCGTATCGAACAGCGTAACCGCCTCGTCAAGGATCTGCAGGGATTCGGTGTCGTTTCCCTGGGCCATCATGGCTTTGCCCAGGACGAACGACGCCTCCGCCGCCGTCTGGGTGGCGAGGACGGGGAACTTGTCGCGGAGGGGCGCCAGGATGGTGATCGCGGAATCCATGTCGCCGGTGAGATAGTACCAGTGGGCGCGGACCAGGGACATCTCCAGCATGTCGCGCTCGCTGCCGCCCACTACTTCCGTGGCGAGTTCGGCGCGTTCGATGCAGCGGAGGGTGGCGGCGTTGCTGAGCTGGGCGTGTAGGCGCATTTCCGCGGAGCCGCGGTTGAAACGGGCCCAGAGGTCCACGTCGCGGGAGGGGGAGAGCCTTTCGGCCGCGAGGTCATGGTATTCGCTGCCCTCCGTAACCCGGTTGGTGAGGAAGGCGACGTTGCCGATCACCCAGTAGGCCTTGCCCGCAGTGTCGTCGTCCACGTGGTCGGTGAGCAGCGTCTTCAGGTCCAGGCACTCGCGCCACGCTGCGTCCAGCCGGCCGCTTTCGGCGAGGGCGGCGATGAGCGCCTGCTGGGCCTGGATGTGCAGGTACACGTTTTCAAAGTCCCCGGCCACCAGGCCGGCAGCTACGGCGGCAGCGTCGACCGCCTCCGGAAGGCGGCCCAGTCCCTGCAGCGAATGCGCCAGCAGGATGTTGGCACGGGCGCCGAGATCGGGGGCGGACGCAGCCACCGGATGCGCGGCGATTGTTGCCGCCAGTTGCTGGCATTCCTGAATGGAACCTTGGTCCCGCAGGCATTCGACCTGCAGCAGCACCATCTTCCACCAGCGGTGGTCATCGCCGGATTCGAGTGCCAGGGCCGCGGCCTGCCCGGCCTGGGCGTATCCGGCGCTGTAGTCCCGGCGCTTCCAGCTCTCGCGGGCCTCAAGCTCGGCAATCACGAAGGGCGATAAATCTCGAGACATCGGCATGCTGACAATTATCCATGGACCGCGCGTTACGCCGACCTGCGCGCCACTTCAAGTGAGCTTGTTACGCTGCGGGCGGATTCATTAAGCGAATGGTTTTGCCATAGAAAATCGTGCCTAGAAAAACCTTGCAAAAACTTGAGGAAGGAACCGTATACTTCCCCCGTAACCAGTAATGCACTTCACAAATGAAAGGATCAGCGGATGAAGAAAATTGCCGCAACACTTCTTATGACCGGCATCCTGGCAGTTGCAGGCTTCGCTGCTCCTGCCAACGCTGCACCAAAGAAGGACACCACCACCACGTCCGCGCCTTCGAAGTCAGAGGTCACCTACGCATCGATCGGCTGGTGGCCCAACTAAGGTTGGTGCATAACTCAGCGCGATATGAAACTGCCCCGGGCCTGCTGGTCCGGGGCAGTTTCTGCGTAGAACAGTGTGGCCTTTTAAGGCCCTGCGACCGGCAGGTGGACGGACACGGTGGTGCCTGCACCCAGGGAAGACGCCAGCTCCAGCGATCCGCCGTGGCGGCGCACAATGTCGTGGGCGATTGCCAGGCCCAGCCCGCTGCCCGGTACAGCGGCTGAGGAGGCGTTGGACGCCCGGTAGAAACGCGTAAACACCTGGCCGATTTCCTGTTCCGGAATTCCGACGCCGGTGTCCGTGATCCGCACTGCGGCCGACGGATTTCCGTCCCCCGGCGGGTCCAGCATGACGCTGATACTGATCCGGCCGCCGTCGGGCGTGAATTTGATGGCGTTAGCCACGATGTTCGTGAAGACCTGCTCGAGCTGCGCCTCGTCCGCCTGGATCTTCACGTCCTCGTGGGAATCGGCGCCGGTGATAACCACGTTGCGCGATTCGGCCAGCGGGCGCAGGGCGGCAACCACGATCCGCAACACCTGTCCCAGCTCCACCTGCTTGAGGTTCAGGTGCCCGGATCCGTCCTGCTGCGAGACGGTGAGCATGTCCTCGATCAGCCGCCTGAGCCGGTTGGAATTCCGCGAGATGACTTCCATCATCGACTCGATGCCAGCCGGCACCGGGCCGCCGGCGCCATCGCGAATCATGTCGAGGTAGGCGGTGATGGACGTCAGCGGGGTCCGGAGTTCGTGGTTGACGGTGGCCAGAAAGTCCGTTTTGGCTTTGTCCAGTTCCCGGAGCTGCTGCAGCACCTGGACCTGCGCACTGATCAGGTGGCCCTGGATGAGGCTGTGGGCGAGGTTTCCCGCGACGTGCTGGATGAGGGCGATCTCGGCCCTGGTCCATTCGCGAGGCGCGTCCACCTGCGCGATCCAGATGATGCCGAGCGCCGAGTCGCCGTCGCCCACGGGAACCACCACAGAGGCGCGGCCGGAGACGAGCTCGGACCAGCCGTGGAGTCCCTCTGTGAGCGGGAAGGTTGGTTCTGCCTGATGATCCGCCACCGCCAGCACATCAGCCTCGGACCAAAGGCTGGTGGCCAGGTCACGGGCCGCGTCCTCGTAGGAGCCGAGCGAATCCGGAAGCCGGGGAAACCCGGGCCTGCACCACTGGGCACTGATACGGGGCACGCGCGAATCGTGGAAGGTGGTGAACCAGACGTGGTCCGCGCCGAGGGACTCGCCGAAGCCCCGGACCAGGTGACCGGCCATCTGCTGCGGGCTGTTGGTGCCGCGGATGGCAGCGGAAACGTTTCGAAGGCTCTCGCGGAGGAACTCCGCATGCGCGCGTATCCTCCGGCGCTCGCGGGCACGGCCGATCAGCGTTTCCACCCGGTGGGTCAGTTCCTGCGCGCCGGCGCCGCGGGAGATGTAGTCGGCGATGCCCCACGGCTCCAGCCGCGCCAGGTCGAAGTCGTCTGCGAGGTCCACCAGGAGCAGCACGGGTGTGCCCTCCCAGATGAATTCACTCGCGAGCGCAGTATCAAGAAGCACGACGGCGGCATGGTTCCGTTCCAGCTCCACGGCGAGGGACCCGCCGTCGGACGCTGCATGGACGGTGAAACCGGCCGCGATGAGGACGTTGCCCGTGGCCGCCAATCGGTCCGCCTCGGGTATTGCAACCACGGCTATGCGCGGTGCGGAAAGACTCTCCGCCGGTGCCTGAACCACTTTGCCCCCTGTGTTGCGCGTCGCCAGCGTGCGGCTTCCCGTGATTTTGGACTCACATTATCAGCCCCCGGACCGCGTTGGCCGTGAACGCGTTGGCCTGTAGCTTGATACTGTCCCATCAGCCACCGCGGAGGTCTAGATTGTGAATGCCGAAGGCAGCGGCCGGAACACGCTGTTTCATCTGATCCTGGACGCCGAGGGGCTGCTGCGGCTCACGTGGGCCAGGGGTGCCAGCATCACCGAAGCGGATGCGGAGTCCGCCATGGAGGACGTCAATGCCCTCTGTGGCTCCGGCCGCCACCCGATGCTCGTGGACATGGCCACCACCGCCGAGGTCAGCCGGGGAGCGAGGACCGTGTTCGGGCGTCCGTGCCAGGCCTCGAGGATTGCACTGCTCGGATCCTCGCCCGTGGACAGGGTGATCGCCAACTTCATTCTCGGCATCAACAAGCTCCCGTGCCCCACGAGGTTCTTCACGTCCGAGCGCGACGCCCTGGCCTGGCTGAAGGTCGTATAGCCTCACCGATTGGGCCTGGGCCTGGACCTGGACCCGGGCGGCTGGACGGCCGGGCGACCGGCCCGGCGGCGGCGTGGCGCGTGGATTCAACGGGCCTGGAGCACCGAGAAGTATCCCGGGATCTGTTCGGGTTCGGCGGATGTCAGCGGTCGGGTTTCAATGACGGCGGGGCCGTCCTCCACCACGTCCCACAGTGACTCTGGAAATGCCCGCAGGCGCTGAGCGGCGCCGAAACGTCCGGGCATCGGCAGGCCGCAGATGGCATCCCTCAGCGGCGCAGGAATGAACTGCCGGGTGGCGCCAAGGTGGCTGACGTACTCGACGGCGTTGCCCCGGAAGTCCGTTTCGGCCAGGAATACGCGCCCGCGTTTCCCCAGCAGCGGGTGCAGTTGTTCAGCCAGAGCAGCCTGGTCCCGGCGCTTCAGCACGTGCAGGACGCCGCGGATGAAGACGTTCGCCTCACCGGACACTCCGGCCTCGGTCAGTGCTGCGTTCACTGAGCGCGCCGCCCCGGGAGCCGTCATGTCTGCGGTAATGAAGGAGATCCGCTCCAGTCCCTCGGATTCGGCCCGCGCCTTGGCCACGGCATTGGCGGACACATCCACGCCAAGAACATGGGGGAAGTGGGCAGCCAGCCGGCGGCTAAACGTCCCGTTGCCGCAGCCGACGTCCACGATGGGAAGGTCCGGATTCATTTGCCGCTTCAGGTGTTCCAGGTAGCCTTGCAATTCGTGGTCGTCGCCGGAGTCCCACAGCACGTCGCCCCGGGCCCCAGTGGTGCGGACCTTGCCCCAGTACTGGTCCCAGGCAGCCTGCGGATCCTTGGGCGCCGCGGACGACAGCCTCACCAGTTTGGGAATCAGCAGGTATTTTTTCAACGCCGAGAGCATCGTCCAAATATATGGTGTGCCGGGCGTATGTCTGGCGCGGCGCCCGGCGTCAGGCCTCCGTTCGTGTCCGATTTGCCGGAAATGGCCGCTTGGCTACCGGGGCAAGCGGCCATTTCCGGCAATCGGGAGGTTGGCAGGTTGAAGAAGGGCATCCACGGAGCACCCGATCGACGGAATTGCAGGGCGAATTCATGGGGCGGATTGGGCGGGAGCGCTTGTTGCCGGCACCGTGCCCGTCGGGACTGGACCCGCCGGGGCCGGGGCGGGAGCCGGAGGCGCCGTATTCGCCGGCCCCGGTGTGGCGGGTGCAGCGGACTCGGCCGGGACTGGCGCGGCCGGGTCAGCGGGCTGCGTCCCGGAACCCGCCGTCCCCGAACCCGCCGGTGCCGGTGGCGGACCCGGTGTTGATGATCCGGGCGAGGGAACCTGCGATTGCCCGCTTCCCGCCGTCGGCGACGGGCCCGGCGACGGGCTGGTGGCGGCGCCCGGTTTGGACAGGGACGCGCTGGGGTCGTTCCGGATGATGTCCATGATCTGTTCCTTGTAGGCGTCGAGCCGCGACTGGATCTCGGACAGGGGAACGTCCTGCAGGGTGCGGCCGAACTCCGCGATCTCCTGCCACAGGGCGCTGAGCCTGGTCATGCCGTCAGCGCTCAGGGGGCCGTCGAGGGTCAGGACCAGTTGGCTGGCCAAGGCATAGGTGAGGCACCGGACGCAGTTATAGTTGGCGGCCGCCGAGAGGTTTTCGGGGACAACCACGTCCGCCTGGCCCACGATCAGCACCACCTGGAAGCCAACAGCCACCGCTGCGCAATCCGTGCAACTGGCGAAGGCGTACGCCTCATTGCGCGTATCCACCGGCCCGTCTTCCGCCCACACGAGGGCGAAGGCGACGTCGTACGTCACGGAACCGTCGGCGGTGTTCACGGTCAGGGCCTGGTTGCCGTCCTCTTCCGGGGCCGCCGGCTTGTCGAACGGGAAGACCCACGACGGCGCCGGGGCCGCACCGCCGGTTGCCGCGCCGTGGTCAGGCTGGTCGGCTGGGTTCGGACCGGAAGATTGGCCCTGCCGCGGAACGAGCACCATGCTGAGCTGCGGCTTGCCGCGGGTGGGCAGTGAGGTTCCTTCAGGCCACAACGCGACCGTCCGGCCCGGCCGCCCCTCCTGAAGGGCAGCGTCTCCGCCGGAAAGCGCGGGATAGACGGCGGCTGTCGCGTCGAACAGAGTCCCGCGTTCGTACGGCTGCACCGGGCGATACGCGTCGGGCGCGGGCCACCACGCCCAGGCCAGGCCGGCCAGAACGGCAACGACGGCGGCCATGGCAGTGCCGCGCCGCAGCGGCCTTCCGCGGGTCTTTTTCCACAGCCCCACGCTGAGCTGCCGAACGAGGCGCACCAGCATGTAGCCGATGCCCAGCACGGGAAGGGCGACGACGGCAATCGCCAGGACACGCACGGCGGCGTCGGCCAAGTTGCCGCTCGAAAGGCTGCCAGTCAGCATGGCCTGCTGGTGCTGCAGGCTCGCCCACGCCGTGCCCAGCAGGCGCGGAAGGGAGGCCACCATGAGCACCGTGCTGCCCAGCAGGAGCGGGACGGTCACCAGCACCCAAGCGGTGATGACGGCCCGTGCCCAGGGCTTCAGGGCCTGCGCCTCCGGTTCAGGCTTTCGCCAGTTCCACGGCAGCAGGGCCTGCAGCGTGGGCCTGATGCGCTGGAACAGGTCCGGCACGCCTGTGGCATCGGCCAGGATGTGGTAGCCGTCGAAGCGGACCAGGGGCATCAGCTGGCGGACCATCTGCAGGATTTGTGTGAGCACCACAAGCAGCAGCGCATCGTAGCGGGTAGCCCACCAGATGCCCATGATGGCTACCGCCACGATTGCGTTGAAGTACAGTCCGCCGATGTCAGTGCGCAGCCGGCCGCCGCGTCCCAGGCGGTAGGAATCCGTGACGTCCGTGTAGAAGGCCGGCCAGACGAGGTACAGGCCCGCGCCCATGGCGCCCGGCGTCGCTCCGCCGCGGCGGGCAGCGGCCGCATGACCGAATTCGTGGAAGCCCGCGGACAGGATGGTGACGGCGAGGATGAGCAGCAGGAGTCCCGGGTTGGCGAAGGCATCGTGAGTGGCCGAGGCGAGGCCCTTGACCATGAGGACCCACCAGCAGGAGGCCAGGAAAGCCACAGCAACGGCCGCCACGATCAGCGGGTGGAAGAGGGCGGCGAACGGCGCTGTCAGCTTCCGCGTCCGCTCCGGATCGGTGACCGTATACCGGAACCGCATGCCCAAAAGGGGATCCGACTTCCGGACCTCAGGTTGGGAACCGTCGGCGAGCCGCAGCAGCCCCAGCGGCAGCAACTGGCCCTCGAGCAGCGTCCGAACGTTGTCGGCGCTGACCAGTTTCCCGAAATGGGCACTGGCATACTCCGCGATCTCCCCGGAGTCGCGCTCGCCGTCGACAGCTTCCAGCACGAGGAACAACAGACGCGTCAGCTGGATGGTTTGGCCGTCGGACCGGCGGACCAGGCACGGTGCTTCCCGATAGCCGGAGCCCTTGGCCTCGCCGATCAGCTGGATGCCGTCCGCGCGGACAGGCACTCCACGAGGACGGGTGTCGACGGCGGCCGGCGCGCCAGGCGCACCCGTAGGCCGCCTGCCCGGCCCGGGAACCGACGTCGGACTTGCTGCGGACGCAGGAGAAACCGGCGGGCCGTCCGGGTTGGACGGCCCGCCGGACAAAGTGCTCATCCGGGAACTACTGCTGGAGATCGGACTGCTGGTCCGCAGAGGCAGCTGCCGAACCGTCGATGTTCTGCGTGATGATGGCGTCCTGCTGCGACACGGCGGTGGCGTCGCTGTCGATGGACCCGATGTTGGCTGCCACCGCGGCATCGATTGGGGCGGCCACGTTGGCGTTGGCAGCCACGGCTCCGTTGATGGGAGCGGCAATGTCGGCATCGGCTGCGAGGTCCACGTTGACGTTCAGCAGGTCGCCGTCCAATGCCGACGAGGGATCCGCAGGAAGGGCGCCGACATCCGGAACGGTGCCGTCCGGAACGGTGCCGTCCGGAACGGTGCCAGCCGGGACCGCGCCGTCGAGAACTTCGCCGCCGTCAACCGCGTTCGGGCCGGTGGTTGCGGAGTCGCCCCCATCGAGTGTTTCGGAGCCGGTGCTGTCAGGAGTCCCGCCGTCGACACTCTCGGGGCCCTGGCCGATGGTGCTGTCCTGGACGGAGTCGGCCGTGGCGTCGGCAGTGATTCCCTGGTCGATGATGACCCCCTGGTCGGCAAGAGCCTGAGACTCGGAGCCGAACGAGAGGATGTTCGCGGATGCCGCGGCGTCAATCGGGGCGGCGACGTTGGCGTTGGCGGCCACCGCGAGGTCGATCGGCGCGGCCGCGTTGATGCCCAGATCAAGGTCGGCGTTGAGGTCTAACACGGACGCGACTTCCTTGTCCGGCAGGGCCGTTCCCGCCTGGGCCAGGAGTTCGTCATCGGAAAGCGGCGTCATTCCCTGTTCGTTGCTCACGCTATGCTCCAGTTCCGGCACCGGGTTCCCTGCCCCCAGCGGACAGGTGCACCGAAGATGTGCCCGTATGCGAGTCAATAGTAAGCATGATGATCAATTTTCGGCAGCTGACGTCCACCGGGAAGCGTCGGTCCGGATCCATGAAGCCGTAAAGGTGCCCTCCTGGAATACTGGCACGATGATCACCGAGCACGCACTCCTGCCCGTGACGCCCGGCCGGGAGCAGGACTTCGAAGTTGCCTTCGGCCGGGCGCGCGGGATCATTTCCTCCGTGCCCGGATTCCGGAGCCTGCGGCTGTCACGGTCAATGGAATCCCCGAGCACGTACCTGTTGCTCGTCCAGTGGGACCGCCTGGAAGACCACACGGTCGGCTTCCGGGAGTCAGCCCAATACCAGGAGTGGAAGCAGCTCCTGCATCGCTTCTACCAGCCGTTCCCCGCCGTGGAACACTTCCAGGAAGTGTTTGCGGACTAACGGGGGACGTGGGACCCCGCGGCCTAGCCGGCCACCCGGGAGCCCCGGGGACCTCGCAACTCGATGGTTACTCCGTGAGGGGTTATTTGAGCCCTGCGCCCGGCAGTAACTCCTTGGCTCCGAGGGAGTCGGCGATGAAGGCGTAGTCCCAGGCCCGTTCGCGCCACTGCACGTACCGGCCGGAGGCGCCGCCGTGGCCGCCGTCCATCTCGATCTTCATGACGATCGGCTCTGTGCCGGTGGTCTTGCTGCGCAGCTCCTGCACCCACTTGGCGGGCTCGACGTAGAGTACGCGGGTGTCGTTGAAGGACGTCACGGCGGCGATCTTGGGGTAGGCGGCCGCACGCACGTTCTCGTACGGAGTGTAGGACTTCATGTACTGGTACACCTCGGGGTCGGTGATGGGGTTGCCCCATTCCTCCCACTCGAGTGCAGAAAGCGGCAGCTCGGGGTCCAGGATGGTGTTCAGCGCGTCCACGAACGGCACTTCCGCCACCACGGCCGCATACTTCTCCGGGGCAAGGTTGGCCACGGCGCCCATGAGCAGGCCGCCCGCGGATCCGCCCAGCGCCGCGATCCTGTCCGGTGCTGCCCAGCCCGATGTAGCCAGCCAGTCCGTGGCCGCGATGAAGTCTGTGAAGGTGTTTTTCTTGGTGAGCTTCTTGCCGTTCTCGTACCAGTGCCGGCCCAGCTCGCCGCCGCCGCGGATATGCGCAATCACGAAAACAACGCCGCGGTCCAGCAGTGACAGCCGGGCAATGGCGAAGCCCGGATCCATGCTCAACTCGTACGAGCCGTAGCCGTACACCAGGCCGGCCGCAGTGGAGTCCCGTGCAACCGACGTGTGCCGCAGCACCGAGAGGGGAATCCTGGTGCCGTCGGCCGCCTCTGCCCACTCGCGCGTGGCCACGTAGTCGGACCCGTCATAGCCGCCGAGCACCGGGCTTTCCTTGCGCAGCAGCAGCTCACCCGCGGGCCGCTCCGGGGTGGGCAGCACGAAATCGTAAACTCGTGACGGTGTGAAGTAGGACGTGTAGCCCAGCCGGATCACGGGGGCCTCGTAGTCGGAGCCGCCCACGCCTGCCGTGTAGAGCTCCTCGTCGAACGCCGGTTCCACAGGGGCTTCCTGGCCGGGCGTTCCCAGACCGGCCAGGGGAATCACCTGGACGCGCTCGATGGTGTCCTTCCGGATTGAAACAACCAGGTGCGTGGAGGTGACGCCCGCACCGTTGACCCGGACCTCGTCGGAATGCTCGACGACGGTGGTCCATCGCTGCTCGGCCAGCGGCTTCGCGAATTCGGCCGGGTCCACGAGCGAAACCATCGAGTTCACGGCGTTGCGGTTGTGGGTGATGACGACGCGCTCCCCGCCGTCGAGCAGGAACGGTTCTGCCTCGTAGAGGACACGTTCGTCGCGGGAGATCACGGTGGTGAGGGCGGCTTCGGGATCGTCAAAGCGCAAAAGGCGCGTTTCGCTGTACTCCGAGCAGCCGATGCCCAGCACGAGGTGACGCCTGTCGGACGAGAGCTCAAAGCCCAGCCACATGGCGACGTCGTCCTCCTGGTAAACCACCTCGTCGTCGGTGACCGGCGTGCCCAGGACGTGGGCCTTGACCTGGTACGGGCGCCAGGAATCATCCACGACCGTATAGAAGATCCGGGTGCCGTCGGGGGAGAAGGAGACGCCGTAGAAGACATTCTCGATGACGTCCGGAAGCAGCTCACCGGTGCGGAGGTCCTTGATGCGCAGGGTGAAGCGCTCGTCGCCGGAGTTGTCCACGGCGTAGGCGTACAAATGACCGTCCACGGTGACAGCGGAGCCTCCCACGGAGAAGAAGGGCTTGCCTTCGGCCTCCACGTTGCAGTCAAGCAGGACTTCTTCGCCGGGAATTTCGACGCCGGCCTCCACTGCCGGGGGAGTCCAGTCGGCCACGCGGTTGCCGGTGTCCTGGGCGCGGACGCGGCACTGGATGCCGTACTCCTTGCCTTCGACCGAACGGCTGAAGTACCACCAGGCATCCTTGCGGTTGGGGACGGACAAGTCTGTCTCCTGGGTGCGGCCCTTGATCTCCTGGAAGATGGCATCCCGCAGCGGCTCCTGGTGGGCGGTGACGGCTTCCTGGTAGGCGTTTTCGGCCTTCAAGTGGGCCACGACCTCGTCGGATTCCTTCTCCCGGAGCCACTCGTAGTTGTCCACGAAGGTGTCGCCGTGGTGGGTGCGCTCTGTCGGCACTTTCTTGGCGACCGGCGGCGCCGGGGAGGCGGCGGCGGAGTCTGCGGAGTGCTGCAGTGGAGTCTGGGTCATTCCTTCAATATATAGATCCGCACTGACATTTTGGCGGCCGTTCGCTACCGGGGGAGAGGGCCGTGGTGGCTAACATGTTTTGGCACCTGACAGCGATGCCCCTGCCCACGCATACGAGGTATTCGGAGAGCTTGGCTTCCCTACGGCGTCAGGCGGGGATGGATGAGTGGGATGGTTCCGGGTTCCGTCCGCGCCCCATTGAGCGGACGGAACCCGAACCAGGGTTACGTGTTCGTGCCGTCGCGCTGAGTGGCGCTGAACACCAACTTCACGGTTGCCGACTTGTTGCCCGGGAAGCCTGCGGACTTGCTTTGTCCGATGAGCCTTACTTTCATGCAAAACCCTTTAGAACCTGCAGGGATTCCATCAAGATTGGCTCAAGATAGCGTCAGGCGCAGGGCGTTGGGGATATTTGTGACGGCGCCAGCATGGAATAGGCCCACCGAGTACGCTGTCTTCGCCGCGGGCCCCGGGCGTATCCTGAAGTCGCGTCCGCAAACCGGAACCAATCCAGCAGCCGAGGGGCAGCCATGACCATTCCGCCAGTGCACGAGCCCGAGCCGTTCCCGCCGGAACCGGGCCCCGATCCGATGTCGCCGCACCCGAACGGCCCTGATCCCTCCGGCCCCACGCCGCCGAGTCCGTTCCCGGTGCCGGAGCCGCCTGGACCGCTTCCTGTGCCGGACCCCGGGCCGGCCCCGCTGCGTCCGGACCCCACCCGAGACTAAGCTGCCCGCCGATACAACGCACCGGCCGGTTGCGCTTGCCGGTCGTCCGCGGGTTGAGCCTGCTGAGAATCGGCTTTCGACGGGCGAAACCAGCGGCCTTGATTGCTGTCGGCTCAGTCACCCGTAAACCGGTCTTCCCGCAACATTCAGACTTTTCCTGTTACCTGCATCACATTTGGGTTAGGGTTGTCTTCGGTCGCAGCGTCGCGGCCGTGCATGAGGGGAGATGTTCGTTGAACCATAAGCTCAAGGTCCTGGTCCGGCTGGATCTGGAATGCGGCGAAGCTCAGGTTGCCGCCCAAGGAAATGTAACCGCCCGAAGCATTCAAGCTCTGTACGTCGTCATGAAGCGTGCCAACCACCTCAAGCAGGGACTTCAGCTTGTTGTGGACGTCAGCCACGCGCGTGTTGAACCCTCCGCACTGGAGGAGCTCCGTGAATGCTCCAAGACCCACCACTTGCCACGCTCGATCGACCCGCTGCAGTCCGAGTGCAACCTCCGCGTTCTGGCACCGGCCGACGGCGGTTCGGGAACCGCCGCTTCGACGGCACCGCTGGCGGTGGCTGCCTAGTACTGGCGGCTGCTTAAACATCACCTGCTGCCCGGCATCGCCGCAGATTTCCTATCGTCGCCGCATTCGGCGAGTAGGAAATTTTACGCGGGCGAACCGCCGTCGACGTCAGCTGTTCAGCCAGCCGCCAGCCAACAAGGCACCAACTCAGCCGCCAGCAGGCCGCAAATCACTTGTCGGGATCGGGGTTCCGCACGTCGCGGGACCCGATGTCCGCTGCCCCGAGCACCTCAGCCACGGGAGCGTGCGTCGTATCGTGTTCGCGTATCCGAATCTCAGGGTGGTGCAGGTCCAGTGCCGGACGCTCCGAGCGGATGCGCGGCAGGGACGTGAAGTTGTGCCGCGGTGGCGGGCAGGACGTGGCCCACTCCAGTGATGCGCCGAAGCCCCACGGGTCATCGACCATGACTTTTTCGGTGCTGCGGGCGGTGATGTAGACGTTCCAGAAGAACGGGATCAGCGACGCACCGAGCAGATACGAACCGACCGTCGAGAACTGGTTCATCCATGTGAAGTTGTCCTGTGGCATGTAGTCGGCGTAGCGGCGGGGCATGCCTTCCACGCCGAGCCAGTGCTGGATCAGGAACGTGCCGTGGAAGCCGAGGAACAGCATCCAAAAGTGGATCTTGCCGAGCCGTTCGTTGAGCATCTTCCCTGTCCACTTCGGCCACCAGAAGTAGAAGCCGGCGAACATCGCGAACACCACGGTGCCGAACACCACGTAGTGGAAGTGCGCCACCACAAAGTAGGAGTCCGAGACGTGGAA
>NZ_JBFTKK010000036.1:0-23271 GCF_056395905.1 Arthrobacter sp. 05T444
CACGCCGACGCCGCCAGGCAACCCTCAACGCCTGCCACGCCCGGCATCCTCACCGCTACCGCAACAAACCCACCGCACCAGCCGCCCCGGCCCACGCCGGCATCAACTACAAAACCAACCAGCTGTCACAAACAGCTTGATTCATTCCGGGCTCCCGGCGATCTCGCGCGTTTCCAGCGAATTAGGTGCGGCGCTTGCGGGGGCTTGGCGCGTATCCTGATGGCATGGCAGGGCCTTGGCTTCGCGCCCGGTTGCGGCGGTTGGCCGCGCCGGCAGCCGCAGCCTTGCTGGTCGCCACAGTTGGCGGCTGCACTCCGGCACCCAAGCCGCCCGACCAGCAGACACCGCCAAGCTGGATATTGGCTGACCTGCTCGATTTCAGCCAGACCATGCGGGAAGAGGGGGCTCCGGCCGTTCTTGTCCAGGCCAGGAACAACGGCGCGGAGTGGACTCACGCGGAGGGAGTCCGGACCCTCGGCGGCGGGCAGCCTGTGCAACTCAACGATCCGATCCACATGGGCGGACTCACGACGTCCATGATCGCTGTCTCCGTGCTGAAGCTCGCGGAGGAAGGCCGGATCGCCCTCGACGGCCAGGTGGACGACTACTTCCCCGAATTCAGCCGCATTCTGAAGCCGCCGGAGCCCATTACCGTGCGCAGACTTCTCAACCAGGAATCGGGCATTCCAGACTATGGTGACGTCCTGTGGACGTCCGGCCCGCTTCGGCAGGTATTCAACGCACCTTTGACCCTGCGGGACCGTTTGGCCCTCGCCGCCCGCCTGCCGTGGAAGTACAAACTCGCCCAGCCCTTCGAGCCTTCCGGCTCGAACTTGGTCGCACTCGCTTTGATCATTGAACAGCTCCGGGGTCGTCCTTTCGCCGAGGTCCTGCGGACAGACATCATCGAACCGCTCGGGCTCACGGAGACCTTCATGACCGCCGAAGGGCGTCCGAAAGACGAACTGCTGCACGGCTACATCACTGTTGAGGACAAACAGTTCGACGTCGCCTATCCCAGGGTCTATATCGATGCTCCTGGCGGCATGGTTTCCACCGTCCGGGATGCCAATACCTATTACTCGGCGCTGCTTCAGGGAAAACTGCTGAAGCAGTCCACCCTTTCGCAGATGAAGGAAGCGGTTTACTCCAACTTCAAACTCGGCCTGGCACGCTGGAACGACACCTGCACCAACGACTTCTACTACGGCAACATCGGTGACGTGCAGGGCTACGGGATGGTCTCGATGACCAGCGCCGACGGAAAGCGGCAGGTCACCGTGGCGATGACCTATCCGCCGTCGCCGTTCGTGGCCTTCCTCCACCCGCTGGTGCCCGAGATGGTTGATCTGGCTGAGCAACTGCTGAACCAGTGGTGTTGACCCCGCCAAGCCAAGAGCACCCCTTGCGTCGCGAACAGCCGCGCGGAAGCATGAAGGCATGCTGACGATCGGTACGACTGTCCTCGGGGTCAATGACGTCGCCCGCGCCACAGCCTTCTGGTGTGATGCCCTGGGCTATGTGCCGCGGGACGACGGCGACGAAACCTGGGTGGTGCTGGTCCCGCGGACAGGCGAGGGAGCCCGCCTTGCCCTCATGATCAGCGAGACGCCCGTGCAACCGCACCCGCGTATGCACCTGGATCTCTACGCCGACGACCAGGCGGGGGAGGTGGAGCGGCTCGTGGAACTCGGCGCCTCGCAGGTGGACTGGGACCTGTACCCGGAGGACCCCGACTTCATCGTCCTGGAAGACCCGGACGGAAACCGCTTCTGCGTCGTGGACGCCGGAGCCTGAGGCCCGATAGCTTCGCACGTCAAGCAACGGCTGGCGGGAGAAGCTGTCTCCCGCCAGCCGCTTTCCGGCCCTCGCTGCTGAAGGCCGGGTAACCGTTGCCCTCTAGGGCTGGAGGACCACCTTGATGCAGCCGTCCTCTTTCTTCTGGAACTTTTCATAAAGCGCCGGCGCCTCGGCCAGCCCCGCGCGGTGGGTGACCAGATCCGTGACACCCAGCGGATCGGCGTCGTCCTCCACCAGCGGAAGCAGCTCATCCGTCCAGCGGCGGACGTTGCACTGGCCCATCCGGAGCTGGATCTGCTTGTCGAACATGGTCAGCAGCGGCATGGGGCTGGCAGTTCCGCCGTAGACGCCGCTCAGGGAGAGCGTCCCGCCCCGGCGGACCGAATCAATGGCCGTGTGCAGGACCGCGAGGCGGTCCACGCCGGCGGTTTCCATGGCCTTTTGTGCCACTTTGTCCGGCAGGAGCGCGAGCGCGTGGTGGGCGAACGCGGCGACTGGCGAGCCGTGGGCTTCCATGCCGACCGCGTCCACAATCCCATCGGGTCCGCGGCCGCCGGTCATTTCCCGCAGTTCATCAGCCACGCCCTTGGAATAGTCCAGGACCTCGACGCCGTGCCGCGCCGCCATCTCGCGCCGCTCCGGGACGGGGTCCACTCCGACCACCCTCAGTCCCAGGTGCGTGCCGATCCGCGAGGCGAACTGCCCCACGGGTCCGAGCCCGAACACCGCGAGGGTGCCGCCGTCCTGGACGTCCGCATACTTCACACCCTGCCAGGCCGTGGGAAGGATGTCAGAAAGGAACAGGTAGCGGTCATCCGGGAGTTCCTGGCCCACCTTAACCGGGCCATAGTCGGCGTACGGTACGCGCAGGAACTCGGCCTGGCCGCCCGGGACCGACCCATAGAGTTCGGAAAAGCCAAACAGTGCGGCCCCGGAACGCTTCTCCCTGACTTGGGTGGTCTCACACTGCGACTGGAGCCCCTGGCTGCACATGTAGCAGTGCCCGCAGGAGATGTTGAACGGAATCACCACCCGGTCGCCCTTGGCGAGGTTAGTGACGGCGCTCCCCACCTCCTCCACGATTCCCATGGGCTCGTGGCCCAGCACGTCCCCCTTGTGCATATAGGGTCCCAGTACCTCATAGAGGTGGAGGTCCGAGCCGCAGATCGCGGTGGACGTGATCCTGATGATGGCGTCCGTAGGCTCCTGGATCACGGGGTCCGGAACTTCTTCCACACTCACTGAGCGCTTGCCTTGCCAGGTCAGTGCCTTCATGGCGTTCCTTCCTTAAGCTGAAGATGGGCTTTTTCGACCGTATCGCCGATCCGTCGCGATGGGAAGATCAGTATGCTTATCAACTTCCGGCCCGGCCCTGTTGTAAAAGTAAGCCAGCTTGCTTTTTCGCTTGTTTCGGCCAGCGAAGGCTCCTAGCGTAGGAACTGTCGCTGCCCCCCAAGGAAAGGCATCATCATGACGCTGTACCAGCCCGAACCCGTGGAGATTTCGACCCGGATACGTCCGGGCGAATGGACGGAGGCCAGCCTTGAGGAGCTGGTCACCACCTACCGGGCAAAGATTCTGGCCATGGGGGCGGCTGTTGCGGAGGTGGTCACCGAAGTGGTCAGGAACGACGACGGTTCAGTTGCGGTTTCGGTGGCGTGGAACAGGGGCGACTACGCTGACGAACCGGGGGCCGGCGACCCTGCGGCCACCGAGTCCACAACCGGCCCGGCCACCTTGTAGGTCCGGTAGCCCGCGCGCAGGCTGGCTCGTTAACCGGCGAGGAGCCTCCCGATCGCACTGTCACTGAGGTGGTCCAGCAGTTCCCGGGGACCCGAGTACACGTCGACGGCGCCCGCCTCTCGCAACTCGGCCTCACTGGTCCCGCCGGAGGTCAGGCCGATGGTGGGCATGCCAAGCCTGGCCGCCGCATAGACGTCCCAGACGGCGTCCCCGACGTAGACGGCGTTGTCCGCCTCCAGCCCTACGGCGCGCAGTGCGGCGATGAGGATGTCCGGCTCGGGCTTGCTCTCCTCGGCATCGTTGGCGCTCGTTGCCGCATGAATGAAGGCATCGGCGGACAGGCTGGAGCGGAGGGCCTTGAGGTCCTGATCCTTGGCCGAGGACGCCAGCGCCACAGCCAGGCCGCTCTCGCAGCACTGGGCGAGGAGTTCCCGGGCTCCATCGAAGGGGCGCAGGGACGGCCAGTAAGTGCCGAAAATCCCGGAGTGGGCCGAAAGAATTGCTTCGTCCCCGGCCTTGTCACGCCCTTCCGGCAGCAGGTGGTCCACCAGCCGGGCACCGCCCATCCCCACGCAACGGTGGATCTGCGCCATGGGCACGTCGAAGTCCGACTGGCGGAACGCCTGCCACCAGGCGAGCGTGTGTATGTAGGCAGAGTCGATCAGGGTCCCGTCAACATCAAACAGGACTGCTTTGCGGCGCGGGCCGGCGGCGCTGCCGGCCGGCGTCCCGGGACCAAATATTCCAGCCATTCCACCGCTCCTTCTCCATAATTCACCAAGTCATTAGTAAGTATACTTATTGACGTCCGGCTGGCTGAGCGAAGCGGGGAATGGACGGCACCTATGAAGCCGTTCCCGCCCTCGATGGCAGGGGCTTATCACTTCGCCGCGTCCGTTGCTGATGAAGTTCCAAGGCGCTCGTCACGAGGGCGAAGTGGCTGAATGCCTGCGGCGTGTTTCCCAGGTGCCGCGCACTCTGGACACCCCACTCCTCGCTCAGGAGACCGACGTCGTTCCGCAGCGCAAGGAGGCGCTCAAACAGTTCGGTGGCCTGCCGGCGCCTGCCGGCGCCGAGCAGCGCCTCCACCATCCAGAAGGAGCAGGCAAGAAAGACACCCTCCTCCCCCGGCAGGCCGTCGTCGCTGTCCTGGGGCCGGTACCTCAGCACAAATCCGTCCTCGGTCAGCTCCCGCTGGATGGCGTCGATGGTGCCTATGACGCGGGGATCATCCGGCGGCAGGAACCCTACGCGCGGGATGAGCAGCAGGCTGGCATCCAGTTCCGGGCGGCCGTAGGACTGGGTGAAGGTGTTCCGCTCCGGGTCGTACCCGTGGGCCATGACATCGTCGCGGATGGTCTCCCGCAGCTCCTCCCAGCGGTCGGCAGGCCCGGGGAGCCCGGAGTCCCGGACGCCCTTGACCATCCTGTCCGCCGCAACCCAGGCCATCACCTTCGAGTGCGTGAAATGGCGCTTGGGCCCTCGCATTTCCCACAGCCCGTTGTCCGGCTGGTCCCACGCGCCTTCCAGATACTCCATGAGCGCCACCTGCACGTCCCAGGCCTCGTCCGTGTGCTTGAGCAGCGAGTTCCGGGTGAGTGAGAGACAGTCCAGCACTTCGCCCCAGACGTCCAACTGCAGCTGGCCCGCTGCACCGTTGCCCACTCTCACCGGCGACGAGTTCTCGTAGCCGGCCAGCCACGGGAGCTCCATTTCAGGCAGCCGGCGTTCCCCGTGGATCCCGTACATGATCTGCAGGTCCGCCGGATCCCCGGCCACAGCGCGCAGCAGCCAGTCCCGCCAGGCGGCGGCCTCTGCGGTGTAACCCGCAGCCAGCAGTGCCTGCAGCGTCAGGGTGGCATCGCGGAGCCAGCAAAACCGGTAATCCCAGTTCCGCGGACCCCCCAGCTGTTCCGGCAGTGACGTGGTCACAGCAGCCACGATGCCCCCGGTCGGCGCGTAGGTGAGGGCCTTGAGGGTAATCAGCGAACGCTCCACCGCATCCTTGTAGGGACCTGTCACCTTGCACTGCCCGGCCCATTCGCGCCAGAACTTTTCGGTCGATTCCAGTACTTTCTCTGCGTCCACCGATCGCGGCCTGTGGACATGGCTGGGCGCCCAGGTCAGCACGAAGGGCACCCGCTCGCCGGCTTTCACGGTGAAGTCGCTGACGGTGTGCATGTGTTCGCCCCGAAGCGGCGCGGTGGTCACCAGGTAGGCCGAATCAGGCCCGGCGATAGCGTGCAGGCCGTGGCTGTCCCGCCGGACCCAGGGCATGATGTGGCCGTAGTCGAAGCGCAGGGCAAGCTCGCCCTTCATCCTGACATGGCCGTGGAGCCCCACCACGATCCTGACGATGTCCGCCACCTCGTCGCGCGGAGGCATGAAGTCGATAACCCGGACGGCGCCATCCTCTGTTTCCCATTCGGTTTCCAGGATCAGTGTGTGGCGGCGGTAGCGCCGCCGGGTGCATTCCCCTGCGCCTGCCGGAGCGATCCGCCAGCGTCCGGACTCGGGGGTATCCAGCAGCGCATTGAAGCACGCCGGCGAATCGAAGCGCGGCAGGCAAAGCCAGTCGATGGAACCTTCAGTGCTGACCAGCGCCGCGGTGTGCAGATCGCCCACAACCGCATAATCCTCGATGCGTACCATGCCCTTACAGTGCCACAGCTGACACGTCCGCACGAGGGCACGCCGGGTGTAGCCTGAGGTTAGCTGAAGCAGCACCCCCGGAACCTGACCTTCGAACCTTTCGTGACGGCCCCGCCGAACGACAGAGCAGAACTGGAGCCTTCTTTGGACAGTCGCCTGAACGAGACCGATGTGGTGGGCTACGTCCAGGATCTCCTGCTGGACACCCAGGACGTCGGAAATTTCCTGAACGAGCTGGCCCGTTACTCCTCCGAGCAACTGTCAGGACCGCGCGGCCATGTGCACTGCGGAATTACGCTTCTGCGGAACCGCACAGCGGGCACTGTGGCCAGCAGCAGTGAGCGGGCCCAGGCGGTCGACGAGATCCAGTACCAGTTCGGCGACGGACCCTGCCTTCGCTCGTGCCGGGAAGGCGTCCTGGTCCATGTTCCGGATTTCAAGCTGGATACGGAATTCCCTGAATACAACGAGACCATCCTCCGGAACGGCATGCGCTCCGTTCTGGCGGTGCCGTTTGACCTGCCCGGAGATAATGCCCGCGCCGGCCTCAACCTCTACTCCGATAAGCCGAACGCTTTCGATGCCGCCGCGATCGAGCACGCAGTCACCTACGTCCGCCAGGCATCGAAGGGACTCCAGCTCTCCATCCTGCTGGCAAAGCACAGCGACACCGCCTCGAACCTGAAGGCGGCGATGGAGTCGCGGACCATCATCGACACCGCGGTGGGCATCATCATCGCGCAGAACCGCTGCAGCCAGGAGGAGGCCATCAAGCTGATTAAGTCGGCCTCCAGCAACCGCAACTTGAAA
Organism: Arthrobacter sp. 05T444; assembly: GCF_056395905.1. NCBI lineage: Bacteria > Bacillati > Actinomycetota > Actinomycetes > Micrococcales > Micrococcaceae > Arthrobacter > Arthrobacter sp. 05T444. The sequence continues at coordinate 7,006 of NZ_JBFTKK010000036.1, forward strand.
CTCCGCGATGTGGCCGCCGCGATCGTGGAGTCCGCCGGCGGCGGAAGCCTGACCACGCACTTCGATTGATTACCTCCGACCAGCCTCAGCGGATAGTCTCCTGACATGCTGAAACTGCCATTTAGCTCTACCCTGCCCCCTGTTTCCTGCGTGGCTTCGGTGCCGGCCACATCGGCTACGGCGTCGACGGAATAGACGAATGACAGTGCACATCGGCACCTCGGGCTGGAGCTATGACCACTGGGAAAACGTGCTTTACCCGCCGGGACTTCCCGCCCGTGACAGGCTGCAGCACTACGTGGCGTGCTTCGGCACCGTGGAACTGAACGCCAGCTTCTACCGCTGGCCGAGGGACACGTCCTTCGCCAGCTGGCGGCGGCGGCTGCCTGACGGGTTCGCGTTGTCCGTCAAGGCCCCGCGCGGCCTGACCCACGGCAAGAAGCTCTACAGCCCGGAGGTCTGGATCGAGCGGATTGCCCGATCCTGGCACGAGCTCGGTGAGAAGCGCGCCGTGCTGCTGGTCCAGCTGCCGCCCGGCCTGGCGCGTGACGACGCCCGGCTGGACTACTTTCTGGGCGCCCTGCCGGACTGGATCCGGGTGTCCGTGGAGTTCCGGCATCCGAGCTGGGACCACCCGGATGTCTACGCCCTGCTGGAGCGGCACAACGCGGCCTACTGCGTCATGAGCGGAGCCAATCTGCCATGCATCTTGAGGGCCACCGCACCCTTCGTCTATGTCAGGCTGCACGGGCCGGACCACCAGCACCTGTACGGCGGCTCGTACTCGGAGGAGGAGTTGCGCTGGTGGGCGGAGAGGATCCGGGAGTGGCGCGGCGCGGGCAAGGACGTTTACGCCTATTTCAACAACGACGGCGGCGGCAACGCGGTGCGGAACGCTGACACTCTGCGGTGGCTGCTGAGGGACGGTTAACGGCGTTAGGGCGGCGCGCGCCGTGCCGGCGGCAGGTAACAGAGCCCGGTAACCGGCCCGGCGGCCCCGGCCTGTGGCAGAGTGAAGGAATGGACACGGCGTCACAGGAAAGTTCTTTGTCAGGCACACACGTCTTCCGCCTGGCCCACCGGCTCTCGGCCGCAATCAACACCGCGCGGCTAAAACTCGCCCGCCGGTGGAAGTTCGAACCCAAAACCATCGCCTATCAGGGATACGGTTCCACGGACTGGGTGCGGGTGCTCGGCCGGGTGGTGCTGGCCAGCAAGCCCGTGCCCGGAAGCCGGGCCGAGCACGCCGCCAGGAACGGAACGCAGAACGTCCGGGGCTGGCGCGCCTTCACCAGCGTTCCCATTCCGGGCTCGGAGGTGGAAATTGAAGTGGGCGGCACTGTCACGAAGGTCAGAGCCGACAGGGGCGGACTCATCGACATTGATGTCAAGGTTTCCCTCTCCCCCGGCTGGCACACGGCCGTGTTGCGGTCCGAGGGCACTGAGCCCGCCGACGCCAGTATTTTCGTCATTGGTCCGGAGACGAAGTTCGGCATCGTCTCCGACATCGATGACACCGTCATGGTCACGGCGCTGCCCAGGCCGTTCCTTGCCCTGTGGAACACGTTCGTTCTAAGCGAGCGGGCCCGGATGGCAACGCCGGGAATGGCTGTGTTGCTGGACCGGCTGACGGTAGAGCATCCTGACGCCCCCGTCATCTACCTGTCCACGGGCCCCTGGAACGCGGCACCCACCCTTGCCCGGTTCCTCACGCGCAACATGTACCCCTCCGGCGCGCTGGTACTCACGGACTGGGGACTCACCCAGGACCGCTGGTTCCGCAGCGGACAGGACCATAAGCGCCAAAACCTGGAGCGCCTGGCGGCCGAATTCCCGCACATGCGGTGGCTGCTCATCGGCGACAACGGCCAGCACGATGAGCAGATCTATTCAGCGTTCACCCACGACCATGCCGACAAAGTGGCCGCGATCGCCATCCGGCAGCTGTCTGTCAGCGAATCAGTCTTCGCGGGCGGTCATTCGGAAGACGGAGACCACAGCGCCTCCTCGGTGACGTGGATCTACTCGCCCGACGGCGCGGGCATTGCCCGCCAGCTCAGGGACCTTGAACTGATCTGAGCTGAGTTGATCCGGACCGCCCCTGTACCTGGCGGTCACAGCCCCAGCGGCTGCGCACCGCCGTCGGACCTTCCGGGCTCCGCACCCGCCGCCAGCTCCGGCTCCGAGGAGGCGGCGGCGGCGACGGCGGCCCCCGCCGACGCTACGAGGTTCCGCTCTTCGAGGAGCTCCTGGAGCCAGAAGTAGGATGCCTTGGGCGTCCGCTCCATCGTCTCGAAGTCCACGTGCACCAGCCCGAATGGCTGGTTGTAGCCGCCCGACCACTCGAAATTGTCCATCAGGGACCACACGTAGTAGCCGCGAAGATCGACGGACTCGGCCTCGCCGCCGGGCGCCGTAGCGCGGAGCGCGGTGCCAATGTGGTCCGACAGGTACCGAAGACGGCGCTCGTCCGGGATGAAGCTGCGGTTGGCGGCTTTGTCCGTGACGATGATGTCCTCGAAGCTCGCTCCGCCTTCGGTGATGATGACTGGCGGGAGGTTCGGGTACCGCTCGGCCATTTCCTTGAGTGCCACGGTCAAGTACTCCGGTTTGACCGGCCATCCGTAGGCGGTGGTCTCGGTGTCCGGCCAGGGCTCAATGTGCAGCGGTCCGCCTGGGGTGGCGGCGCTGAGATCGTCCCCCATGGCCTCGGCCATGGCCGCGGGCACCGGGCTGTCGCCCGCTCCTGCCGCCACCCGCGTGGGCATGTAGTAGTTGAGCCCGTAGAAATCCATCGGCTGCGAAATGATGTCCATGTCCTCGTCCGGATGCTCGAACGACGAGAAGAACTTCCCGATGCGGACGAGGTCGGGGTATTTTCCGGTGAGGACCGGGTCCGCGTACAGGCGGTTCTGGGCCACATCCATGGCCCCTGCGCTCAGCCAGTCCAGCGGGTTGCCGGAATTCGGCACCATCGGCGAGTACACGTTGGTCATGCCGATTTCCCCGGCCACGTTGGCGGCCCGCAACGCCTGGAGCGCGAGCCCATGCCCCAACAGCTGGTGATGGACGCTGGGCAGCCCGTTCGCAAAATCCGCCAGGCCCGGCGAGTGCAGACCCAGAGCATAGCCGTTAGTGGTCACCGTGGCGGGCTCATTGATTGTCACCCAACGGGCTACGCGGTCCCCGTAGGCTGCCCCCGCGATGGCCGCGAACTCGCCCAGCCGGTAGGCGGTATCCCTGTTGAGCCATCCGCCGGCCTCGTCCAGCGGCAGCGGCGTGTCCCAGTGATAGAGCGTCATCATCGGGGAGATCCCGTTGGCCAGGAGCTCGTCCAGCAGGCGGTCGTAGAAATCCAGGCCGGCACGGTTCACCGGCCCGCTGCCGCCGGGCTGGATCCGGGGCCATGAGATCGAGAACCGGTACGAATCGATGCCCAGTTCCCTCATCAGCGCCACATCCTGCGGCATGCGGTGGTAATGGTCGCAGGCCAATGCGGGGTGGTGGCCGTCCACTATGTTGCCTGCCTTTGCCGCGAAGACGTCCCAGCCCGCCGGTCCGCGGCCATCCTCATCAAGGGCGCCCTCGATCTGGAACGCGGCTGTGGCTACCCCCAGGGTGAAACCCGGCGGGATCATGGCGGCCAACTCTTTGGCGGAAGTGTGCATGGCAGGGGACCTTTATGTTGTTGTCTCGAAGGGGCAGAAGGACAGTTTGCCTCAAACTACGCCGTCACAATAGCAGCCCGCCTGCCTTGATCACCGAAATCACGTTCCCTGCCGGGTCCTTGAACCAAGCAATCTCCGGACCCTCGCCTCGGGCGATGCCCTTTTCGTCGGTGGGCAGATCGGGGTCGTCGTAGATCTTGGTCCGGACACCGGCGGCGTTGAGCTCGTCTACCGCTGCATCGACGTCGTCCACCACCAGGTTCAGCACCGTGAAGGTGGCGGCCTCGTGGTTGTCCTTGGGATAGACAAAGACCTTGTGCCCCTCGGGCATCGTGAGCTCCAGGGTGCCCATTCCGCCGTCGGCAACGGTCAGGCCGAGTTTCGCTCCGTAGAACTCCTTGGCCTGCGCCACGTCATTGACGCTGAAGCTGGAAAACGAACCCTTTGGCGTAAACATGGTCTTCTCCTTTGACGGCACCGGGACTTGCGGTACCTCCCAGAATGGCACACGCCGCAGTGCCTGACGAGAACCACCAGGCCGTGCTGGAAGGCCGGCAGAAGGTCACTCCCCGACTTCCGGAGCGGCACTGATAGGGTCTGCCCATGGATGAAAAACTGGGGAAGTTCATCGATGATTTTGCACAGCTGGTGCAGCTTGCGCAGTCCGGCCAGCACCGGGTGCGGGCCGGGACACAACTGCTGACCACACTCACGGAACATTTGGCGGTTCCCGCGGAAACGCTGTCTGTGGTGGTGGAGGAGATCCCCCCGCACCGGTTCGTAGATGCTGACATCCTGATGGCAGAACTTGCCGCCGAGGACGGGGACTTCCGGCTGGTGGGCATCGGCGGCGGGGACCAGCGGCACCACCAGTCCTTGAGCGACATGCTGCAACAGTCCCAGTTCTTCCCGCAGTTCCCGCTCTCGCAGCCGGATTACGCGAACCTCGCGGTTGGACCCGACGAGCAGCGGCAGGCCGTTGCCCTTGGCCTGTGGCTGTTCAGCTATGCGGGCAGTCCGGTGGCCGTCCTGCAGCGGGACGCCAACCCGCGGTACGGGCGGCAGACGGCCTCCCTCGAAGTCGTGGCAGGTGACACCGGGAGCGCCGCCGCGTTCCTGGCCGAGTTCCGCCGCCGGATGCAGTTCCGCAGCGTGCTGAAGGGCCAGATCATTTCACTGATCATGGGCGAGTACGGTCCGAGCGCCGCGGGCGTCACCTTCCACGCCAGACCTGCCCTGGCAGCCTCCGAGGTCATATTGCCTGAGGGATTGTTGCAGAAGGTGTCCGACCACGCACTTGGCATCGCCGAACACCGGGCGTCACTCAGCGAATACGGGCAGCACCTGAAGCGGGGCATCCTCCTGTACGGCAAGCCAGGAACGGGCAAGACCCATACTGTGCGGTATCTGCTGAGCCAGAGTGAGGGGTCCACGGCCATCCTGCTGTCCGGCGGATCGCTGGCCAGAATCTCCGAAGCCGCAGCCATGGCCCGGGCGCTGCAGCCTTCCATCGTAGTTCTTGAAGACTGCGACCTGATCGCCGAAGACCGAAGCTTCGGCCACGGACCGCAGCCGCTGCTGTTCGAGGTGTTGGATGCCATGGACGGACTGGACAACGATGCCGACGTGGCGTTTGTCCTCACCACCAACCGCGTGGACATGCTGGAACGTGCCTTGGCTCAGCGTCCCGGCCGGGTGGATCTGGCCGTTGAAATTCCGCTCCCGGCCCTGGAAGAGCGCGTCGACCTCGTGAACCTGTACGCCCGGGGGATTCCGTTCAGTCCCGGCGCCATCCAGGATGCGGCGGCCAGCACCGAAGGGACCACCGCCTCCTTTGCCCGGGAGCTGGTCCGCCGGGCTGTGGTGGCGGCCGCAATCGAGGGGGTTCCTGTAGCTGACGGTCACCTCGGGACGGCGGTGGACGGGCTGATGGCCGACGGCCAGGCCCTCACCCGGAGCCTCCTGGGCAGCGGCCCGGTCGACGCCGACGGCTTCGGCGCGCCCGGCTTCGGCGGATTCAGCAGCGGGCCGGGGCCCACCTAATGCATCACCGAGGGCGGGCCGAAGAGAAAATCCTTGGCATGGGCCACGGCTTTCTTGAAGGCGTCATTCCTCAAGGCCACGAGGTGTTCGGAGCCGTCCAGCCCGGGCTCCAGGTAGCCTGTGAAACCGGGACGAAGCACCCAGATATCCCCCGCCGGAGGCAGGTAGAAGACTCCGAACGAGCGGTGCTGGCGGTCATCGTCCGTCCAGATGGGCACTACGGCCACGGCAGCACCGGTGGCGGGATGGATCCACTGCGCGCGTGGAAGAGGCTCCTCATGGGCCTCCGGGTCCAGGAAGGGTGCAGTTCCTTTTCCCCAGCGCTCCTCAAACCGCTCATAAAAGGCAGGAATCAGGTGGGAGTCGTATCGGCGCCAGTCGCTCATCGTCTTCGTTCTCCTCGGGGGTCGATGCGGATAGGGGCCCAGGGTCCGCTTTCCCATCGGACAGGCGTTGCCCGCAGCGGCGGGTCCTCGTGGCGAATCAGGCGGACGGGAATGTCCTGTGGCCGGTCCGGTGTCTTGTCCCGTGCCGGCCGGCCGCTATGGGCCGCTGCAGCCGTGTTTGCTTCGCAAATAGCTTCGCGGTCATAGGCCTGGCGGCGCTTTGGATCTCGCAAGACCTCGAAGGCCTGCATAATCAGTTGCAGTTCAGCGGGCGCGCCAGCGGGGTTGTCCAAATCCGGGTGGTGCGTTCGCATGAGTGACCTGAAGGCGCGCAAGATATCGCGCTGGGTCGCTGTGCGGGGCACGTGCAAGACGGCGTAGTGATCGGCGAAGTTGCTGGCCATTGTCTGTCCTGCTCAGGGTCGGTTCGCGAGACATCCTTCGGCGGCCGCTGCTGCAAGTGGCTCGGGGGCGGTCTCGGGCCTCAACCCGGAGGACCGCCCCGTCAGCAGCAACACCATCGGGACCGGACAGCCGGTCCCGCCTGGGGACTAGGTTTCGATCTGGTGCAGCTCACCCTTGCTTTCAATTTCAATCCTGCGGGGCTTTGCCTGCTCCGCAACCGGAATTCGGAGCGTCAGCACACCGGCGTCGTAATGGGCCTTGATGTTTTCCGTGTCCAGGGTGTCTCCGAGGATCAACTGGCGGCTGAAAACTCCGCGAGGCCGCTCGGCAACCACCAGCTCCACGTTGGGCTGGGTGGGGTCCAGGCGTTCCGCCCTGACAGTAAGTACATTCCGCTCCACATTCAGGTCGACCTTGTCCGGCAAGACGCCGGGAAGATCAAAGGCGACAACAAACTCTCCATCTTCCTGCCACGCGTCCATAGGCATGGCCGCGGGGCGTGCAGCCGTTCCGAAGACCTGCTGGGTAAGCCGGTCCAGCTCACGGAACGGGTCGGTACGGATGAGCATCATTTCCCACTCCTTCAGCATCTGGATGATTCATGTCGACCCGCCACTATCTATGGTGGTGGATACAGATTTTTTATAGCACCGGTGGCAAACTGGTGCAAGAGGCAAACCGAAGAAACGTCAACCAAGGGATAGCACCATGACAGGTCAGGCCGGCGACCGAAGGCTCTACGCCATTTCAGTCGTGGCGGGCCTGCTCGGCACCGGCCAACAAAACATCCGGCTGTACGAGCGCCGCGGATTACTGACGCCCGAGCGAACTTCCGGCGGGACCCGACAGTACAGCGAATCGGACCTGGCGGTCCTGCGCCGCATCGGGGAGCTTCTGGATGAAGGTCTCAACCTGGCAGGTGTGGCAAGAGTGCTGGAACTCGAGGTCGATAACGCCAGGCTCCGCCGGGAGTTGCAACGCGCACGCTCCCGCAACACGCGTCAACCTGAGGGCGCCTGAGCATACCTTCGGCACCCAGCCTGCGGCGGCGGAGGGCCTCTCGCTCAGATCTGTCCGCCGGCAAGCAGGAAGGACTCTTCCAGCAACTCGGCGAGTTCGCCGCCGTCGAGCTTTGCCAGCCGCACGAGGACCAACTGTGGCGACCGCTCGTGGTGCGGCGTCCAGAAATAAGTTTCGGGTTGTGTTCCGACGAGCGCCTCGCGCTCTGAAGTCTTGACCGTCAGCACGCCCTCGTCCCAGATCCGGGCCATGAGGGTTTTGGCGAACCATGCAGGCCGGTTCCAGCTGGAGCGTTCAGTGACTCCCGGGAGCGAGAGGCAGGTCCGGCGGACGTCAGCTTCAGTTGCCATGGCCCCGGGCTATTCCGAGGGGGAATCGGCTTTGGACAGCTCCCCAGTGACGGATTCCCCCGGTATCCGGGCGGTCCGCCACGTGTCCACCGCGATCACGGCCCCCATCACCACGAGTGACAGGGATATGGAGGCGACGGCGTCACTCACCCAGTGGTAGCCCAGGTACAGCCTGCTGACCGATGCCAGAATCACGCCAATAATGGCCACGACGAACCCCACAACGGCGGTCTTGGGATTCTTGCGCCGGGAGAAGACCAGGAACGTGCCGACCAGGAGGAAATCCGAGGCACCCAGCACATGGCCGGACGGAAAGGAGAAGGTGTGGTCTGCACCAAAAAGCATGAGATCCACCGGGGGCCGGTCACGCCCCACGGCATGGCCGATGAGCTGTGCGAGCCCGACTCCGGTGAGCATGGCGGCCGCCAGAAGGATGGGCCGCCAGGCATGCTTGGCCAGGATCCCCCAGGCGACGGTGACCACCAGGACAATGATCGGCAGCCCCACGGGCCCAAAGATGACCGCCAGAATGATCATGACAACAGTCAGTACATCCGAGCGGGTGGTCAGCAGCCATCTCCGGGCAGCTTCATCCGAACTCGCCATGCCGTTGTGCTGGAGAACCCCGGCGAGCGTCACGAAGAAAATCGCTGCGCCCACCACAGCGAGGACAACCGCAACGACATAGAGCCCTTTCCGTGCACCGGCGTCCATGTAGCGTTCTTCGACCACGAATTTGTCGTGGAACACCCGCCACCATCCCGCCTTGCCCGCCGATTCTTCTGCCACGTGGAAGCCTGCCTGTGCGTCGATCGATTGAAATGGTTTCTGTGATGAAGATTATCCCGTTTCCCGCTCCCGGGGTGCGGGCGCCAGGGGTGGGCTGCCCCTTACCAGGCAAAGCGGCCCCTGTTACCGTGAATTACCCAGCCCCCACGAGGTTCCAGGAGACGACATGAGCACTGAAGAAACCGGCACCGGCCAGGCCGATCAGACCACCGGGTCGCAGAATCAATCCTGGGGCGAGGCTCCCGGCTCCGGGAACGGCGCCGGCCTCGGAACAGGCGAAGCCAACACCTTCGAGCCGGAAGAAGGAACCGATGCCCGGGACGGTTCGGCCGCCGGAGAGCCCACCGTGGCCACGGCCGAGGACACTCCGGACGTGGACGACACCCCGGTGGACACGACCGAGCCAAGTTGACCGCAACTTCGTGTCATCCCATCGAGGGGTGAGATCTCGGCGCCCAGGTTCGCCCAAAACGCCGAGATCCCACCCCTCGTTTGCTTCCGGCTGCTGTCCGGGAGCTCTGTCGCGGAAGACACGCCCGGTGGATAATGGACACACACTGGAGTGGCGACGCAGCTACGGAGGATGCCATGAAGATCATCGGAACGCTAGTGATCCTCTGGCTCATCATCGGAGCCTTCGCCGCATTCCAACGCGGCTATTTCAGCGGTTCCCCGGACTCATGTGCTGAGGCGGGCACTGTGGCCGTGACCATCGCGGCCGGGCCGCTGAATTACATGGGCGCCAACCCCAAGATCGCCTGCGAGGTCCCGCAGCCTTCGAAGTAGCCCGCCGGCCCGTCAGCGTTCACGGGGGATTCACGCGCGCGTCCGCACGTGTCAAAACAGGGTGGCTACGTTCGGTCCATGGACATTTCGCGCAGAACGCTCATCACCACCGGCCTGGGTGCCGGCCTCGTCATCGCGCTCCCCGGCACCGCCGTCGCGGACCAGCGGAATTCCGAAGCAGGCCTCCGCGCCGACCCCTTCACCTTGGGCGTGGCCTCCGGCGACCCGTGGCCTGACGGTTTCGTTATCTGGACGCGCCTCGCCCTCAGCCCACTGGCCGAGGACGGGATGGGCGGCATGCCGTCGCACAATGTCGCTGTGGCCTGGGAAGTGGCCGAGGACCCTGCCATGCGGAAAGTCATCCGACGCGGTGTGGAGAGCGCTGCGCCGGCGAGTGCCCACTCCGTGCACGCCGAGCTGCGCGGCCTGAAGCCGGGCCGTGAATACTTCTACCGGTTCCGGACCGGACGCCATGTCAGCCCTGTCGGCCGGACCCTGACGAGTCCTGCGTGGAACGAGACTCCGGCAGCCCTGGCCATGTCCTTTGCCAGCTGCGCCCAGTACGAGCACGGCTTTTTCACCGCCTACCGGCGACTTGCCGACGATCAGCCGGACCTGGTCCTTCACCTCGGTGACTACCAGTACGAATACAAGAAAGGCTCCTATGTGGTGGGCGGCGGCAACGTCCGCGACCACGAGGGCCCCGAGACGGTGACGCTGGAGAACTACCGCCAGCGCCACGCGCAGTACAAGGCCGACGCCGACCTCCAGGCGGCGCACGCGGCCGCCCCTTGGCTGGTGGTGTGGGATGACCACGAGGTGGACAACAACTGGGCCGACGAGGTCCCGGAGAACACCGATCCAGCCCAGCTCAACGACACTGCGGCCAACTTCCGCAAACGACGGGCAGCGGCCTTTCAGGCGTACTACGAAAACATGCCCATGCGTGCGCCGGCCGTCCCCGCAGGCGCTGACATGAAGATCTACCGAACGGTGCAGTGGGGACAGCTGGCCAACTTCCACATGATGGATACGCGCCAATACCGGGATGACCAGCTGGCGGGTGACGGCTGGCGAGCGAATGTCCAGGAGCGCCTCGACGAGGACCGCAGCATCACCGGCCAGGATCAGGAGCAGTGGCTGCTGGACGGCTTCCGGAAGTCCCGGGCGCGCTGGGATGTCCTGGGCCAGCAGGTGTTCTTCGCAGAGCGCGACCGCAACAAAGCGCCGGAAATCGACGACGTGTCCATGGACGGGTGGGACGGTTATGCTGCCTCCCGCCGCCGCATCACACAGGGCTGGGTGGACGCGAAGGTGCGCAACGCCGTCGTGCTTACCGGTGACGTCCACCGCCACTGGGCCAACGACGTCAAGGTGAACTACCAGGACCCGGACGCGCCCGTGGTGGGGTCGGAGCTGGTGTGCACGTCGATCACGTCCACCGGCAACGGAACAGGCTCTGTCTCGGATCCGACCATGGCCTGGAACCAGCATCTGAAGTTTTACAACGACCAGCGCGGTTACGTCCGGACCACCATCACGAAGGACTCCATGAAGGCCGATTTCCGTGTGCTCGATTACGTGAGCGTGCCCGGCTCCCCGGTCAGAACCAGGGCGTCCTTCCGGATCGACGACGGCGTGCCGGGACTGCAGCCCCGCGGCTAGACCAAACGGGTGCAGGGCGGAACGCACCCTGCACCCGTGCAACCTTGCCGGCCCCGGCTCCTCGGGCGGCGGGGGAGCCCGCGCCCACGCGATTATATGTGATTTGACCCACACGAATGAGTGAGATATTCTCAACATTGTTAGCGCTCACAAGAGCGCGGCGACAGCTTCATAAAATTGCTAGGTTCGCAGCACCTGACCGAACTTACAACAAAAAGCCTTCTGGTGCGTGGCCGCAGGACCGCGCACCAGCTGACCGGACCCAACTGCCGGTCCCGTCGGAGGGCGCAGATGCCTTCCGACTCAGCACTAATTCGCGGCACGAGTCAGCCGCGGAAGGAGAACAACGTGCGTATCAAGAAACTCCTGGGCGCCTTCGCCGTCGTCCTGGCCGTCACGGTCGGTGCGACGGGCTGCGGCAGCCGGCCCGGAACCGCCGCTCCCGCCGCCAGCACTGATGCGGCGGGGTCCCTGGTGGGCATTTCGATGCCGACCCAGACCTCGGAGCGGTGGATCAATGACGGCAAGAATGTCAGCGATTCCCTGGCCAAGCTCGGTTACAAGACTGACCTTCAGTACGCAAACGACGACATCCCGACGCAGGTTTCGCAGATTGAGAACATGCTGACCAAGGGTGCTAAGTCGCTGATCATCGCTGCCATTGACGGCACCACGCTGACCGATGTCCTGGCCAAGGCCAAGGAACAGAACGTCAAGGTCATCGCCTATGACCGGCTGATCAACGGCTCGCCGAACGTGGACTACTACACCACCTTCGACAACTACGAGGTCGGTGTCCAGCAGGCCACGTCGCTGCTCACGGGCCTGGGCCTGGTGGATGCTTCCGGCAAGAAGGTGGCCGGCAAGGGTCCGTTCAACGTGGAGCTGTTCGCCGGCAGCCCGGATGACAACAACGCCAACTTCTTCTGGACCGGCGCGATGGACACCCTGAAGCCGTTCCTGGATGCCGGTACCCTCAAGGTGCCCAGCGGCCAGACCAAGTTCGAGCAGGCCGCGATCCTGCGCTGGCAGGCTGCGACGGCCCAGAAGCGCATGGAGGACATCCTCACGGCCGCGTACGGTTCGGGCAAGAAGCTCGACGGCGTGCTGTCGCCCTATGACGGCCTGTCGATCGGCATCATCTCGGCACTGACCAGCACTGGCGGCTACTCCAAGGGCGCCCTGCCGGTCGTGACCGGCCAGGACGCGGAGAAGGGCTCGGTCAAGTCCATCGTCGCCGGGGAGCAGTACTCCACGATTTTCAAGGACACCCGCAAGCTCGGTGAACAGGCCGTGAAGATGGTCGACGCCGTCCTCAAGGGCCAGGAAGCCGAAACCAACGACACCAAGACCTACAACAACAAGGTCAAGGTGGTCCCGGCCTACCTGCTCAAGTCCGTGATTGTCACCAAGGACAACTACAAGCAGGAACTTATCGACTCCGGTTACTACACGGACGCTGACATCAAGTAGCCACCGTGCCGGGTGCGGCCTGACTTTGGCCAGGCCGCACCCGAACGGGGCCCCGCATCCGCAGGAGTCCGGCTCTCGAACAGTCAGCAGGAATTGACCATGAACGTACCCATTCTTCAAATGCGGGGAATCACCAAGACCTTCCCCGGCGTGAAAGCCCTCCAGGACGTCACCCTGAACGTGAACCGCGGCGAGGTCCACGCGATCTGCGGTGAAAACGGGGCCGGCAAATCGACCCTCATGAAGGTGCTCTCCGGCGTCTATCCGCACAACACCTTCGACGGCGACATCCTCTTCGAAAACGAGCCGTGCGACTTTTCCACCATCAGCGACAGCGAAAAGCGCGGGATCGTCATCATCCACCAGGAACTGGCCCTCAGCCCGTACCTGTCCATTGCCGAGAACATCTTCCTCGGAAACGAAATCGCCTCCCGGGGGTGGGTGGACTGGCGCCAGACCAACCTGGAAGCGGCGAAGCTCCTGGCCCGCGTCGGGCTCAGCGAAAACCCCGTGACCCCGATCCAGCACATCAGCGTCGGAAAGCAGCAGCTCGTGGAGATCGCCAAGGCGCTGTCCAAGGAAGTGAAGCTGCTGATCCTGGACGAGCCCACGGCGGCGCTGAACGACGAGGACTCGGGGCACCTGCTGGACCTCATCCTGCATCTGAAGGGCCAGGGCGTCACCAGCATCATCATCAGCCACAAGCTCAACGAGATCCGCAAGGTCGCCGACGCCGTCAGCATCATCCGCGACGGCAAGACGATCGAGACTCTGCGCCTGGACCAGGGACAGATCACCCAAGAACGGATCATCCGAGGCATGGTGGGCCGCGACCTGGAAAGCCTCTACCCGGAGCGCACGCCGACGATCGGCGAGGAAGTCCTCCGGATCGAGGACTGGACGGTCCAGCACCCGCAGGACCACAGCCGCACCGTGGTCCACAACGCCAGCCTGAACGTCCGCAAGGGTGAAGTCGTCGGCCTGGCCGGGCTCATGGGCGCCGGACGGACTGAACTGGCCATGAGCGTTTTCGGGCGTACCTATGGCCGGGCCACCTCCGGCCGGGTATTCAAGTATGGCGAGGAGATCAACACCTCCACCGTGTCTGACGCAATCCGGCACGGCATCGCCTATGCCACGGAGGACCGCAAGCACTACGGCCTGAACCTCATCGAGGACATCAAGCGCAACATCTCGATGGCGGCGCTGGGCAAGCTCGCCAAGAAGGGCTGGGTGGACAGGAACGAAGAGACCGTCGTTGCCAACCGGTACCGGAAGAGCATGAACATCAAGGCGCCCTCGGTGGCTGCCATCACCGGAAAACTCTCCGGCGGCAACCAGCAGAAAGTCGTGCTGAGCAAATGGATGTTCTCCGACCCCGATGTGCTGATCCTCGATGAGCCGACACGGGGCATCGATGTGGGCGCCAAGTTCGAGATCTATTCGATCATCGCCGGACTCGCCGCCGAAGGGAAAGCCGTCATCGTGATCTCCTCCGAACTCCCCGAACTCCTGGGCATCTGCGACAGGATCTACACGCTGTCCGCCGGGCACATCACGGGCGAAGTCCCGATTGCCGAAGCATCCCAGGAAACACTCATGCACTACATGACCCAAGAGAAGGAATAACGACCATGTCCGCCCTCCGAGAATCCATGGGCTTCCTGGCAAGCCGCCTCCGCCAGGTCGGCATCTTCGTCGCCCTGATCCTGATCGTCCTGCTGTTCCAGGTCCTGACCAACGGCATCCTGCTCGAGCCGCAAAACGTCACCAACCTCGTGGTCCAGAACAGCTACATCCTGATTCTGGCCATCGGCATGGTGATGGTCATCATCGCGGGCCACATCGACCTCTCCGTCGGCTCCATCGCGGGCTTCATCGGCGCCGTCGCCGGCGTGATGATCGTCCACTGGGGCTGGGCCTGGTGGGCCGCGATCCCGGCCTGCCTGCTCGTCGGCGCCCTTGTGGGGGCCTGGCAGGGATACTGGATCGCCTACGTGGGCATACCGGCCTTCATCGTCACCCTGGCCGGCATGCTCATCTTCCGCGGCCTGACCCTGATCACGCTCAAGAACCAGCAGATCACCCCGTTCCCGGCCGAGCTCCGCGCCTTGGGCGGAGGCTTCCTCCCGGACATCTCAGGCGGCACCTCAGTACTGGAGTGGCTGACAGTCATCCTCGGTGTCGGAGCCACAGCCGCTCTGCTGATTCAGTCCATCAAGGAGCGCCGCGTCCGCCGGAAGTTCAACCTCGAAAACGAACCCATGGCCTGGTTCGCCATCAAGACAGTCTTCATCGCGCTCCTGATGCTCACCATCACGTTCCTGCTCGCGAGCTACCGCGGCACCCCGATCGTGCTGATCGTCCTGGCCGTCCTCGTCATCGTCTATTCCGCGCTCATGAGCAACAGCATCTTCGGCCGCCACACCTACGCCATCGGCGGCAACCTCCACGCCGCCGAGCTCTCGGGCATCAAGACCAAGGCCGTCACCTTCCGGCTCTTCGTGAACATGGGAGTGCTCGCCGCCCTGGCGGGCCTCGTATTCACGGCTCGGCTGAACTCCGCCCAGCCGGCCGGCGGCACCGGCTTCGAACTGGACTCCATCGCTGCGGCCTTCATCGGCGGGGCCGCCGTCCAGGGCGGAATCGGCACCGTGGCCGGAGCAATGGTCGGCGGCCTCATCATGGGCGTGCTTAACAACGGCATGTCCATCCTGGGCCTGGGCACCGACTACCAGCAACTGATCAAGGGCCTGGTGCTGCTGCTTGCCGTCGGCTTCGACATCTTCAACAAGAACCGCAGCGCCGGCGGCGGATCCACCCTCGGCAAGCGTTTCAAATGGAAGACAACCCCGCCCGCCGGTGTCGAGGAGACCAAGCCAGCGGGCAAGACACCAGTCTCTGTGGCTGCCGTGGCTCACCCGGCAAGCGCTGCTGAGAAGCCCTGAACCCCACGGCACCGTCGGATGGCGTGCTGCCGGGACGGACAGGAAGGAAACCATGGCCGAGGCAGACAACGACTGGACCCTGCTGGTGGGCCGCACGGTCGAACTGCGGCGCGGCGGCCAGCACGTCCGCACCGCCGAGGTGGAAGACGTCACGTGGGATTCCTCGGTCATGTGGCTGCGTTTTGACGGCAACCACGGCCGGCAGCTGATCAGCAAGGCCGATGGCTACGAGGTCCGGCCGATTGCCTGACCTCGTTGCCTGACACTACTGCTTGACATCATTGCCTGAGCCGCAGGCGGCACGCCGCCTGCGGCTCAGGTCGTCACCAGTGGTGCCTCACCAGTCATGGACGGTGCCGTCGACCAGGCGGTTGTAGGGCAGGTAGGCCTGCTGGTACGGGTAGGTGGCCGCGGCTTCCTCGTTGAATTCGACGCCGATGCCGGGCTTGTCGCCCGGGTGCAGGTACCCGTCGGTGAACGTCATGGACTGCTCGAACACGGTGTTGGTGGCGTCCGAGTGCTGCATGTACTCCTGGATGCCGTAGTTGTGGATGGCAAGGCCCACGTGCAGCTGCGCGGCGAAGCCGACCGGGGAGATGTCGGTGGGGCCGTGGAAGCCGGACTTGATCTGGTACTGCGCGGCGAAGTCCATGACTTTCTTCAAAGGCGAGATCCCGCCAAAGTGCGTGGAGGCCGCCCGGACGTAGTCGATCAGCTGTTCCTTGATGATGGA
>NZ_JBFTKK010000037.1:0-20202 GCF_056395905.1 Arthrobacter sp. 05T444
GGGAAACGCCCGGTCCCATTCCGAACCCGGAAGCTAAGACCCACAGCGCCGATGGTACTGCACCCGGGAGGGTGTGGGAGAGTAGGTCACCGCCGGACAACCATTAGGTCGAGGACCCCCAACCACGTTGGGGGTCCTCCCGCAGTTAACAGGCTTTTCACAGTTGAGGGTGTAATCGCTGGCTGGATGTTGGCTGGTGCGTCGGTCCCGGGGCAGCGATGCGCAAACGCAGCCGGAGGCCCGATCGTGTGTCACCGTTCGCAGTGGACTTATTCGCGTACCCGCTCAGATCGGTCAACGGCGCACCCGATAGCGCAGGTGAAGCACCCGGTTGCCCTGAATCACCACGTCGGGATCCTCCAACAGGTGCTGTGCGTGGACCGACCCGAAGTAGCGCTTGCCGGACCCGAACACGACGGGTACGACGTCCATGCGCACCTCGTCGACCAGGCCCGCGGCTAGCACCTGGCCACCGACGTCGCCAGCGGCGACCTCGACAATGCGGTCACCCGCGAGCTCCTGCGCCTTGGCCACGGCTGCCTCGACGCCGTCGACGAAGTGAAACGGCGCCTCGGGGTCCCAGCCCTCGGGCTTCGGCCGGTGCGTCACGACGACCACGTGGTCGACTCCGCCCGGAGGCTTCCCGTCCCAGCCGTCCGTCATGTCGAAGACGTGGCGGCCGACGATGGTCGCCCCGATTTGGTCCCAGTACGGTCGGGTGTAGTCGTAGGACGTCTGCGACACCTTCACCTCGCCGCTCTCGTCCAACGGGACGTCACCGCTGGACAACCAGTCGAACAGCGGTCCGGGCTGGTCGTTCTCGTCCGCGAGGAAGCCGTCCACCGACACCGAGCTGTACATGACCACCTTGCCCACGGGGCTCTCCTTTGCTTTGGTGTGCCCCATATTAGCGAGTCGTTCCGGTGTCGGGTCCAACTCGCGATCCACGGCTACCGCGGTCACAAGGACGACACGCTCTACGCCGCCAGGAGGACCCTGCACACCGGCGCCGACCTCCGACTCGAACACCTCCGCGGCTCCGCCCTCGGGTTCCGCAACTTCACCCACTACATCGCGGGATCGCTGCTCGAGACCGGCGGCTTCAGGCCGCTGCTACACCCTGGATTATGAAGAGCCATTAACAATGTTTTCGCAGTTGAGATGTTTATGCCGCGAATGGAATACCAATATTCTATTCGGGGAATACAAATGTGCAGCGCATTTTTGCGCATGTTCATTTGCGCTGTGCATTTTTGCATTAAATTCTTTGGATCCCTACTGGCCATTAGGGCTTAATGTGGGTTCAAGGCATTGGGGGTGCGTGAATCGGACTTAGGAGTCCCACGATGAGCCTCAAATCGAACTTTGCCTTCGGCAACAAAAATCCCAAAGAATATGCCTTAGGCAACAATCCAAAAAAACGTCGGCCTGGATACGCGCATTTGCGCAAACGTTGGATATCCGTGGCCGCAACTCTTTTTCTAGCGGCCACAGTTTCCATCATTGCTGGGCCGGCGGAAGCTGCCACATTGACGTTTCCCGCTTCGGCGGACGCTGTCGTCAAGCGTGACACTCCCACTACCAACTACGGCGCGGCAACTGGCCTTAAGGCCGACAATTCGCCGGTGGAAATGTCGTTCTTGAAATTCACCGTATCCGGTGCCGGGACCAACGTCACCGCTGCGAAACTCAGGCTGTTCGTTGCCGACCCTTCCAACCTGGGTGGTCAGTTCCGCCGTGTTCTGAACAACTCATGGACAGAAAGCACGATCAACTTCAACAACGCGCCGGTGGCCGAGACTACGGTTGTGGCATCGCGCGGAGCCGTTACCATCAACACCTTTGTGGAAATTGATGTATTCAGCGTTGTTAGGGGAGACGGCACTTACTCGTTCAGGATCAATAACACTTCGTCCGACGGCGTCATCTACAGTTCGAAGGAAACCTCCGACGCCACGCGCCGTCCCCAACTGATTCTCACGACTGGCACAGAGCCGCCACCTCCACCACCTCCACCTCCGCCGCCCCCGCCACCACCACCTCCGGCAACAAATGCCTGCGGACAGACGGCAGCACCGCCGGCGACATACGACCATGTCATCTGGGTGCTCTTCGAGAACAAGACGTACTCGCAGGTCATCGGGAGCGCCAACGCGCCGTACATGACACAAACCGCCAGGCTGTGTGCCTCAGTGTCCACCTGGAGTGACGCGGGACTAGGCTTGCCGTCGCTACCAAGCTATCTGGCCATGACATCCGGGAGCACCCAGGGCGTCACGTCAGACTCCAATCCGAGCGGCCTGCCACCGATAACAGCCGACAACATCTTCCGGCAAGTGAGGGCTTCGGGCCAGTCGCAGAAGAGCTATATGGAAGACATGCCATCGAACTGCAGACTGAGTGCGTCCGGCCTGTACGCGGAACGGCACAACCCCGAAATTTACTACCAGGGACCGGGGGACAGAACCGCCTGTGCCTCCAACAACGTGCCCATGGGTACCACGACTTCGGGAAACCTTGCCGGGGACCTCGCCAACAACACCCTGCCGGCTTTCTCCTTCCTCACCCCGAACGTCTGCAATGACATGCATGACTGCAGCATCGCTACCGGCGACACCTGGCTTTCCAGATGGCTGCCCATCATCCTGGCCAGCCAGAGCTACCAGGCAGGACGTACCGCCGTATTTGTGCTTTTCGACGAAGACACGCCCCTCCCCAATTTCGTCGTGGCACCGTCGGTGGTCACGGGCACGGTTGTGCAGGGCTCCTACAGCCACTACTCGTTGTTGCGATCAACCGAGGAAATGCTGGGGATCGGCCCGAAATTGCTCAATGCTGGCAACGCGCTTAGCCTGAGGGGGCCGTTGAATATATAGTCATCTCACATTCTCAGTGCCCGTTGAAATACCCGACATCCGGCCGCGGAACATAACCCGGCCGGATGTCGTTGTGTGAGCGGGATGTGGGGCAGGTATTCCAGGTTCCCCGCACGTTCAACCACCGACGTCAAAGGACAATTCATGCCCCAGCGCACCATCGTCATCACCGGAGCCAGCGACGGTATCGGCGCAGCAGCCGCGCGGAACCTGGCGAAGGCAGGCGAGCGGATCGTCGTCGTCGGCCGTTCTCCCGAAAAGACCAAGGCGGTGGCCGCCGGGCTGGGAGCCGATTACTTCATCAGCGACTTCGCCGAGCTGTCGCAGGTGCGTGACCTGGCCACCGCGCTGAAGGAAAAGTACGCGCGGATTGATGTGCTGGTCAACAACGCCGGCGGCATCATGGGCCAGCGCGAGCTCACCGTGGATGGCTACGAGAAGACCTTCCAAATCAACCACCTGGCCCCGTTCCTGCTTACCACTGAACTCATGGACGTGCTGGTGGCCAGCAGCGCAACGGTCATCAACACCGCCAGTGGCGCCAACGCGTTCGGGAACCTTGATCTGGCCGACCTCCAATCCGCCCGGAAGTACTCGACGAACCGCGCTTACGGCACGGCCAAACTCGCGAACATCCTGTTCACGTCGGAGCTGCAGAACCGCTTCGGCGCGGCAGGAATTTCGACGGCGGCCTTCCATCCCGGCGTTGTCGCCACCAACTTCGCCGCGGACTCGACCAGCTGGATGCGGCACGCCTACAAGACATTCCTCAACCGCTTCCTGCTGACTTCAGAACAGGGCGCCGACACGCTGGTGTGGCTCGCCACGTCAACCCCCGGCCAGGACTGGGTGCCCGGTGCGTACTACGCCAAGCGGGCCTTGGCGAAGGCCAACAAACAGGCGTACGACGCTGAGATCGCGCGGGAGCTGTGGGACCGGAGCGCGGAGATGGTCAAGGCAGAGGAGCCCGTGGAGAGGCCTGAGCTCGACCGCCGGTAGCCGCTGATCGAGCTTGTCGAGATCCAGGGTTTCGACAGGCCCAACCAGTGGCCGGGGTCAGCCCTCGCAGCCGTAGCCGTCGTGGTTGCCGTCCAACCGGTAGATATCAGTGCCAACGACCTGGACCGGTCCCTGCACGTAGGCGGGGCCGTTGCCGCTGCCCCCTGAACAGTCGACGTCTGATGCGATGGGCACGCATTCGCCCGAGTAGTTAGGGTCGCAGTCCGATGCCGCCGGCCCCGGAGGCGCTACCAGCGCCTGCTGGGCAGCCTGTTCCGCCGCGGCCTGGGCGGCGGCTGCATCCCGTGCAGCTCGAGCCTCGGCAGCTCGCTGCGACGCAACTCGGGCGGCCGCGGCAGCTTTCTTTGCCGCAGCCTTTTCGGCTGCCAGCTTCGCGGCCTTGTCGGCCGCAGCCTTCGCTGCGGCCTTGGCAGCGGCAACTTTCGTGGCAGCGGCCTTGGCCTTGGCAGCTTTGGCTAAAACGTCCGCAGCCCGCTGGTCCGTGACGGCTTTGGAGGCGGATGCTTCGAGCCACACGAGCTGGCCGGAGGCGTCCTTGGTGCAGATGAAGGCCTCCGACGACTGCGGCATCTGGTCCTTTTCTGACGCACACGGGGTCATTGCCAGCGTGCTCTCTGAAGGAGTTTCCGTGGCTACCTGCGGCTGCCAGTGCCACCGTTGGCCAGAACGCTGCTGCTGGCCGCCGCTCCATTGCCACAGGCGGTCACTGTCAGCAGCAGCAGCAGGCTTGGCAGGGCCAGCCATTTGACGCGTGCGCGGGCAGCTGGTCCGTCGAGGAAAGCGCTTTTGCGCGCGCTGAAGTACTGGCTCGTGTTCATTGATGCCCCATTAATTCACAAGGTGTGCGCAGTGTGAGGCGAGCGTAGCACCGGCCGATCCGTCGTCAATGGTTCCTCGAAATATGACACGGCTGATGCAAGTATTTCGTTCTGCCAGCGCTGAAGGAGCGCCGGCATGGGATAGCATTCCTCTAGCTCCCGCCGACCAGTGGCCGGAGGCGTTTTTCAATGGGGGAGTCATTCTTATGAGCGTGAAGATAATTCTCGTGGCAACTGTGGCGGCCGCGGGCCTGCTGTTGACTGTTTCCGTGCCGGCAAATGCTGCCCCGGCACCGAGGTCGTACAAGAACTGCACTGAACTCAACCGCGTCTATCCCCACGGTGTGGGCAGGAAGGGCGCCCGGGACCGGACCTCCGGCAGACCAGTCACTAACTTCACGGTCAATAACACTGTTTACGCGTACAACGACGGTGCACCGAAGCGCTATCTCCGCGAATACGACCTTGACCGCGACAACGACGGCATCTCCTGCGAGAAGCGGTAATTGCTCGGGCGCTCGTGGAGTTGAGACTTTGCTGATCGAGCTTGTCGAGATCCAGGGTTTCGGCAGCCTCAACCGGCGGCCTGCCCTCACCGCTTGAGCCGGAGCTCCTCCAGCGCGTCGATGGCGTCCGCCGAGCGCAGGATGGCGAGTTCCAGTCCTGTCTCGGGTTCCGGGTGGGAGAACAGGTAGCCCTGCATAGAATCGCAGCGCAGGTCCGTCAGATAGGCGGCCTGGGCTGCCGTCTCGACGCCTTCCGCCGTGACGGTCAGGCCCAGGCTGTGGGCCATGTTGATCATGGAACTGAGAATCGGCAGCTTCTCCGCGCCCGTTCGGATCATGGAGACAAAGGACCGGTCAATCTTCACGGCGTCCACGGGCAGGTCCTGAAGCCGGCCCAGCGATGAATAGCCGGTTCCAAAGTCATCCAGCGCCACCCTCACACCCGCCCGGCGCAGGCAGCCCAACTGCTCGATGACGTGCTCATCGGGGTCGAAGAACACACTCTCCGTGACTTCTAGCACGAGCTGCCTGGCGTCCATGCCGCAGGATTCCGCAAGGCAGAGCACACCATCGGCGAAGTCGCGCTCCTTCAACTGCGTTCCGGAAACGTTCACCGCCAGGGAGTGTCTGGGGTCGCCGGCGAGCCAGGGCCGCAGCTGGGTGAAGCTTTCCTGCAGCATATGCGTGCCGATGGCGGACATCAGCCCGCTGCGCTCCGCCGCCGGAATGAACAGCGACGGCGGGATCCTCTCCCCGTCCCGGTCCCACCGGGCAAGTGCCTCGAACTGGGTCACGGATTCAAGCAGAGGTGACACGATGGGCTGGAAGTTGACCGTGAGCTCGCCGTTGTCCACGGCGAGCCGCAGGCCGGCCTCCATGTCAGTCCGCTGGACTAGCGCCGTCATCATCTCAGGTTCAAACCGCATGTAGCGGTTCTTGCCGGCAGCCTTCGCCGCATACATGGCCACGTCTGCGTGGCGCAGCAGCTCCGAAGCGACTACAGCATCCTGGCTCATTGAAGCGAGTCCCAGGCTCAGGCTGGGCCGCAGCATGGCCCCCTCGATCCATACCGGCACATTCAGGGATTCCACAATGCACGCCGCCACCGACTCTGCGTCCTGCGAACCCGTCAGGAGCACCACGAATTCGTCGCCGCCGAGACGGGCCACAGTGTCCTCGGACCCAACGCAGGACCGCAAACGCCGGGCCACCTCGATCAGCATCTGGTCCCCGGCGTGGTGGCCCAGAATGTCGTTGACCTCCTTGAAGTCGTCCAGATCCAGGAGAAGGACGTCGACGGCGGCACTGCACTCGCCGTGCAGGGCCTCGGTCAGCTGGTCGTGGAACAGCTTGCGGTTGGCCAGCCCGGTCAACGGGTCCTGGAACGCCATCGCCTTGAGCTGGGCCGCCTGCGCGGCAAGGTCCGATAACGCCTGCCGGGCCTGCTCCTGCGCTTTGCGCCGCGGTGTGACATCGCGGAAGCTCCACACCCGGCCAACTACCTGGTGGTCAACCTTCTGCGGACGCGAATACCGCTCGAACGTTCGCCCGTCAATGAACTCAAGGACGTCGTGGCTTTCAGCGGTGGGATGGGTGTAGAGCTCATGCACCTTGTCCAGAAACGTCGCGGGGTCTGAGAGCTGACCCAGCACGAACCCCATCACAGCCTCGTCGTCATGCGTGGCCAACAGCTCACGCGGAATTCCCCACATGGACACAAACTGATCGTTGAGGCCGGCGATTTGGCCGTCCGAGCCCACCACCAGGATGCCGTCGGCCGTCGACTCCAATGTGGCGCTGAGCAACGACATTGCCTCCCGCAACCCGGCGTCGGCCTCCTTGCGGTGCGCTGTGGTTCGTACGGCCACGGTCATGGAAGCGCCCTGCTCCGAGCCGAGCAGGGAACAGGCCACCTCGCCCTGGAACTCTGTGCCGTCGCGGCGGAGGCCATAGGTCTCAAACGGATGGTGGCCCGCGGCGCCGTCGGCCGTTCCGTGCCCGCGGCGGAGGCTGGCGAAGAGCCGCTCGAAGCCGTCGCGAAAACCTTCAGCAAGGATGAAGCGGTGATTCTGGCCGACCAGCTCCTGCCGGGTATACCCAAACATGTTTTCCGCCGCGGTGTTGGCCAAGCTGATGACGCCGTCCTCGGCGATGACCAGCACGGCGTCCGGAAGCGCATCGAAGATTGCCTGGTAGTGCGGACGCGGATCCTCATGCTGCTCGGGCCGCAAAGGAGCATCCATTAACCGACCACCGTGTGAGACCACGAATCCTTCATTGAGTGCCAACCCCCTTGGGGAAATCATAGAGGGCTGACCTGACAGGCTCTACCCCGCGGTGTCCGCCAGCCAATCAACCGGAGCATCCGACCCGGCACCCTCTGGCAAAATAGCCAGCATGGAACCAGCCGGCACTGTCCCAGCCTACGATCTCCGCATCAGCATCCGGGGCACCGAACCACTTATCTGGCGCCGGTTGCACGTCCCGGAGACCATTACTGTTCCCGAACTTCACAGCGCCATCCAGGTGGCCTTCGGCTGGGAGGACCGGCACCTCTACGCCATCACCGCCGTCGACCGCCACGGCAGTTACCGAAGCATCATGGGACCTAGTGAAGCGGCAGAGGACACCGACGCGGAGCCCGCGTCCGGCGTCGTGCTCTTTGAACTGGCGGACACCCGCAATCCTGGCCCCGCGAAACTGGAGTACGAGTATGACTTCGGTGACTCATGGATCCACGAAGTCGAAGTCCTGGGTGAGGCCTCGGTACCGGCCTGCACCATGATTTGTGTCGAGGGCGCCAACCGCGGCCCGGTGGAGGACGCCGGCGGAATCGGCGGATACCGGCGGCTGATCGAAGTCCTGGCCGATCCGGGCCACCACGATCATCAGGAGATGGCGGCCCGGTACAAGTTCGCGACCGGTGACGGTGGCGGCACGTTTAACCCCTCATTTGTGGACTTGGCCGACATCAACAGGCGGCTTCGCGCGCTGAGCCGGAAAATGTGGCCGGAACCGCTTTCCGACGCTGAACTCAGTGCCGTGCTCCGTCCCGTCCTCTGGTTGCTTGGCCAGATGCCTCCGGCCGGTCTGGAACTCACCAAGGACGGCTACCTCAAACCGGCTGTGGTCCGGCAGACGATGGATGAGCTCGGGTGGGAGTATAGGTGGCCGGGAAAAGCGAACCGCGAGGTCCAGACGTTGCCCGTTCTGCGTCTCCGTGAACAGCTGCAGGCGTGGAAGCTCATCAGGAAGCTGAAAGGGCGCCTTCACCTGACGCCTGCGGCTCGAAAAATGCACGACGGCGGGCGGCCACTTTGGGACTACATCGTCGAGCGAGTGGCTTTCCCGAAAGAAGACGCCATGAGATTGGTGACCGCACTCGTGGTCCAGTGGATGATCGACGGTTCCACGCCGGCGGGGGACAGGCGCGAGCGGATCATTGCCGATTCGCTGGAGCGAGCGGGGTTCCCGATGACTTCCGGAAACTCCGTCCCTCTTGACTTGGCCCAGGATCTTTACCTTGACATCCGGTGGACGCTGGAATGTCTCGACCTGGTTCATCCCGAGCCGCGCTGGACCAAGCCGCCTGTGCTCACTGACGGCGGACTGAAGTTCCTGCTCCAAGTCGAGTCGCTTCTGGGTGACTAGGGGGCGCCGTCCCGCCGGAAGTGTTCCCATTCTTGTCAGAACCTCAGGGTATGTTTGGGCTTTGACGGAAGGATTCCTTATGACCGAGCCCGAATGGGTCCAGCACGCCATCTGGTGGCAGGTGTATCCGCTCGGCTTTGTCGGGGCCGAACCCGGGATGGCCCCGGAACAACCGGTGACCCACCGCCTCGGGCAGCTGCTCCCGTGGCTTGACTATGTGGTGGAGCTCGGGGCGTCCGGGCTGGCGCTTGGTCCCGTCTTTTCGTCGGAATCGCACGGATACGACACCACGGACTACTACACCATCGACCCCCGCCTGGGCGACGACGCCGACTTTGACGAACTGATTGCGCAGGCGCACGCGCGGGGTCTCAAGGTCCTGCTCGACGGCGTCTTCAACCACACCGGCCGCAGCTTCGAGCCGTTCCAGCGCGTTCTCGCCGAAGGCCCGCAGGCAGCCACGGCCTCCTGGTTCCGGCTGACATGGCCGGACTCCGCCTGGTCCCCGGGGAGCGAGCCAGAGTACGAAGACTTCGAGGGCCACCATCACCTAGTGGCGCTGAACCACGAAGAACCCGAGGTCGCCCACTTCGTCACGGACGTGATGAAGCACTGGCTCGGCCGCGGCGCCGACGGGTGGCGCCTCGACGCGGCGTACGCGGTCCCGCCGTCGTTCTGGAAGCCTGTCCTGGCGGAGGTACGGCGCGAGTATCCGGAGGCGTATTTCCTCGGCGAGTACATTCACGGGGACTACGCGGCGGAAGTGCGCGCGAGCACCCTGGATTCGGTCACGCAGTATGAACTCTGGAAGGCCATCTGGAGCTCACTCAACGACGGTAACTTTTACGAGCTCGCGGCGGCACTGGAACGGCACAACAGGTTCCTCGATACCTTTGTGCCCCTGACCTTCGTAGGGAACCACGACGTCACCCGCATCGCGAGCAAGCTGGAGAATCCGGACCTGCTGCCGCTCGCCCTCACCGTACTCCTGACAATCGGGGGAACGCCTTCCATCTACTACGGCGACGAGCAGGCATTCCGCGGCGTCAAGGAGGACAGAGCCGGGGGAGACGACGCCGTCCGGCCGGCTTTCCCCGCCGCGCCCTCGGATCTGGCAACGGTGGGGCGGCCCGTCTACCACGTGCACCAGGAACTGATCAGCCTCCGCCGGCGCCACCCGTGGCTGCACGGCGCGCACACCGAGGTTCTGACCCTCAGCAACGAGCACCTTGTTTTCGAAGCCCGCGCCAACGGCGGCGCCCTGGTCGTGGCCCTGAACCTGTCCGGTGAACCGGCCCGACTGGCTGTGCCCAAGCCGGCTACAGGGTTGCTGGCAGGCCGGGGCGAGAAACAGCCAGGCAGGGACGCTGTGAGTCTGCCGGCTTATGGGTGGGCGGTGCTGGGCACCTCCGGTGCATGAGCAACGCCGCTGGTTGAGCTTGTCGAAACCGGCTGTCCCTTGATCTCGACAGGCTCGATCAGCGAAATACAGGCTTGATCAGGGGGACACAGGCTCGATCAACGGGTCTGGCTGCCGCTGGTTGAGCTTGTCGAAACCGGCGCCGCAACCGGCCGGGCGTTCGTCCCCAGCCCGCGCACTGTCCAGCCTTCCGCTTCCCAAGCCGCAGCGTCCAGCACGTTGCGTGCGTCCAGCACCGTCCGCCGTCGTACCAGCTGCCCAACGAGGGCCGGCGACATGGTGCGGTACTGGTCCCACTCGGTCAGCAACAGCACCAGTTCGGCACCCTCCAGCGCCCGCCCAGGAGCTGACTCGAAGCGCAGCTGCGGGTAGCGCATCCACGCGTTGTTGATGGCCTTGGGGTCCGTCACCGTCACGTGCGCCCCGGCCGCAGCGAGTTGGAGGGCGACGTCCAGGGCGGGGGAGTCGCGGATGTCGTCAGTGTCCGGCTTGAACGCGGCGCCCAGCACGGTCACCGTCCGCCCGGCCAGGTGCCCGTCGCAGAGGTCACGGGCGAGGTGCACCGTCCGGCTCCGCTGCCCAGTGTTGATGGAATCCACCAGCCCCATCCAGTCGCTCACCGCACCAACGCCCAGTGAAGAAGCCTGCGTCTTGAGGCTACGGATATCCTTCGGAAGACAGCCGCCGCCGAACCCCAGACCCGCGTGCAGATACCGGTTCCCGATACGCGGATCAAGGCCCATCGCCTCGCTGAGCTCGCTCACGTCAGCGCCGGAGGCATCACACAACTCGGACATCGCGTTGATGAAGCTGACCTTCGTGGCCAGGTACGCGTTCGACGCCGATTTGATCAGTTCCGCCGTGGCGAAGTTGCAGACCAGCCTCGGAATGCCAGCGCACAGCAGCGGCTCGTAGACGGCATCCAGCACGGCGGTCACACCCCGCGCAATTCCGCTCCCTCGCGCGAAGGCGGATTCCTTGCCGCCCGCCACGCCGTACACGAGCCGGTCCGGCACCAGCGTGTCCTTTACCGCGGTTCCCTGTCGCAGGAACTCCGGGTTCCAGCCGAGCAGGACGTCAGGCCGGCGGGCGAGCATCTTGCCGAGCATGTCGACGGTGCCCACGGGCACGGTCGATTTACCGACGACGGCGGCACCGCGGCCCAGGTGCGGAAGGAGCGTTCGGGTGGCGGAGACCAGGTAGCTGAGGTCGGCGCCGTCGGAGGTTTTGGACTGCGGGGTGCCCACGCAGAGGAAGTGGACCCGGGCGTCTGCGGCGTCGGCGAAGTCCGTGGAGAAGGTGAGCCGGCCGGTGGTGCGGCCGTCGCTGAGGAGCTCGTCCAGCCCAGGCTCGAAGAAGGGCGCGGTGCCCCTGGCGAGATGGTCCACCTTGGCGGGGTCGACGTCGATCCCCACCACGGTGTGGCCCATCGAGGCGAGAGTGGCGGCGTGCACGGCGCCGAGGTAGCCGCAGCCGATCACGGAGATTTTCACAGGGCGGCTCCTTCGGTGCTGCGGGCGGGGTTGGTGCGGAGGGCCTCGGGATCGAGACGCTCAACCGGCGGGAGGTTGTAGATTTCGCTGGTAGGGCCCGTCGAAACCGGTGTGCCGGCGATGACTGCCTTGTAATGCCGGACCAGTTCCGCGCTGAGCGCCGGCCACGTCCGGCCCTGGACCGAAGCGTGCGCCGCCGCCGCGAACGCACGGCGCTTGGCGTCGTCGCCCATCAGGTCCACGACGTGCCGGCGCAGTCCGGCCAGATCGCCGGGTTCGTACAGCCACCCGGTGCGGGAGTTCTCCACTAGATCCAGCGGCCCGCCGCGGCCTGTGGCCACCACCGGCACACCCGATGCCATGGCCTCCTGGATGGTCTGGCAGAACGTCTCGAACTCGCCCGGATGCACGAACAGGTCGAAGGATGCCACCGCCCGGGCCAGCTCCTCGCCGCCGAGGAACCCCGCGAACACGGCACCGGGAAGAGCCTCTTCCAGGGCGGCACGCTGCGGCCCGTCACCCACAACGACCAGCCGGGTGCCGGGGATGTCGGCCAGCACCGCCAGGTCCTCCACCTGCTTCTCGATGGCCAGCCTGCCCACATAGCCGATGATCCGTTCACCGCCGGGAGCCACGGAAGCCCGCCAGCCGTCGTCGCGCTTTTCTGGCGAGAACCGCGCGGTATCCACACCGCGCCGCCACATGTCCACCCGCGGAATCCCGCGGCCGCGCAACTGGTTCAGCGCGAAAGTGGAGGGCGCCAGCGTCCGGGAGGCCAGCAGGTGAATGTTCTCCACCCGGTTCCACGCCCAGTTCTCGAGGAAGGGGACCCCGTACCGCGCCGCGTAGCTGGGAACCTCGGTCTGGTAAATCGCCACACTCGGGATGCCGAGCTGTTGCGCCGCCTGCGCTGCCCGCCAGCCGAGTACAAACGGTGACGCCAGGTGGACCACGTCCGGTGCGTAATCGGCAAGGATTCTCTTGACCCGGTTCACACCGCCCAGCGCCACTCGGAGATTCGTGTACCCGGCCAGCGGGACGGAGGGGAGCCGGTGCACAAACGCGCCGTAAACAACGTCCAGAACATCTGTGTCCGACGTCGACGGCGCAATCACCATCACCTCGTCTCCCCGCTCCTGCAGATGCTCCAGCACCCGCAGGATGGAGTGCGTAACCCCGTTCATCAGCGGCAGGAAAGATTCAGCGACTATTGCGATCCTCACCCCTCCACGGTGTGCCCGGCGTCTGACGTTGTGGGGGAGGCGGTGTGACGGTAAGGGGAAGGTTGGGTTAACAGGAGGGCCAGAGTTTCGACGGGCTCAACCGGCGGCAGACCGGGTTTCGACGGGCTCAACCGGCGGCAGACCGGGTTTCGACGGCCGGGGTTTCGGCAGGCTCAACCGGCGGGGTCGGACCTCAGGACGTCCGGCAGCTCGTCCACATACACGGTCTGCGGCGGCTCGAAGTAAATGACGAGGACCTTGTCACCGACCGGGAAGATGCTGGTCTTATCGAACGGGTGCGCGTGGAAGGCGTTGGTTCCGCCGCGGAACGGAAGCATCACTTCGCCGATGGTGCCCGGCCCGATCCGCCCGGTGACCCTGCCGATCTTTCCGGTGAGGCTCCGGTCCACATTCCTATGCACTGGGAGGCTTCGGGGCATGCTTGGCAGGATCCTGACCGTTCTTGAGCGCCGAGGAAAGGCGGGGAAGGAACGTGCCGGCCTGGGAGAGGATGCCGCCGAGCATGCTGTTGACGCCGTCCGCGCCGTTAAGGACCGTCATCTGGCCGACGTGGCCGAACGGTTCTGCGGCGGCAGCCACGATTGCCGGCATGTTCTCCGCCAGCTGCTGGGCGATCACGGCGTCCTGGTTGGTTTCGAGTGCCTCGCCGCGGGCCTTGATGCCGTCCGCCTCCGCCAGGGCCTTGGCCTTGATTGCCGACGCGGCTGCGTCGCCGCGGGCTTTGGTGGCGGCCGCTTCGGCTTCACCTGTCACGCGGGTGGCCCCCGCGATGGCAGCCGCGGCCGTGGCGTTGGCCTGCGCCTCGACTTCCACGCGCCGGGCGTTGGCCTGCGCTTCGAGCTCGGTCCGCTTGGCCCGTGCTTCGGCGGCGCTGATGTCAGCGGACTTCTGAGCCTCCGCCTCGGTGCGCTGGGCGTAGGCCTTGGCGTCCGCGGGTTTGCGGATGCTGGTCTGCAGTTTCTGTTCCTCGCGGTCCGCCTCGAGCTTGGCCACTTCGGTCTCCTGGACCACCACCTGCTGCCGCGCCGTGGCGTCCGCCAGCGGTCCGGCCTGGGCCGCGTTGGCCCTGGCACGTTCGGCATTGGCCTGGGCAACGGACTGCTTGATGGCCGAAACGCTCTGGGCGTCTGCGATCTGCGCCGCAGCTTCGGCTTCCTTCTCTGCCGCCTCCCGGTTCCTGGTGGCCTCGGCGATGCGGGCCTCCATTTTGACCTGTGCAATGTGCGGCTTCGCGATATTTTGGATGTACCCCGTGGGATCCTGCAGGTCCTTTATCTGGAGCGAATCAACCACCAGGCCGAGCTTTTCCATTTCCACGCCGCTGGCGCCGCGGACCTGGGACGCGAGCTTGTCGCGCTCGCGGATGATTTCCTCCACCGTCATACTGCCGATGATGGACCTGAGATGGCCCTCGAAGACGTTGTAGACCTGGCTTTCCATTTTGGGCTGCTGGCCGAGAAACCTTCTGGCCGCGTTGGCAATGAAGGCGGGCGCATCGCCGATTTTGTAAATGACCACACCGTCCACAATGACCTGGATGCCTTGGGACGTGACACAGGAAACCTTGAGCTCGGTTTCATTCAGTGTCAGGGACAAGGCCCTGACGGTCTGCAGCCCCGGAACCACGAGCGCACCTTTCCCGGTAACGATCTTGAAGTCCATCCCGTCCGTGCTCTCAAGGGTTCCGCGGGTCAGGCCGGAAATGATGAGCGCCTCGTTGGGTTCGGCCACCTTCCACATCAGTTTTACGGCCAGCCAAATAGCGCCGACGCCAACCAGCACCCCAAGGATGATCGATATTAGCGGGAAGAAAGCTGACAGAGCCTCCACGAGTATTTCCTTTCACGTCATTGAAAAAGGTAAGAGTCGAGCCGGCGGAGCTGATTGCCTGCTTAAGAGACAGTCTTGTCGGCCCGGTATCCGGAAGTCCAGCGATTTGCGGAACACCTTCAGGACGCCTTGGTACTTGGGTCTTCCGGCCCTTGCGGAACGACGGCGAGGCCCCGGGGCCGGGGCGACCGGCGCCTACTCCTGCTGTTCCAGGATGAGCCGGGCGTTCCGCTGGGCCTCAATCTCTTCCGCGGCCACCATTTGCCCGGCCAGGTAACCGGCCCCGGCCATGATCCGCCTCAGCTCGGCCACGGTGCGCGGCGTGCCCACCCCCAGATGCGCCACGGCGTGGCAATTCGGGCACAGCGGCACCAAATCCGCGACCGGATCCAGCTGGTACTCGCCGCCGACCTGGGAGGCCGGAACGATGTGGTGGACCTGGATGAAGCCCCTGCCAGCCTCGCCGTAGGCAGCTTCGAAGGAAAAGCCGCAGGCGGCGCAGTTTTCCCCATGGTGCGCCACACAGATCCGCCGCGCGTCAGGGCTGCGCTCGTACCGGTTAACCTGCACCCGGCTGACAGCGCTCTCAGGGTACGTGCCGGGCACGGGATGGGTGGGGTCCGAGGCAGGAGCCGGGCCGAACTCCTTCCATACGTTCCGAATACGCGCCGCGTCGAGCACGTCGAGGAAGATGTCCGGCAGGTCCTGGCCGTCCCAGTCCAGACCGGGCAGGGCTTCAGCGAGAACATGGGGCGGCACCTGGTCGCCGACGGGCAGCAGAGCGTCAAAGTCCACCCGGATCTGCCGCATCGCGGTGGCAGCCAGTTCAGGCTCCCCGCCGCCGGTCCGGACGGGCGGCTCATCTGGTGTCTCAACCGGCAGGTCCTCCGAGACCACCGTGCCGTGGCCGAGGAGCCCGCTGCGGGTTCGGGCCTGCAGCCATAGCCAGGCTTCCGTGCCGGAACGGATGTCCGCTTGGCCAGCCACGCTCCACGTGGCCAGGCACTGGCCCGTTTCCGTGACCAGTTCGACGGCGGCGGCATGGTTCCAGCCGTTCCTGCGGTCCGGGTCCCACGCCAGGAGGATGGCTGTCATACGTCCATTCTTCCAGTGTTTTTGCCCGGCATGCTCGTGCCCGGACTAAGGCCCCTTGGTCCGTCAACTACGGGGGATCCGTGGCCGCGGGACGGGTCTTCAACCGGCGCCGCCCGGAGCCCCGCCCGGGAGACGGAGACCTGCGTCCTAATCACGGACTGACGGCCGGGCTGAATTTGCCCGTTCCACATCGGCCGCGCTCGCAGCTTGGCCTCGGGCCCTAAGTCCTGCCACGACGCCATCGACGTCGGCGTCGGGCCGGTTCTGGCTGAGTTTGGTCTTCGCGTCGATCCTTGTGATCAGCAGTTCGACGCCCACGATGGCGCGCAGCTGGCCGGACACGTAGCGCTCAGGTGCGTCGTCCACGGACCAGGGCCGCTCGGCCTCGGCTTCGTTGAGGTCGGTCAGCCGCCTCACGTGATGGCTGAGCCAGGCCGGGTCGTCGTGGATAACCAGCTTGCCGTACACATGGGCGGTGGAGTAGTTCCAGGTTGGCACGACGCGTCCGTGTTCGG
The DNA here is from genome assembly GCF_056395905.1 of Arthrobacter sp. 05T444. Lineage (NCBI taxonomy): Bacteria > Bacillati > Actinomycetota > Actinomycetes > Micrococcales > Micrococcaceae > Arthrobacter > Arthrobacter sp. 05T444. The sequence goes on from NZ_JBFTKK010000037.1 coordinate 16,469, forward strand.
CCTTCGATGGGTACCAGGAGGGCGAGATGTAGGCGTCCGCGCCCTGGAGGATTGCGAGTGCCTCCCCGATCGCGGGTTCGGACCACTGGGCGTTGTTTCGTGCAAGGTGCCCGTGCAGCGCGCCGTGTTCACCAATCGAGGGCTCAAAGACGAACGGCAGCAGTGTGGCGAGCAGGCCCTGCGAGGTCATAGTGACCAGATTGGCAGCGGCGGGCCGCGTGAGTAGATCATGGATTGCGTCGGGGCCGGCTGCGAAATGCGTTGGGACGTACATGGGGACTTCCTTTGTTGGATTAAGGATCTGTTGGGTCTGAATCGTCAGGGATTCTGTGCCGGGCGGCGCGGCGGGTTGAGCCGTTCGCGGATCGCGATGCCGGCACAGAGGATGACGGCGAGGCCGCCGATGATGGTGGTCCAGGTCAGGCTCTCGCCCAGCAGGAGCCCGGCCCAGCAGATGCTCAGGACCGGCTGGATGAGTTGGACCTGGCTGACCTGGGCCATCGGTCCGATGGCCAGGCCGCGGTACCAGGCGAAGAAGCCAAGGAACATGCTCACGACGCCGAGGTAGGCGAAGGCCAGCCACTGGACCGGGGTAGCGGAAGGCGGCTGCTGAGCCACGGAGAGGGCGCCGAGGAACACCATCAGCGGCGATGCGAGGACGAGGGCCCAGGACACCGTCGGCCACGCGCCGAGCTCGCGGGCCAGCAGGCCGCCCTCGGCGTAGCCGATGGCCGCAGCCACCACGGCACCGAGGAGCAGCACGTCCGCCCAGTGCAGCTGCCCGAGGCCGCCGGACTGCATGGAAGCGAAGACGATGGCCGCCAGCGCGCCCACGCCGGCGATGAGCCAGAACGCCAGCGGTGGACGCTCGCGCCCACGGAGAACCGCCGCCGTGGCCGTCGCGGCCGGGAGAAGAGCAATCACCACGGCGCCGTGGCTGGCGGGGGTGGTGGCAAGCGCGAAGGACGTGAGCAGGGGAAAACCGACGACGACGCCGGCGGCCACCACCGCGAGTCGGGCCCACTGCATGCCGCGTGGGAGTCGCTGCCGAGTGAGTGCGAGGGCGAAGGCGGCCAAGACCGCGGCTACGACCGCCCGGCCGGACCCGATGAACAACGGCGACAGTCCAGCGACAGCCACCCGGGTGAAGGGAACGGTGAAAGAGAAGGCCGCTACTCCGATGAGGCCCCACCACAGACCCGTGGGTTGTCGTGGCGATATCACTGGCCGAATAAGCGTAGTAGCGCTACTATTGTCTCTCATGAACAACGATAGCAGTTCCCGGATAGCGACGCGACTGCGGGAATGGATCGCCAAGGCCGCACCGGGATCCAGACTGCCGTCCACGCGGTCACTGGTGGCCGAATACCAGGCCAGCCCCGTGACGGTGCAGAAGGCCCTGCAGACCCTCACGGCGCAGGGCCTGATCGAGAGCCGGCCGGGCGTCGGGACCTTTGTGCGGGCTGTCCGGACCGCACGCCCGTCCGACTACGGCTGGCAGACTGCGGCGCTGCGGTCACCTCTGGCACCGCTGCCCCCGGCCTCCAGCACCATGCGCACCGTGCCGAATGATGCGATCTCCTTCCACTCCGGTTACCCGGACCGCGAACTCCTGCCGGAGCGGCTCGTGCGCGCCGCCCTCGTGCGCGCGGCCCGCGGCGATGCAGCCCTGTCTCGTCCGCCCGCCGCCGGCCTGCCGGAGCTTCAGTCCTGGTTCGCACACGAGCTCGGCACCTCGACGCCGGCGGGGACCACACCGCCGAACCCGAGCGACGTCGTCGTACTCCCTGGAAGCCAAAGCGGGCTGAGCTCCATCTTCAGCGCACTGGTGGGCACGGGGCAGCCGCTGCTGCTGGAATCGCCCTCGTATTGGGGCGCCATCCTGGCCGCCGCGCAGGCCGGTGTGCGCGTAGTCCCGGTGCCCAGCGGCCCCGACGGTCCGGAGCCGGAAGAACTGGCCCGCGCCTTTGACGAGACCGGCGCTCGCGTGTTCTACGCACAGCCCAACTACGCGAACCCCACCGGGGCGCAATGGCCCGCCCGGCGGGGCGAACAAGTCCTGGACGTCGTACGCGAGAACGGTGCGTTCCTTGTGGAGGACGACTGGGCCCATGACTTCGGCATCACGACGACCCCCGTGCCCATCGCAGCGCGCGACGACTCCGGCCACGTTGTTTACCTTCGCTCTCTGACGAAGAGCGTATCCCCGGCGATCCGTGTCGCCGCAGTCATCGCCCGCGGCCCGGCGCGCGAACGCATCCTGGCCGACCGGGCGGCGGAATCGATGTACGTCAGCGGCCTGCTTCAGGCGGCAGCGCTCGACGTCGTGACGCAGCCCGGGTGGCAGACGCACCTGCGCGGCCTCCGCCACCAGCTTGAGTCTCGCCGGGACCTGCTGGTCACCAGCATGCGCGAGCACGCCCCGCAGGCGCACATCGAGCAGGTTCCCAAGGGGGGTCTGAACCTCTGGGCGCGCCTGCCGGACGGGACCGACCTCGAACAGCTCACCCGCGATTGCGAGAGTGCGGGAGTCATCATCGCCGCCGGCACCGAATGGTTCCCGGCCGAACCGGCGGGGCCCTTCATCCGACTCAACTACGCCGGACCCAACCCGGGTGCCTTCCCGGAAGGGGCCCGCATTATTGGCCAGGCCATCGAACGCAACGGCCTCTAAGAATCGGGCAGCGACGCAGGAGGCCGTCATCCGCTTGGAATGCGTCCGCTGCGGTCCTGGCGGAAGTCCCGGCACGTGAAACGGCCGCCCCACCCGAAGGTGAGGCGGCCGTCGTCGTGCTTCAGGTCCTAAGGAGTTGGACCTTAGGTGTTCTGCACGTGGTCCTTCGCATCCGTGGCGCTGGACTTGACGTCTGAGACTGCCGCCTGGCCCTCTCCCTTGACGTGGTCAGCAGCGTCGGTAGCGGTCGCCCTGACGTTCTCCATGGCGTCCTGGGCCGGTTCCTTCAAGCCCTGGGCCATGTCCTTGGCGGCCTCGGTCAGCTGGGTGGTGACCGGTTCCGCTGCGGTCTTCAGGGCGTCGGCAGCCTCCCGTTCCTTCTCGCTCGGCGGGATAAGGGCCGAGACAAGCAGGCCCGCACCGAACGCGATCAGCCCGGCTGCCAGCGGGTTGCCCTGCGTCTTCACCGCTGCCTTGTGCGGGGCGTCGCTGATGGCCGCGCCGGCGTCGCCGATTGCGGATCCGGCGGTGCCCGAGACCGAATGGACGTTGCCTGAGGCGTGGTCCGCAGCTCCCATGACTTTCTCCTTCACTCCAAAGACGGCGTCCTTGACCTTGTCAGTCTGCCTGTGGACGATGTTGGACGGTGATACTTTGTCGGCGACCGCGTCCACGTTGGTGCCGAGGCGTGCGCGGGTCGTTTCGATGTCGGCGCGGATGGCGTCCGGGTTTTCACTCATCGGTGGTCTCCATTGGGTTTCAGGGTGGGCGGGATTTCCTGGACGGTCTCAACGGTCTGGGGCATGCCCTTGATGGCCTTGAGTTCCTTGCGTCCTACCGATGCCAGCACTGCGGCGATGATGCCCCAGATGACTGCAACGACGACGGCGGACCAGCCGAGGCCCATCAGCTCACCGAGGGCGTACCAGAGGGCGATGGACAGGAACAGGAGCACGAAGTGCCCGGCCACGCCGGCGCCGGCGAGCATGCCGCCGCCCTTGCCGGCCCGGGTGCCGGACTGCTTCAGTTCGGCCTTGGCGAGTTCTATTTCCTGCCTGAT
>NZ_JBFTKK010000038.1:0-19697 GCF_056395905.1 Arthrobacter sp. 05T444
AGCCGTTCGTTGAGCATCTTCCCTGTCCACTTCGGCCACCAGAAGTAGAAGCCGGCGAACATCGCGAACACCACGGTGCCGAACACCACGTAGTGGAAGTGCGCCACCACAAAGTAGGAGTCCGAGACGTGGAAGTCCAGCGGCGGCGACGCCAGGATGATGCCGGTGAGGCCGCCGAAGAGGAACGTAATGATAAAGCCGAGGCTCCACAGCATGGGGGTCTCAAACGTCAGCGAGCCGCCCCACATGGTGCCGATCCAGTTGAAGAACTTCACACCCGTGGGCACGGCGATGAGCATGGTCATGAAGGCAAAGAACGGCAGCAGCACCGAGCCGGTGACGTACATGTGGTGCGCCCACACGGTCACGGAGAGGGCCGCAATTGAGATCGTGGCGTAGACCAGGCCCTTGTAGCCGAAGATCGGTTTGCGGCTGAACACTGGGAAGATCTCGGAGACGATGCCAAAGAACGGCAGCGCGATGATGTACACCTCGGGGTGGCCGAAGAACCAGAACAGGTGCTGCCACAGAATGGCGCCGCCATTGTCCGGATCGTAGATGTGCGCACCGAAGCGGCGGTCCGCCCCCATCGCGAACAGTGCTGCGGCCAGCGGCGGGAAGGCCATAATCACCAGAACAGCCGTGATCAGCGTGTTCCAGGTGAAGATCGGCATGCGCCACATGGTCATGCCCGGGGCGCGCATGCAGATGATGGTGGTGATGAAGTTGACCGCGCCGAGGATGGTGCCGAAACCGGACAGCGCCAGGCCAAACACCCACAGGTCCCCGCCGATCCCGGGGGTGAACGTCGTGTTGTGAAGCGGCGCGTACGCGAACCAGCCGAAGGACGCCGCGCCCTGCGGCGTGATGAAGCCGGAGACGGCGATGGTGGAGCCGAACAGGAAGAACCAGAAGGCCAGCGCGTTCAGACGGGGGAACGCGACGTCAGGGGCGCCGATCTGCAGCGGCATGATGACGTTCGCGAACCCGGCAAACAGCGGGGTCGCGAACATCAGCAGCATGGCCGTGCCGTGCATCGTGAACAGCTGGTTGTACTGCTCCTTTGTCTGCAGGATCTGCATGCCCGGCTCAAACAGCTCGGCACGGATCAGCAACGCCATCACGCCGGCGAGGCAGAAGAACACGAAGGACGCGATCAGGTACATGTAGCCGATAATCTTGTGGTCCGTGGACGTGATCCACCTGACCACCATGCTGCCCTTCCGCCGGGGCACCACATCGGGAACTCCGGCGGCGGTCAAACCTGGTTGTTGATATGCGGTCATTGTCAGCCACTCCCTGGCATCGCGCTTCAGGTATTCAGCCCCGTACTGCTCCGCGTACGGTGGTGCTTTCGCGGGACAGCAGCAGTGCCAGCGCGATCATGCCCACGCCCAGCAGGAAATGCAGCCAGTTGTCCGCGGTATTGACCGGGACAAAGCTTGCTGCGGATTCGTGGCCCACGATCAGTCCGTACAGCCAGAGGATCAGATAAACAATTCCGCCGTAAAGGAGGAAGTTCTTTGCCTGCGCGGGCGTGCGGCCCATCAGGATGCCGGCCACACCGAAGAGCATATGGACGATATTGTGCAGGATGGAGACTTGGAACACACCCAGGAGCATTGCTTCCGAGGCGTGCCCGGCGAGGCCCAGCGACCCGAAGTTGCTGGTGATTCCGGGAATGAAGCCAAGAATGCCGACGAGCAGGAACACTGCCCCGACAGCTTGGGACGCCAGCTGGAGCCTGGTTCGGGCACCGGCAGCGGCGTGGGTCATAGCCATGTTGCACTCTCCTTACCTAGTGGCCGGTCAGTCCGGCACCTCCATCTGGAACCCGCAACCGCAGCGCAGGAGGCGCGTGGGCAGATGGACGTCGTGGATGGTGTGGCGCCGGGACAGCTCGTGGCCGTAGATGCTGCTGGTTCCGGAGCTGACGGAGATCATAGGCGTGCCGCAGTGGAAGTATTCACCGCCGAACTGCAGAACGCCCATCACCTGGCCGTGACGGTTCAGGACGGCGGCGACGTCGTGCACGCTCGCCGCGTGGGCGTAGAAGTAGTCGCATTCAACACAGGTATAGGACACATCCACTAGGCCCTCTTGAGGGGGGTGCAAAGCTTCGATGGATTCGACGATCAGGTGCTCGTCGGTCTGGCATTCAGGGCACCACAACCGATCGCCCGACGGCCTGTGCATCCCGCCGGGAAGGGGGGCGTTGGAGATGGTCGACATTGACGCGCTCCTGTTTAAGGGGATCACTGCGCCCTGACTGCTAGAGCGCGATCCCACGCTTAAAATAACCCCCGCGTGCCCGGCAAACAAGAGCAGGGCACAGCCGGCGAAGGGCGCCGGGTTTAAGCCGGCTCTCACGGGTGCCTGCAACGCCTGCTGAGCCCGCGAAACGGGCTGCCCTGACGTACCGCGATGCCTGACGGCACCCGGGCTACAGGCGTTCTGCGTCGTCCTGTGGCGCCGGGTTCCGTGGCGGGAGGTGCTGAGGCGCCGGGCTCTGCCGAGACGCTTTCTGTTGCGCCAGGCCTTGCGGCCCAGGGTCTTGCGGGGCCGCGCCTGGCTGAGCAGGACCCGGCTGCGTAGGGCTTGGCCCGGCACCCTCCTCACGCCTCAGCAGATACAGTGCCCACTTGCCGCCGGCGGCACCTGAAATGAAGTAGAACGCAACCACCACGGCCGTGACCGTGGTCAGCGACGCGAGGAGCTGGTCCGAGAGGAGGATGCGATTTGGGCCGGGGGTGAAGAAGACGGCCCAGGAGACCAACACAAGATAGAGCAGCACCACCGTGGCCGCGATCGCGTCCCGGATGGCTTCGGCTTCAGGAAGCTTCCGGTCATCGCGCTGATGTGTCCAGACGCCGAAGAAAGTGATGACGATGAGCAGCCCGGCTCCCAAGAGGTAGCCAAGATCCTCGAAGAGCCACGTTTGCCGGCCCTGGATCGCAATCTTGTAGGACACGTTCTCGGCGATGGGCGCGAGGAAGACAACCAGAAAGTCAGGGAGGATGACCCGGCGCAGGAGCGGATCGCGGGTGCGGCCATGCGCTGGGCCGGGGCCAGGCCCATTGGTTCGATGGTCAGTCATGCCATGTCCACCCATCTCCAGGTCTTCCCGAATATGTGTGGCCAGTGTGACCCTCCACCGAACCTGCGTCAACCCGGCGAAGACACAGACTAGAGCCCGACTGCTGACAGGACGCCTTCACTTGGATACGCTGGAAAAACAAGTCTCTGGATGAAACTCCGGTCGCACCCAGGGACTTTCGAACACCTATCTGCGGGCACCTCCACGGCAGGAGCACCGAGGTGAACAGAACCAGAGGGCGGGCCAACGTCGGCTTCGTCGCTGCAGTTTCCTTGGCTGCAGGGATTCTCACTTCCTGCACGTCCAGCGGAGGCCCGAACGGTCCCCCTCCTGATGCATCTGACCCCCACGGCATCACGGTCTGGACCGCGGATACCCTCCCGGATCGCCTGGCCAAGACCAGGGGGATGCTCGAGAAGTTTGCCTCCGCCTCCGGTGTGACGGTGGACCTCGTGAGCGTACCCGCCCACCGGTTCAACCAGGTCCTTACGTCGTCAGCCGCGTCCGGTGACCTGCCCGACGTCATCGGCGGCATTTCGCTAGGCAACGTCCGCTCGGCGGCTGCCGGTGACCTCATCAACGTCGAGGCCAACGCCAAGGTCATCAGCAACCTGGGCGAGAGTACGTGGTCCCCGCGCTCGCTGGAGCTGACCCGCGACGGGACCCAACAGCTGTCCGTGCCCGATTCGTCCTGGCAGCAGCTTCTTTATTACCGAAAAGACCATTTTGCCCAGGCTGGTCTGAGGGCGCCGGCTACCTATGGTGACATCCAAGCTGCCTCCCAAAAGCTGCACACTCCGCAGCTGGCAGGCTTCGTGGCGGCGAACAAGAGCCAGGCCTTCACGCAACAGTCGTTTGAGCACATCGCCCAGGGCAACGGCTGCGAGATGGTCAATTCGAAGAGCAGCGTCACGTTCGACAGCCCTCAGTGCGTGGGGGCGCTCCGCTTCTACCGCGACATGCTGACGAACTATTCCGTTCCCGGGATTCAGGACACAGACACTGTGCGGGCCGCGTACTTCGCCGGAAAGGCCGCCATGGCCGTCTGGCCCACGTTCATGCTCGACGAACTGGCGGGCCTTCGCAACGACGCCAGGCCAAACTGCCCCGAATGCAAGGCCGACCCCGCGTTCCTCGCCAGGAACACCGGCGTGGTCACCGGCATTTTGGGGTCAGGGGACGAGCCTGCGCAGTTTGGCGAGATCACGTCCTGGACCATTACCAAGGATTCTGACGCCGATCATGCGCGCCAGTTCGTGGAGTATGTCATGAGCGACGGTTACGCTGACTGGCTGTCCATTGCACCGGAGGAGCGGCTTCCGGTCCGTGCCGGCACTGAAGCCAACCCCACGCAGTTTGCCGATGCCTGGCGGGCATTGCCGGCCGGCCTGGGCAAGAAGGAACCACTGAGCAAGTTCTATGCACCGGACGTTCTCAGCGTCCTGCTGAAGGGAGTCGACGACGTCAAGCACTGGGGCATCATCCAGGGGCGGGGCGACCTTGCCGGTGCCGCGCTGACGGAACTGCCCGTCGCCAAGGCCGTTCATGACGTCACCGCCGGGAAAGTGGACCCCAAGACTGCCGCCAAGACGGCAGCCGCTTCCCTCCGCTCCATCCTGGGGTCGCTGAACTGAGGCCCCCGCCCAAGTATTCAGTGCCCAGGTATTCAGTGCCTAGGTATTCAGTTCCATCATGAGCGGTGGCAGCTCGTCCGCCAGTTCCCGTGCCAGGAAACCCAGGCTCCCCAGCCGGCTCGCGAGCCTGTCCGCGGCCGCAGCGTGAAGGTGGGTGCCCCAGCAGGCGGCCTGCGCGTCGGTGGTGCCGCGGGCCCGCAGCCCGGCGATGGCACCGGCCAGGATGTCGCCGCTTCCCGAAGTCCCGAGGCCACCGTAGCCGGTGGTGATCTCCCAACGGTCCGCGGCTTCCGGGGCGTCGCCGCCCGGCGGCCGGGCGATCAGGCCCTGGCAGCTCACCACGGCGCGGTACTTCTCAGCAATTTCGGCGACCGCGGCCGCCAGCTCGTCGTCGTCTCCCAGGCCGTCCTCGCGGCCCAGGAGGATTGCGGCCTCGGTCGGGTTCGGCGTCAGAATCAGGCGGCCGGCCCACGGCTCCAGTTCGCCCAGCAGCTTGGGCAGGCAGCCGAGCGCATAGGCGTCGAGGATCACCGTCGCTCCGGCATTCCCGCCGTCGGAATCCCCTCCGCCGGCACGCACCTCCGCCGTCCGCTCGGCCTCATGCCGCAGCAGCTCCCGCAGCAGCGCCTCGGTCCCGTCGATGTCGTCCAATCCGGGACCGATCAGGACGGCGTCCGCCGAATCCAGGTCCTCGAACAGGGCTTCGAGCCCCGCGGACCCCACGGATCCGCCGGCGGTTTCCCGCAGACCGATTACCCCGGCCTCCGGTAGCGTGACCGCCAGCTGAACGGCCACGGACTCGGCCACAGCCAGCGTCAGCCTGCCGGCGCCGGCCCGGAGTGCGGCGGTTCCGGCCAGCAGCGCCGCGCCCGGCGTGCGCCTGGCGCCGCCAATCACCAGCACCGCGCCACGCGAGTACTTGTCGGCCCCGGCAGAGGGGAGCGGCCAGTCCCGTAGAAGTGACGGCGTGATCTGCGCGGCGGAAGTGCCGGCCGGTGCAGCACCGGCAGCGTCGGAGCTGGCGTCAGCGTGGGTGGACACTGGCATCCCCTGCGTGCTCGGTCACCTGGACGCCGTGCTCGGTGAGATGGTCGGCCACATTGAAGCTCTTCAAGGTCCACGGCCCCACGCCCTCCGGCCGCACGTACCTGGTGACCGACGCGTTCAGGACGGTGGTGCTCGCGGCGAGATCCAGCAGCTCCTGCTCGGACATCCCTTCCAGGACGTAACGGAAGAGCAGCACCACGGCGTCGTGGCAGACCAGCATCACCCGGTGCCCGCTGCCCAGCGCGTTCAGTTCGCCGAGCACTGAGCGCAGCCGCAGCACCACGTCCGTCCAGGACTCCCCGCCCGGCGGGCGGTAGTAGAACTTACCCAGCCACCGCCGTCGTTCTGCCTCATCGGGGAGCCGGTTCTCCACGCCGAGGCGGGTGAGCATGTCCAAAATGCCGAGTTCGCGGTCCCGGAGGCGCTCGTCAGTGCGGACGGGCACGGGCCAGCCCGCCGCCTCGACGGCGATCTCAGCGGTCTGGTAGGCGCGCATGTACGGGGAGGAGATCACGACGTCGGGGCGCAGCTCTGCGGGGACCTGCGCCAGGGCGCGGCCCAGGGCCAGTACCTGCTCCCGCCCTGTGGCGGAGAGCTCGACGTCGGCGTCGCGGGCGGGGACGTCGATGACGTCCGCGCCGGATTCCTGGGCGGCCGTGGCAGCCACGTTCCCCTGGCTCTCGCCGTGGCGGATCAGGGTGAGCTCCACCGCTCCCGCTGTCCAGCCGGACGGCACGGTGCCGTCACTGCGTTGGGTCCCATTGTGCTTTCCGTCGTTGCCCACGATCTCCACTCCCGTTCGCCCTTGGCCTGCGAATGCTCCACGTTACTAGCGCCGTACCCGCACTGTCAGCAAAATAACCATCGAGGCGGCAGTCATGCGCGGGAACGGGCCGGCGTCCCGCGAAATCAGTTCCGGCGGCACCGGCGTGGCCCGCTGTGATGGGGCTACTGTGGCAAGGGTCGGCAGCCGCCGCGAATACCCTCAAGGAGGGTGCATGAACGCCAGTCAATCCAGTTCCGAACAGTTCGGCCAGCATTTGAAAAGCGTAGGAGGGTCAGAGGTGGACGTCACCGGCTCGGCTTATGCGGTCACCGAAGACGACACCGTGGAGAGTGTGGTGTCCGGCCTTCGGATCAAGCAGCAGAAGGACGGAGGAGTGGCCAGCGAGCCGTCCATTCTTCACGCTTCCGCCCAGGTCCTGATCAGCAGGCGGGATGAACACGATCCCGGCCATCACGCGGGAACGTCCCACCCGGGGCAGTACCAGCTGGACATCCATCTCGGGCACCACAGCACCCGGGAACCCATCCCGGAAACGGATCTCGAGGCGGCCCAGCTCTGGGCCCGCGGACGTATCGAGGCCGAGGGGGCGGACTTCGGGGCCATCTATTTCCCTGCCGGCGGAGGGGCCCAGCCGGGCACGGGTGCCCTGGAGTGCAGCTACGACCGTGCGGTGGGCTGGTACCGGTAGGGCGGCGCTGCGGCCGCGCCGTGGCCCGGCGTTAGCAGAAGGACCGCTAGGCTTGCCTGCCACGGGCCTGCCTGTCCGCTCTCCTAACTGGGTTGCGGCTAGAGCCATCTTGAGGCCTGAAAACGACCTTCACTGCGGCTCAGCTGGGTAGGAGCTCGGGCTTGCGGGCTGCGGGTGCGGTCAGGCCTGGCCCGAGATGGTCAGCGCGATGAGGACGCAGTTGAGGCCGACGATGAGCGTCGCGCTGGTCCAGCCGGCGATTTTCAGGGCCCGCGAGTCCGTGTGGATGCCCATGACGTCCCGCTTGCCGGTGAGGCGGATCAGTGGAATCAGGGCGAAGGGGATGCCGAAGCTCAGCAGCACCTGGCTCAGGACCAGCGCCAGGGTGGGTTCAATGCCGGCCCCAAGGATAATCAGCGCCGGGATGAGTGTGATCACGCGGCGGGTGAGCAGCGGCACGCGGATCTTCAAAAGCCCGCCCATGACGGTGGCGCCGGCGTAGCAGCCCACCGACGTGGATGCCAGCCCCGATGCCAGCAGGCCGATGGCGAAGATCATGCCGATGGTCGGGCCCAGGGCTGACGTGACGGCTGCGTGGGCGCCGGCAATGGTGTCCGTGCCCTCCACGCCGCGCAGGCTTGAGGCGGCAAGCAGCAGCATTGCGATATTGACGACGCCGGCCAGCAGGAGGGCGCCGGCCACGTCGAAGCGCGTGGCGCGGATCAGCCGCGTGCGCTCGGCGGGGTCCTCGGCATAGCCGTGCCGGTCCCGGGCCAGGGCCGAGTGCAGGTAGATGGCGTGCGGCATGACAGTCGCTCCCAGCATGCTGGCCGCGAGCAGGACAGTGTCCGTCCCCTCGAACCGCGGCACCAGGCCGGTCAGTGCGCTTCCGGCATCCGGGGGATTGACGAACAGGCCCGAGACGAACCCGACGGCGATGACTCCGAGCAGGATGACAATCGCGTACTCGAAGGACTTTTGGCTCCGGTGTGACTGCAGTGTGAGCAGCAGCATGGACGCCACGCCAATGATGATCCCGCCGGCCAGCAGCGGGAGTCCGAAGAGCAGGTTCAGGGCGACGGCGCCGCCGATGACCTCGGCCATGTCCGTAGCTCCGGCAACCACTTCAGCCTGTGCCCAGTACAGCCGACGTCGGCCGGTGCCGAGGCGCTTGCCGAGGATCTCGGGAAGGCTGAGGCCGGTGGCGAGTCCGAGCTTGGCGGACTGGTACTGCACCAGGACAGCCATGGCGTTGGCGGCAACCAGGACCCAGACCAACAGATAACCGAAGCTCGACCCCGCCGTCAGGTTGGCCGCGACATTGCCGGGATCCACATACGCGATCGCGGCGACGAAGGCCGGCCCAAGCAGCAGCAGGCGGGAAATCCGCCTACGCTTAATGGCGGGTGGCTGGGCCGTTGTGGGGGCGGCCATGCTTTTCTCCACGACGTCGGGGTTGTTCACCCCAACAGAATATCGCAAATTTAGGCAGACCGAAAAACCCGTCTTAGGACTGCAGAACTATTACGTCAGCCGGGCCGGGCGGATCCGGCGGCCAGATCTACGCGTGGGTGGGTTCCTCCACCAGCGCCGTGGCGATGCTGTCCGCATCGTCTAAGGCGGCGAGGTAGCGCTCCGCGTCGAGGGCGGCGGCGCAGCCCGTGCCGGCGGCGGTGATGGCCTGGCGGTAGCGGTGGTCCACCGCGTCGCCGCACGCGAACACGCCCGTCAGGTTGGTGACGGTGGTGGGGGAGTCCACCTTGATGTAGCCCTCGGCGTCCAGCTCCACCTGCCCGGCGACCAGTTCGGTCCGCGGCACGTGCCCGATCGCCACGAAGATTCCGGTGGCGCCCTGCTCCCGGGTTTCGCCAGTGCGGGTGTCCTTCAGCGTCACGCCGGTGACCTTGCCGTCGCCGTGGATGGCGCCGACGGCCGAGTGCCACGCGAAGCTGATCTTGGGGTTGTCCTTGGCGCGCTGGGCCATGATCCGGGAGGCGCGCAGTTCACCCTTGCGGACGACGACGGTCACGGACTTTCCGAAGCGGGTCAGGAACGTGGCTTCCTCCATGGCGGAGTCGCCGCCGCCCACCACGATGATGTCCTGGTCGCGGAAGAAGAACCCGTCGCAGGTGGCGCACCAGGAGACGCCGTGTCCGCTGAATTTCTTCTCCTCCGGCAGGCCGAGCTCCTTGTAGGCCGAGCCCGTGGCGAGGATGACGGCGGGTGCCTGGTGGGTCTCGCCGGCGCCGGTGGCCACGCGCTTGAGGTGACCCTTCAGCTGCACGTCAGTGACGTCGTCGAACACCACCTGTGCGCCGAACCTTTCGGCTTGCTGCTGCAGGCCGTCCATGAGCTCGGGACCCTGGATGCCGGCCGGGAAGCCCGGGAAGTTTTCGACGTCGGTGGTGTTCATCAGGGCGCCGCCGGCGGTGACGGACCCGGCCAGGACCAGGGGCTTGAGGCCGGCCCGTGCGGCGTAGATCGCGGCAGTGTAGCCGGCGGGGCCGGACCCGATGATGATCAGCTGTTCGGTTTTCACGTTGTCAGGGTTCACGGTCTTGGTGCTCACGGCTGGCTCCCTTTCGTCAGTCCTGGCGGTTTCGGCGGTCATGCGGTTCTCCTGAAGGTCTGCGATGGTCCGGGGCGGAGCGCGAGGCCGAGCGCGCCGCTTACGCCGTCGGATCCAGCTGCTCCGTCTGGGCCTCCCAGCAGGAGATGGCCTCCGGAGCCTTCCCCCGGGTTGCTGCCTCAACCAGCTGCTCGGCCACGGTGGCCAGCTTGACGTTGGTGTGCTGGCTGCGGGTGGCCAGGACCCGGAATGCCTGGTCCGTCGTCCCGCCTTGCAGGCCCATGATGATGCCCTTGGCCTGTTCGATCACTTCCCGGCTGGCGTAGGTTGCCCGGATCGCCTCGGCGGCGGCGTGGCGGGTCTCCAGGGCCACCGTCCTGCTGAGGTCCACTGTGAAGCCGCGCAGTGCCGTGACTTTACCTGTGTCATCCAGACAGGCTTCGGCGGCGGTGAAGACACGGCGCTCCCGGCCCTTGCTGTCGATCACGCGGTGAAAGATTGCCCGCTGTCCGCCGTTCGAACTCAGCTCGGCGATCATCCGGCGGATGGGTTCCCGGTCCTGCGGATGCTTATGGGCCATCAACAGCTCCAGCGTCGGAACCACCTCGCCCGGGGTGTAGCCGTGGATGTGGAACACCTCCTCGGACCATTCAAAACGGCCGGAGGCGAGATCGAGAAGAAATGTTCCCGCCGGGCATTCCTCGCCGGCTTTCAGGGGAAACGAGTAGGTGCCAATTCCACGCAGCATCTTCAGCTCCATCGTCAACGGGGTGTCAGGGGATGCGTCGGCCGCCGGAACGGCTCAGGAAGAACAGCAACACGGCCACAATCAACAGAAAGGGCGCCACCCACAGCAGGAAGCCGACTGCTTTGACCGTGCCGCCAATGATCAGAAAGACCACCGCCGCGGCGGCAACGATCCACATAATTTTCTTCATTACCCTCACCAGTCCTGACCGTACCGAGTCGGCCCCGTTGCGGGGGATGAGCGACTATACATCCAGCCCAAACGGACTTGCAAGGAAGGGCTTCCGGCGCTTTACGCGACATTACGACGGCGCCCGGCCGGCTCCCGTCCGGAGCGTCACCCGCCGGCGTCGGGCGTTATCTGCGCGACGTACGCCGCCAGCGTGTCCTTCGCCAGGGCGGCGGCCACCGCGGCGATGGCGCCGGCATCCGGCAGGAGGATGGACTCCCCGGCGGTGGACACGGAGTCGCCGCCGGTGGGCAGTGTGAAGAACACCGCGTCCTGCTGCCGGATGTTGCGCAGGCTGAAGGCCAGGCCGCCGAGCGCCGCGGCGTCGAATCCTTTGTCCACGCTGAGGAACGGGGCCGCCGCGCTCACCACGTTGTGCACTGTCAGCGGATTGGCCAGCGTGCCGCCGGTGAGGGTCTTGGCCACCAGTGCGCGGAGGAACTGCTGCTGGTTGCGGACCCGTCGGTAGTCGCCATCGGGAAATGCGTAGCGTTCCCGGACGAACTCCAGGGCGCGCTGGCCCTTGAGCCGGTTGATGCCGGCGGGGAAGTCCTGGTGGGTGTCGTGCGTGGAGGTGAACGGCTCCTTGATGTCCACATCCACCCCGCCCAGGGCCTCGGTGAGCCCCCTGAAGCCTTCGAAATCCATCATCACCACGTGGTCGATGTGCTGGTTCAGCAGGAACTGCACGGTTTGCACCACCAGTGAGACGCCGCCCAGTCCCAGCGCCGCATTGATCTTTGCCTCGCCGTAGCCGGGGATGGTGACCCAGAGGTCGCGCATGAGCGAGATGCCGTACACGTGCTTGCCGTCCGCAGAGACGTGGACCAGCATGATGGTGTCCGCCCGCTGGTCGGTCGCGGCGCCGGGGCTGTTCTTCGCTTCGCGGCGGTCACTGCCCATCACCAGGATATTCATGGGCAGGGTGGGCCGTTCGGGGACGGGGACGGCGGGCGCTGCTGCCACGGTGCCCGGCGGAGCCTTGGCGACGGCCGTGGGCTCCGGCGCCGGCAGCGCGTTGTCGATCTTCGTGGTCTGCGAATCGTAGATGCGGGCCAGGTTCGAGAGGTACGCCACACCGGCCACAGGAATGGCCAGCAGTAACACGAGTATCCCTGTCAGGATTCTCCGCCGCCGGTTCGCCAAGAGAGCGGTGGAGGAAGCGGCAGAAGCCGCTTCAGCCGGATCAGGCCGGGCATCCATGAACGGACGCTATCACCAATTCCGGGCGGAGAGAACGACGGCGGCCGGCCGGGTTTGGCGGTCCGTTGCGGTCCGGTGCGTGAAGGCCCGGGTTTTGGAGGGGGCGTTCAAACGGGTGCGTTCAGCCGGGTGCGTTTGAGCGGACGCGTTCAAGCGGGCTCGTTCAGCCTGGTGTGTTGAGCCGGGCGAAGCGGAGGACGGAGATGATGGCCGGGGCCAGTTCGTCTTCCATCTGGCTGTAGTACTCGGCGCTGCGGCGGTAGGGGTCCACGACGTCGTTGTCGGCTGCCTCAGGGGCCAGGGCGAGGTGCCTCACGGACGCTGCCCGGGCCGGGAGCTTGCGCCAGAGCTTGGTGTTCGCGGCGAGCCGGTCGCCGTCGTTCTGTTCCTTCTCACTCGCGTTCTCCCGTTCCCCGAGGACATCCAGCATCCGCGCGAACTCACGGATGGTGAAGGTGCGCTTGAGCAGCGACGCGTCCAGCTGCAGGACCTCGCCGCGGTGCGCGGAGGTCATGGTCAGGACCAGGTCCACCCGACGGAGTATCTTGCCAGTGAGCTGGCGCGCGGCAAAGCCGTCCGCGGTGCCGCCGAAGGTGCGGATGATGTCCGCGGACAGGGGCTGGACGGGATCGCCCACCATGGCGCGCGTGCCGGCGCTGCGGACCTCGAAGCCGCCGGGCAGAACCTGGTCAAGCCCGGCCTGGAGGAGCCGTTCCGCCACGGGGGAGCGGCAGATGTTCCCCGTGCAGACTGTCAGTATCCGGACGGGTGCAGGCGATTCCACGGTTGATGCTCTTTCCGGTGGTTCGAGGATGGACAGTGTTCAGTCTCGAACCTAACACCCGCGGGCCTCAGGGAAGCCGGAGACGCGGGCAGGGGTCACATTTGGCAGTTCCCGCCTGGCGCAGTCGGGCTGGGAGACGGCAGCGCCTCAAACGCGTAGGGTGTTCCGACCTTTTCCTAGGGCGCCTTTGTCAGGCTCTGGACACCTGGTCGGACGGTGCTCCCTTTGAAGCTCGGCCAGTCCGTTGGACCCGGCACACCCCATGATGCCGGGTCCGGCGGCCCTCGCCCAGGCTTTTGCGAACGAGATCTCCGCACCAACCGTCAGTGACATCCTGACAGATATCGATCAAATCGACTGGCGGTAGCCGAAGAACTCGTGGTCGTTGTTGTAGCCACCGAGACCGCCTCCTACTTCGGCGAAATCGTTGACAAATTCGATTCCCTTGATCCATTTGACCATCTTGAATCCGAGCTCGGTTTCGTTCCGCAGTCGCAGCGGGGCCCCATGGCCAAATGAGACCGGTTGGTCGTTCATGTCGTAGGCGAGCATCGTCAGGTGGTAGCTCATTTGCTCGATGGGTTGGGCGTCGTAGTAGAGGCCGCCTTCGGGGCCGAGAGCGAAGGAGTAGAAGATCACCCACTTCGCGTCCGGTGTCGGTTTGACGGTCTCGAGAATTGTCTGCATGGAGACACCGCCCCATTTGGCGACCCCGGACCAGCCCTGGATGCAGAAATGCTGGGTGATCTGCTCCTGATGCGCCAGAGCCCGGAGCTGATCGAGGTTCAGCTCGACGGGGTTCTCGACGAGGCCGTTGACGACGAGGGTGTAGTCGGCGAAATTGCCGGCTTGCAGCTGCCGGTATTCCTCAGTGGCCGGGTACTTGCCGTTATGCCAGAAGTATGGGGAGATGTCCTGCTCGGTGTACTGGCCAGGCTTGGAATCGATGTGCTCGAACAGGCGCTGGAATGGGCCGATCAGGGCGAAGCCGACCTTTTGCACGACCCGAGGGTGCCGGTAGGTGAATGGCGTTGCTGCCACCCAACCGATGGTCGCGACAACCATTGAGGCCGCGAAAATCCAGAACCCGGTCCACGACTCGGTGTCCTGGGAGGCATACATGTGATTCAGGTTCCGAAGGACACCGGTGGTGGTCACGAGGGCTACGTGGATGACGATAAAGACGACGAACCAGCACAAGACCAAGAAGTGAAGCGACCGGGCGACCTGGATGCTGAACAAGGAACTGATCCGCCGGAACCGAGTGGAAAGCGACGGCGACATCCCCAGCCCGGTGAGAAGAGCCAGCGGGGCGGCGAGGAAGACGGTGACGAAGTAGGCGATTAGTTGCAGGCTGTTGTAGTTGATCCACCCGCCCTCGACAGGCCAATCCAACGACAGGTATTGAATGGCCACCGAGACAGCATTGGGAATCACGTCCCAATGCAGCGGGACCAAGCGCATCCACTGTCCGGTGGTGAACAGCAGGATGAAGAAGACGGTGCCGTTTGCCAGCCAAAGCGTGTCGATGCCGAGATGCCACCAGCGGGCCAGTCCGATGGAGTGCCGGCGGCCGGGCAGGCCGATACCGTTCGGGAGGGTGATGGAATCCTCTTTTGCCGTGTAGAGCGGGTCCGAAGGAACCGGCTTCTGCACCCTAAACCAGTCCTTGCCCGGGGTGGAGTGTTTCGTCCAGTAGAGCCGCGGGTGGTCGGTAAGGATGGTGAGGCCAGAACGGATGATAAAGATCATCAAGAACAGGTTCAGGAAGTGCTGCCAGCCGAGCCAGGCGGGAAATCCCACGGGAGCGGTGATGGGCAGCCCGGACGTCCCCGGAAATTGATGGATGAAGTCCTGCACGGCCGGGAGACCGCGGATTCCCTTGGCAACGGCGACCGCTATCAGCAGGAGGAGAAGCCCGATCGGTATCAGCCACAACAGGTTGAACCATTTGGTCTGACCGATTCTCACCCGGGGTGCAACCCCGTATTGGGCGGGGATGCCGCCGGCCCAGTCCTCATCGACCACGGTGTATCGCTGGCTGTCGAGCTCCGACCGGAAACTTGCCCGCGGCCGCCCGGCGCCGTCATCGGGGGCGGGGAGTGGCCGGTCTTCCGAGGAAGGGTCCATTATCGGAGCTTACGGCACGGGCCAGCAGAAACCAGGGGCCAACCGACGAGCGCCGGGAGAACGCACAGGCATCTGACAATCGCTGAACGGGCGCCGGGAGAACGCACAGGCATCTGACAGCCAATGGAACGGTGAAAAAGTCGTCATGCCGAACTGACTGTCGCACCGCGGATGCCGGTGAAAAGGATGATCACATTCTGATTTGCGGTTCAAAATACCCAAAATATCCGCAAATGGGGGATCATGGAGCCATGCCGAAAATCCGCGTAACTGAAGCAGCACGCTTCCTGGGTGTCAGTGACGACACCATCAGGCGCTGGACCGAGAACGGGATCCTGACCCCGGTCAGGGATGAGTCCGGCCGGCTGGCCGTTGACGGGCTGGAGCTGGCGCACCTCGCCCGCGACCAGGCCCAGCTGCCAGAGGACCCCACCCGGGTAGGCAGCTCGGCGCGCAACCGGTTCGTCGGGCTCGTTACGGGGATCACCGCGGACAAGGTCATGGCCCAGGTCGAACTTCAGTGCGGCCCCTTCCGGGTTGTGTCGCTGATGAGCAGCGAAGCCGTCCGGGAACTCGGGCTGGAGCTCGGATCCGTCGCCACCGCCGTCGTCAAAGCCACCACCGTCATCATCGAAACACCCCAGGGAAAGAGCATCATATGAGCGGCGCCCGCAAGCCTCTAGCCGCACTGCTGGTTGCCGGCGCCCTGAGCCCCGCCCTGGCCGGCTGCGCCGCCGGCACCGCCTCCGCGCCTGCCGGCACCTCCGCGGCCACCGGCACCTCGGCGACGCCGGCACTCTCCGGCACCGTCACGGTCTTCGCCGCAGCCTCCCTGAAAGCGACTTTCACCAAGCTGGCCAGCGACTTCGAGGCCAAGAACCCCGGCACCAAAGTCACGCTGAACTCCGCCGGGTCCTCGGACCTGGTCACCCAGATCACCCAGGGCGCCCCCGCGGACGTTTTCGCCTCAGCCGACACTAAGAACATGGCCAAGCTCACCTACGCGAAGCTGATCGACGGCCAGCCTGCGAACTTCGCCACGAATGTGCTGGAGATCGCCGTCCCGCCGTCCAACCCCGCCTCCATCAGATCGTTCGCCGATCTGGCCAAGCCGGGCGTGAAGGTGGTCACCTGCGCTCCCCAGGTTCCCTGCGGCGCCGCCACCGACAAAGTCGAAAAGGCCACCGGCACCACCCTGAAGGCCGTCAGCGAGGAATCCTCCGTAACCGACGTCCTGGGCAAGGTCACCTCCGGCGAGGCCGACGCCGGCCTCGTCTACGTCACCGACGTCAAGACCGCCGGAGACAAGGTCAAGGGCATCGCCTTCCCCGAATCTGACCAGGCCGTGAACACCTACCCGATCGCCGCCGTCGGCACCAGCAAGAACAAGGAACTGGCCGCGGCCTTCATCGCCACGGTCACCGGCAGCCAGGGCAAGAAAGTCCTGACCGACGCCGGATTCGGCACCCCCTAAGGGACAGCATGAACCACCGCAGCGGCTCCGGGTACACCGGCATCCCGCCATGGATTTACGCAATCGCGGCGGCAGGAGGACTGTTCGTCCTGCTGCCGTTGGTGGCCATGGTGGCCAAGGTCAACTGGCCCCAGTTCGTCCCGCTGGTCACGTCCGAATCCTCGCTCACCGCCCTGGGCCTGAGCCTGCGCACGTCCGCGGCGAGCACCGTCTCCTGCGTCGTCCTCGGCGTTCCGCTGGCACTCGTCCTGGCCCGGAGCCCGTTCCCGGGCCAGCGGCTGCTGCGCGCGTTCGTCCTGCTGCCCCTGGTCCTGCCGCCCGTCGTCGGAGGCATCGCCCTGCTCTACACTTTCGGACGCCAGGGCCTGCTCGGCAAGAACCTCGAACTGGCCGGAATCCAGATCGCCTTCTCGACCACCGCCGTCGTCCTCGCACAGACTTTCGTCGCGCTGCCGTTCCTGGTGGTCAGCCTCGAAGGCGCCCTGCGCACAGCCGGCAACAAATACGAAGCGGTCGCAGCCACCCTCGGGGCACGCCCGAGCACCGTGCTGCGCCGCGTCACCATCCCGCTCGTCCTGCCCGGCCTTGCCTCCGGCGCAGTCCTGTCCTTCGCCCGCAGCCTCGGCGAATTCGGTGCCACACTGACCTTCGCCGGCAGCCTGCAGGGCGTGACCCGCACGCTGCCGCTGGAAATCTACCTGCAGCGGGAAACAGACGCCGACGCCGCAGTCGCACTTTCCCTCGTCCTCGTCGCCGTGGCGGTCGCCGTCGTCGGGCTCTCCTACCGGCACCCCCACACCGGCGCGGCACCGGAAAGGGCCCTGCAGTGACCTTCCATCTGAACGCCATCCTCGCCGCGCGGAACTTCGACGTCTCCCTCCGCCTCGGGCCGGCCGAGACCATCGCCGTCCTCGGGCCCAACGGTGCCGGCAAATCAACACTGCTCGCCATCATCTCCGGCCTGCTGCGCCCCGACACAGGCAAAGCCACGATCGGCGAAAAAGTCCTCTTCGACCTGACAGCAGACAAGAACCTCTGGAGCGCCCCGCACATCAGAGGCACGGCACTGCTGGCCCAGGAAGCACTCCTTTTTCCACACCTCAGCGCCCTGGACAACGTCGCGTTCGGACCGCGCAGCGCCGGCGCCTCCCGAACCGAAGCCCGCGAAACGGCAGCGCACTGGCTCGCCGAAGTCGACGCCGGATCCCTCGCTTCACGGCGACCCGGACAGCTCTCCGGCGGTCAGGCACAGCGGGTGGCCGTCGCCCGCGCCCTCGCCGCCGACCCTGACCTGCTGCTCCTCGACGAGCCCATGGCCGCCCTCGACATCCACGCAGCACCCCTGCTGCGCCGGCTCCTCAAACGCGTCCTCGCCAACCGCCGCGCCATCATCATCACCCATGACATCCTTGACGCCCTCATGCTGGCAGACAGGGTGATCGTCCTCGAGGACGGCCGGATCACCGAGGAAGGCCCCACGCGCGAAGTCCTCGAAAAACCGCGCAGCCGGTTTGCGGCCGGGCTGGCCGGACTGAACCTCATGACGGGCAGTGTCACCGAGCAAGGCCTGGTGACGGCCCAAGGGCAGATCGTCGCGGGCCATCACGACGACACCACCGTGCCCGGGCAGGACGGCGTGGCGGTCTTTCCCCCCTCGGCGGTTTCCGTGTTCCTCACCGAAGAGCACGGCAGCCCGCGAAACTCATTCCCGGTGGCCATCACCGATCTGGAGCCACACGGCGATCAGATCCGGGTCCGCGCGGGAGGCCTCTCCGCAGACATCACCCCGGCCGCGTCGGCCGACCTCGGCCTGATACCCGGAATGACCGTCCACTTCGTCATCAAGGCGACCGCCATCGCCATCCACCCGGCCTAGCTCCGTGCGTCCCGGTTTCATGGAACTCTCAGGAAACCTTCACGTTCCTGCCGGGGCCGGCGTGACACCATGGGCTCCTACACGGACGGTGCTGCGCCTGTGCATCAGGAGGCAAGAACTCATGACGGCTGAAAGCTCCTCGCAACTGCCCCGCGGCAGAGGACGGTTTCGCCGCGCCTCGCTCCTGCTGGCCAGCATCGCAGTGGTGGCAGCGCTGGCCGGCTGCGAGGCGGCTCCCGGCCCCTCGCCGTCGCAGTCGCGCACGCAGCCGGATGCCGGAAAACAGGCCCATGTCTTCGTGATCAACCTCGAGAACAAGTCCTACGACAGCGTCTGGGGCGCCGATTCCGCCGCGCCGTACCTGTCGCAGACGCTGCGCGGGCAGGGCGTGCTGCTGAGCCAGTATTACGCCATCGCGCATCTGTCCATGCCCAACTACATTGCCCAGCTGTCCGGGCAGGGGCCCAACCCCGCCACGAGGGAGGACTGCCACACCTATGAGCCGCTGAACTCCACCGGGACAGCTGCCCTTGGCCAGGTGGAGGGCATCGGGTGCGTCTATCCGGATTCTGTGCCCACGCTCGCAGGCCAGCTCAGCGCCGCCGGCAAAACGTGGAAGGGCTACATGGAGGACATGGGAACGCCCTGCCGCCATCCCGAGCCCGGCACCAGGGACACGAACCAAAACGCCAACGCTGATGGCCAGTACGCCACCAGGCACAACCCCTTCGTTTACTTCACCTCAATCACGTCCTCGCCCGAGTGCCAGGCCAACGTGGTCGACTTCAGCAACCTGTCCGCCGACCTCAGGGCGGCGGACACGACGCCGAACCTGTCCTATATCACCCCCAACCTGTGCAACGACGGGCACGACCACCCCTGTGCCGACGGGCGGGAAGGCGGCCTCGCAACCTCTGACGAATGGCTCAAGCAGCACGTCCCGGAGATCCTGTCCTCCCCAGCCTTCAAACAGGACGGGGTCCTGGTGATCACCTTCGATGAGTCCGAGGGGAAGGAAAGCGCGTCCATGGCCATTCCCGGAGGTGCAGGCGGCGGCCGCATCGGCGCCCTCGTCCTGTCATCGCGGACCAAGGGCGGGACAACGTCCGAACGGCCGTACAACCACTACAGCCTCCTGGCCAGCTTGGAGGACCTCTTCGGCCTGCCGTACCTCGGCTACGCTGCGGCGCCGGACGTGAACCGCTTCGGTGCAGATGTGTACAGCAACGGCTCCTGATCCCTTCGGCGCTTCCGGTTGAGCGCGAACGAACACTCGAGGCCCTCTTGGGTTCTAGCGGTCGTTGCAACACCTGTTGGTTAGGTGGTTAGTAGTAAAGCACGTAAACGCTCGGCTGGGGTTTCCCAGCCGAGCGTTTTACGTGGCCGGCCGTTGAGTTTCTGAGCGACGAGTTCGAGGTCTTCGGGACCGTAG
>NZ_JBFTKK010000039.1:0-17467 GCF_056395905.1 Arthrobacter sp. 05T444
TACTCCCCAAGCGGTCAAACACCGCGAAAAATGCATCCTTCTGATCCTGCGAGTACCACCCGGATCCTGATGAATCACCGCTTAAACGAACCACGGTCGTTGCAACTCCCAAAAGTCGGGGTGTTGCAACGACCGCTAGAACCCAAGACGGAGGGTAGGGGCCCCAAGTGTTCGTTCGCGCTTAGCAGGTCAGTGGTCGGATTTCGACGAATGGACCGTGACTTCCTTTCCGTCGCAGTCGATCAGCTTCCCGCCCTCGAAGCGGTCGCCGTCAGCCAGACATTCCAGGTCTTCCTCCCGGACCACGCGCCCGGTGCCGGCCACAAACACCGACTGGTTCTCCGAGTTGCCCGCCTTGAGGTGGTTGAACAGCAGGTTGAGCAGGATCGCCATGACCGCGGCTGAGCTGATGCCCGAGTGGAAAATGGTGCCGAACCAGGACGGGAACTTGTCGTAGAACGCCGGGGCGGCAATCGGGATCATGCCGAAGCCGATGGATGCCGCCACGATGATCAGGTTCATGTTGTTCCGGTATTCCACCTTGGAAAGCGTGCGGATGCCGCTTGCGGCAACGGTTCCAAAGAGTACGACGCCGGCACCGCCCAGGACGGGGGTCGGCACCGCCGCGACCACCCGGCCAAGCACCGGCAGCAGGCCGAGGATCACGAGGATCAGGCCGCCGGCGCTGACCACGAAGCGGCTCTTGACGCCCGTGATTGCAACGAGTCCCACGTTTTGGGCAAAGGCGCTCTGGGTGAAGGAATTGAAGAGCGGGGAGATGGCGCTGGAGAGCATGTCCGCCCGCAGGCCGTCGCCGATCCGCTTGGAATCAACCTTGGTGCCCACGATCTCGCCAACGGCGATGATGTCGGCGGAGGTTTCTGTCAGTGTCACCAGGATGACGATCAACATGGAGATGATTGCGGCGATCTCAAACGTGGGCGGACCGAAGGCAAACGGGGTGGGGAAGGCGACGATCTCGCCCTGGCCCACCTTGGAGAAATCAGCCATGCCAAAGACAAAGGCGATGACCGTGCCGAGGACCATCGCCAGAAGGATGGACAGCCGCGAGATCGCAGCGTTGCCCACCTTGCTCAGAAGCAGGACGATCGCCATGGTGGCTGCAGCCAGTCCGATGTTGGCCATGCTGCCGTAGTTCGGCGCCTTGCTGTTGCCGCCCATGGCCCAGTTGGCCGCCACCGGCATCAGGGTCAGGCCGATGGTGGTGATGACCGTCCCCGTCACCACTGGCGGGAAGAAGCGGATGATCTTTGAAAACAGCGGCGTGATCAGCAGGCCGATCAGCGAGGCGGCGATGACCGAGCCAAAGACTGCCTGGATGCCCCCGCCGCCGTGGACGATGGCCACCATGGTGGAGACGCCTGCAAAGGAGACACCCTGAACCAGCGGGAGCTGGGATCCAAAGAAACGGATGCCGACAGTCTGGAGAATCGTGGCGAGGCCGCCGACGAAGAGGCAGGCGGCAATGAGCAGCCCGATGTCCTGCGAGGACATGCCGGCGGCTGCGCCGATGATCAGCGGAGGCGCGATGATGCCGCCGTACATGGTGAGGACGTGCTGGAAACCGTAGGCGAAGGTGCTTGCAATGGGCATGCGCTGGTCTTCGGGGCGGTCCGACCGCTTGCGGTCGTTGCCGGTAACTGCAGCGGCGGAATTCTTCTTGGTGTTCATGGCAGACTTTCTTGGTTCATGGCAGACGTCTTTGTCTGGCTAACGGTGTCTGGCTAACAGTGTGGAACTAGGGTGGGCGGGCCCGTGATCTGGCCGGCTGCGGATTGGCCCGGTGGTGTTTCGGGCCGGCGGGGTGTCCGCGTCCGGAGCGCTGGTCCGTGTGGGAACAGAGACTCCGGGCGCGGCACCCCTGAAACGGGGAGGGTTAGCAGAATCCGGCGATGCCGGACCAGGCGATCTCGGCGGATGCTGCGTCGTCGCGCTGGACGGTGGCCTCGATCAGGCCGTAGGGCCGGTCCGCGGCGAAGAAGACCTCGTTGGGGTTGTCGAGGCCGAACGGCGAAAGGTCCACGAGGAAATGGTGCTTGTTGGGCATCGAGAACTTGATTTCTTCGATCTCGCCGTGCGCCTCCAGGACCTTGGCGCCCATGTCGAACAGGGTCTGCTGCAGGGCGTGCGAGTACTTTTCCGTGAAGCCCTCCAGCAGGAGGCTCTTGACGTCTTCGTAGCTCTTGTTGAAGTCCAGGGTGCTGAAGTCAGTGCCTGGCTTGAACCGCCAGCGGGCGGAGACGTCCGTGGCGAGGATGCGGTCGGTAGTCTCCGGAAGGGTGGTGTATTTGTCCTTCGGGTAGCCCACGAATCCGGACTGGGTGGACTTCAAGACCGTGAGGTCCTTGAGGCCCGAGATGAGGTGCGTTGCCGCGCCGTCCTTCACCAGGACGGCGGTGCGGACTTCCTGGCCGTTGCGCACGAACGAGTGGTCGTGCTCCGCACCGTGGGCCTGGATCCGGTTCCAGCTGTAGGACTCGGCTTCCCAGCGTCCGCCGGTGACCCAGTCGAAGCTGGAGGTGAAGTGCTCGCCCAGCCGCAGCAGGAACGCCTCCGGTGAGCCGACGCCTTCGCGGGCAAACGCGTAGATGGTGTTCTTCTGCGTGTCCGTGGCCACGACGTGGCTGTTGTCGCCTTCGAGGTGGGCCGCGGAGAAGTCCCCGCGGAGCTGCGAGGTGACGTTCAGGTCTTCGATCTCGTGGCGGTCGGTCTCCCGGGTGATCTTGACGACCCGGACTTCGGCCTTGCCGTACTGGTTCTGGCCGAGGATGATTTTGCTGCTCATGGTCTGTTCCCAACTTCCGTGATGTGGAACCTAGGTTCCATCATTGAAATTAAGCGCGTGTTACACACGCGTTTCTGATGGAGCCGACCCAACAAAAAAGAGCCGGCATCCAATGACGCCAGCTCATTACGACCCTGCCTGCTGCTCCCAGGTTACGTGACCTACGCCACGAGTTGACTTAAAGCGTAGCCGAGCTTCCCGGTGGTGTACATCACTAATTGAAAAATCCGATTGTGACCGCACGCGTGCCCCTGGTCCCGCGTGGCGCTGGCCAAGGGTCTTGACCGCCGACGGGCTCAACACTAGAATTTCCACATATCAATAAACATTTTCCGAATAGCGGAAAATAGAACGAAGGAACGAGGAGGAACAGATGGACCCTCAGGATAAGAACAACGTCGCCGACTTTCCGGCACCCGGCCAGGAGCTGTACCTGCCGTTCGGCGCCACAGATCCTGACTTCTATATCCCGGCCGACTGCGACCGAACCGGCCGCGGATTCTCCCGCTGGCTGCGCGCGCTCCCGGTTTTCGGCCGGTAACGTCCGTAAAGCTACTGCCCCAACCGGCGCCGGACTCTGCGCGCTTGCATCGCGAGGGCGATCTCAGCCGGGTGCGCAGCGCCGGTGTCAGGACACCGGGCGCCCCGGCCACTCCTTGCCGGCCCAGGGGTCGTAGTCGGCGATGAGCTCCTCCTGCGGCGGTCGCTCCGCTTCGGGCACGTGCTGCAGGTTCACCCGCACCCTGTACCAGAGCGAGCTCGATCCGCGCATTCCGTCGACGAGCACATCGGCGGGGTGCAGTGCCGGGACGATGTCCGCATGCCGGGTCCTCCACTCGTCCAGCGCCGCGAGCGTCTCGGGCTTGGTCCTGGTGCGGGCCACCTCGATGAGCGGCATCACCGACTGCCGGCGCCCGGAGCCGTCGCCGCCGCGCGGCGCCTTCTCGGCGGGGCCGAGTTCGGTAGCCAAGGCGAGGAGCCCGTCGAGTGTGCCGACCGCGTCGTCGATGCCGGCGTGAGGGTCGCCCATCTCTGCGAACCGCTCGGGCACCGTGCGCACCGTGAACTGTTCCGGCCGGGTGGAGCGGACCTCATCCCATGTGAGCGGCGTCGAGACCCGGGCATCCGGTAGGGCCCTGATGGAGTACGCGGATGCCACCGTGCGGTCCTTTGCGTTCTGGTTGAAGTCGACGAACACGCTCTCGCCGCGCTCCTCCTTCCACCACCGCGCGGTAGCGAGGCCGGGAGCGCGGTTTTCGACCTCCCGGGCGAGGGTTTCGGCGGCGAGCCGCACGTCGCGGTAGGACCAATGCGGCGCGATGCGCACCAGGATGTGGAGTCCGCGCGACCCGCTCGTCTTTGGCCACCCCACGAGCCCAACGTCGTCGAGCACCTCCCGCGCGACATAGGCGACGTCGACGATCTGGGACCAATCGACTCCCGGCATCGGATCGAGGTCCACGCGGAGCTCGTCGGGGTGTTCGAGGTCCTCTGCGCGCACGGGATGCGGGTTGAGGTCGAGGCATCCAAGATTCACGACCCACGCCAAACCTGCAGCATCCCGGATGACGGCCTCCTCAGCCGATGTCCCCGACGCGTAGTGCAGCGTCGTCGTGTCGATGAAGTCGGGGTGGTTTTCGGGCACGCGCTTCTGAAAGAACGGCTCAGCGTCGATGCCCTTCGGGAAGCGCTTGAGCACCATTGGCCGGCCCCCCGCGCCGCGCAGCGCACCGTCCGCGACGGCGAGGTAGTAGAGCACCAGGTCGAGCTTCGTCAGCCCCGGCTCAGGGAACACCACCTTGTCCGGACTCGAGATGCGAACCTCGGTGCCGCCAATGGTGAGGATCTCGGCCGGGGTCTTCGACGGGCTCATGCCGCCACGCTAGCAACGATCGGATGTCGCAGCCAGACCAGCTGCACGGCAAGCGAAAGCAGCAACCGAAACGGGGTAAGCTCCTAGCCCGCGACGAGCCTCCGGGCCGCGGCCGAGTGCTCCGCGATGAGCCCGGCGATGTCCAGTCCGGGAATCTGTCCGTCCACCACGCGCCACTGCCCGGCCACCATCACGCGGTCCGCGCGGTCCGCAGCGCACAGCAGCAGGGCCGCAATGGGGTCGTGGCTGCCGGAGAACTTCAGGTCATCGAGCTTGAAGAGGGCCAGGTCCGCCTGCATCCCCGGAGCCAGCTGGCCGAGATCGGGCCGACCCAGTACAGCTGCAGAGCCGCGGGTTGCCCAGCCCAGTGCCCGCTCAACGGGGACCTGCGCCCCGTAGCGGAGCCGCTGCAGGTACAGCGCCTGCCTCGCCTCGAGGATCATGTTGGACGCATCGTTCGACGCCGATCCGTCCACTCCCAGTCCCACGGGAACGCCCGCCGCCTCGAGTTCCAGGACGCGCGCGGCGCCCGAGGCCAGCCTCATGTTGGACGTGGGGCAATGCGCGACGCCGGTGCCCGCGGCGCCCAGCCGGGCGATCTCGGCATCACTGAAATGGATGCCGTGTCCCAGCCATGTCCGGTCCGTCAGCCACCCCACGCTGTCGAGGTAGTCCACGGTGCGGAGACCGAACATCTCCCGGCAGAAGTCCTCCTCGTCCAGGGTCTCGGCGAGGTGTGTGTGCAGCCGGACGTCCAGCCGCTGGGCCATCAGTGCGCTCTCGGCCATGATCTCCTTGGTCACGGAAAACGGCGAACACGGGGCCAGCGCAATCTGGATCACGGCGCCGTCGCCGCGCTGGTGGTACTGCCCGATCAGCCGTTCGCTGTCAGCGAGGATCACCTCCGGTGCCTGCACCGTCGACTGTGGCGGCAGCCCGCCGTCGTTCTGCCCCAAAGTCATGGAGCCGCGCGTCAGAGTGGCGCGCATTCCCAGCCAGCGGACCGCCTGGACTTCGATATCGATGGCATCTTCCATGCCTGCCGGAAACAGGTAATGGTGGTCCGCCGCGGTGGTGCAGCCCGACAGCAGGAGTTCCGCGAGGGCTACCGTGGCGGCCAGCTCGAGGTCTCGCGGCGTGAGGCGGGCCCACACCGGGTAGAGATTCTGCAGCCACGGGAAGAGCGGGGCACTGGCCACGGGACCCCAGGCGCGGGTGAGCGTTTGATAGAAGTGGTGGTGGGTGTTGATCAGGCCCGGCAGCAGCACGTGGCTGCCGGCGTCGAAGGTCTCCGTGCAGGGCGCGGAAGGTTGTTGCCCGGCGGCAAGCACCTCCACGATCCTGCCCCCGGAGACCACAACGCCGCCCGAGGCGTCATAGCTGTTGGCGGTGAATGCTGCGAGCGGATTCCGGATCCACAGCCGGGAATCCGTGGGTGCAGAAGCGCGGGGTGCGGAAGGTGCCTGGGTCATGTGCGGGTTCCTAGTCTGAGCGTGCCGATACGTTCCAGCTCAGTGCGTCCTGTCTGCTGATCCAGGGGCCGGCGCCTGCGGAGCCGGGTCGGCACCAGCGTAAGGGCGGCCCCGGCCGCCGTCAACGGCCGCGGATTGTGACAGTGCGGAAACCTGAATTTCACATCACGAAATCAACTTTCCAGAAACTATGGCGCACGCCACACTCCGGTGCTAATCTCGATCTTGCCAAAGGCGGGCACCCGGAGACCGGGAAGCTATCTACCAGGCGCAACTAAACCTTCAAAGCACATGCTGAAGCCTGGTATCCGTCGCAACTGGTGTTCAATCCCGTCACGGGGTACCGGCTTCCACCCAAAGGGAGCGCATCATGAGTACCACCGTCACGGCCGAACAATTTCTGGCCAGGTCCGTCCAACTTGCAACGTCAAACGTCCTGAACAGCGGAGGGCCGTTCGGCGCGGTCATCGTCACCGCGGACGGCCAGGCGTTCGACGGCGTCAACCGCGTCACTGCCACCAACGATCCCACCGCCCACGCAGAGGTCACGGCAATCCGCCGGGCCTGCAGCGAGCTGGGCACGTTCGACCTCCGCGGAGCCACCCTCTACAGCAGCTGCGAGCCCTGCCCCATGTGCCTGGCTTCGGCCCTCTGGGCACGCATTGACCGGGTGGTGTTTGCCGCAGACCGGCACGACGCCGCGTCCGTGGGATTCGACGACGCCGTCTTCTACGAGTACTTCGACAACGCCGACCGGGATGACCTCATGCCGGTGTCCAAGCTGGGGTTCGCAGACCCGAAGGCGCCCGCGATCCTCGAGCCGTTCACCACCTGGAACACGCTCGATTCCAGGATCGACTACTAGGGCCTGTGGTTCCCATGACACTCCTGGAGCAGACCCCCGACGGACCCGAGACGGCCGCCCCGGCAGTCAAGAAGGCCAAGCAGCCCAAGCAGACCCGCCCGGACACACAAGCCCGGCCGCCGGCGTCAGACGCTTTCCTTGACCGTTTCTTCCACATCACCAAGCGCGGCTCAACCCTCGCGCGTGAACTCCGCGGCGGCCTGGTCACGTTCTTCACCATGGCGTACATCGTGATCCTGAACCCGCTGATCCTCGGCGGATTCAGCGCGGACAATGCCCCCACCGACGTTGCCGGCGGCTGGCTGTCCGCGGCCCAGGTTGGTGCGGTCACGGGCCTCACCGCCGGCGTGATGACCATCCTGTTCGGCCTCATCGCCAACCTGCCTTTCGGACTGGCGGCCGGGCTGGGCATCAACTCCTTCCTCGCCGTTGCCGTCATTCACGAAGTCACCTGGCCCGAGGCCATGGGCCTGGTGGTCATCAACGGCATCCTGATCGTCCTGTTCGGCGTCACCGGGGCACGGACGGCCATCTTCCGGGCCGTCCCCAAGGAACTCAAGGCCGCGATCACCGTGGGGATCGGACTCTTCATCGCGTTCATCGGCTTCGTGGACTCGGGCTTCGTCCGCGCCACCGCCGGCGGGCCGCCAGTCCAGCTCGGTGAGAACGGCTCCATCACGTCCGTCCCCACCCTCGTGTTCATCGTGGGCCTGCTGGCCATGGGCATCCTCGTGGCGAGGAAGGTCCAGGGTGGGCTGCTGATCGGGATCGTGGCCACCACCGTGCTGGCCGCCGTCGTCGAAGCCGTCTTCCACATCGGCCCGGGCACACCGGAGAACCCCGGTGGCTGGCACCTGAACACCCCGGTGCTCTCGGGGCAGCTGGTCTCTGCGCCGGACCTGGGCCTGGTGGGACACTTCGACCTGTTCGGAGCCTTCGGCCGGATCGGCGGGCTCGCCGCCACCATGCTCGTGTTCACCCTGGTCTTCACCAACTTCTTCGACGCCATGGGCACCATGACCGGGCTCGCCAAGAGCGCCGGAGTGGCGCACAAGGACGGCACGTTCCCGCGACTGAAGTCGGCCTTCATCGTGGAAGGCTTCGGGGCAGTGGCGGGAGGCGCCACCTCGGGGTCCTCCAACACGGTGTACATCGACTCCGCGGCGGGCATCGGGGAAGGTGCCCGCACCGGACTGGCCTCGGTGGTCACGGGCGCGCTGTTCCTGGGCTCCATGTTCCTCACGCCACTGACCAGCGTGGTGCCGCTGGAAGTCGCCGCCGCCGCACTCGTGGTGGTCGGCGCCATGATGATGGCCCAGATCCGCGAAATCAAGTTCACCAGGTTCGCGGTGGCACTCCCGGCCTTCCTGACCATCGTCACCATGCCGCTGACCTACTCGATTGCCAACGGGATCGGCGTGGGCTTCGTGTCCTGGGCCGTGATCGGAGCGGCATCCGGCAAGGCGAAGAAGATCCACCCGCTCATGTGGGTGGTGACCGCCGGCTTCCTGGTCTACTTCGCCCGCGGACCTGTCAGCGCACTGCTCGGGGCGTAGCCCGCGGCCTCCCAGACCGGACCGGGACAGGCAGATGGGGCCTGTCCCGGTCCACCAAACTGCAATCAAATCGTCGCCGGCGCCGCAGCCGCGCTTCCCCCGGCCAATGATAGGAACGAGAATATGGACACTATCGCCGCACATGAAAAGGGAGTGCAGCCATGCTGGATCTGATGTCTTCCCTCGCCGGCTGGCACCCCGTGGCCTCCGGACAGCGGTGTGCCGTTGCCACCGTGGTGGGCACGAGCGGCTCGGTGCCGCGGCCCATGGGCACATCCATGATGGTGTCCGCAGCAGGTGACGTCCTTGGCAGCCTTTCGGGCGGCTGCGTCGAGGGGGCCGTTGTCGAGGCGGCGCTGGAGGCAATGCGCGACGGCGGCACCCGGCTGGAGCTTTTCGGCTACAGCGCCGAGGACGCGTTCGCCGTCGGACTCACCTGCGGCGGTGAGCTTCAGGTCCACATCGAGCCGTTCGGGGCGTTTGCCGGACCCTCCATCGGCCAGCTGCTGCGGCGGCTGCCGGAAACCCCGGTGGCACTCATCCGCAGGGTTGACCTGAACGGGAGCGGCGCCGTCGTCATCCCGGACCCTGAGGCATTCAAGGCGGCGCAGTCAGCCGAGCTGGCCGCCCTCCTCGGACTCCGCAGCCCGGCCGGCGAGGCCATGGCGGCGGCCGCAGCACAGCTGGAACCCCTGCTGCGCGGCGGACGTACCGGCCTGGTCAGGCTCGCCCCGGCCGGCGGCTGCGTCGGGCGCGCCGACGTGGTGGAGGAATCCGGCGGGATCCAGCCCGAGCCCGTGACCCTGCTGGTCGAAAGCCGTACGCCGCCTCCGCGCATGCTGGTGTTCGGCGCCAACGACTTCGGCGCGGCGCTGGTGCCGGCGGCCAAGCTCCTCGGTTACAGCGTGACGCTCATTGATGCGCGGCCGGCGTTCGCAGGCCAGGCCCGTTTCGAGACCGCTGATGAGGTGGTCACGGACTGGCCCCACCGGTACCTGGCGGCAGAGGCCGCCGCAACCCGGATCGACGCCCGCACCGCCATCTGCGTCCTCACCCACGATCCCAAGTTCGACATCCCGCTGCTGGAAGCGGCCCTCGGCCTGGACGTGGCCTTCGTCGGGGCCATGGGCTCGCGCCGCAGCCACCGCCAGCGCATCGACGCGCTGCTGGCCGCCGGCGTTCCACCGGAAGGCCTTGCCAGGCTGCATTCGCCCATCGGCCTGGACCTCGGAGCCGTCACGCCGGCCGAGGTGGCCGTGTCCATCACGGCCGAGCTGATCGCCGCCCGGAACGCAGCCGCAGCCTGCGCTCCGCTCAGGGACGGAAGCGGCCCCATCCACCACGCCAACGAAGAAAGCCAGGAGACCCCGTGGACATGAACACCATAGAGGCCGTCCTCCGCACGACGGACCCGGCCGAATGGCGCGACGGCGACGCCTGGCTCGCCGGCGGCACGGTCCTGTTCTCCTACGGCAGCTACGCCTTCGGCCCCGAACCGCTCCGGAGGCTGCTGGACCTCGGCTCGGCCGGCTGGCCCGCCGTCACGGTGACCGGGGACGGGATCGAGCTGGCCGCAACATGCACCGTGGCCGAGCTCTATGCGCTGCCGGAGTCGCCAGTACTGGCGAACCGCGGCCCGGCAACGGACTGGCCCGCCCTGGACCTCGTCCGCCCCTGCTGCGACTCCTTCGTGGCGTCCTTCAAGGTGTGGAACATGTCCACCGTGGGCGGCAACCTGTGCACGTCGCTGCCCGCCGGCCCCATGATCTCGCTGTGCGCCGGGCTTGACGGCACGGTCACCATCCTCGGCCCAGGCTGCTCCAGCAGGGAGCTGCCGGTGGCCGACTTCGTCACCGGCGACGGGCAGAACGCCCTGGCACCCGGCGAGCTCCTCCGCAGCATCCGCCTCCCGGCGTCGGCCCTGTCCTCACGGGCGGCGTTCCGCCGCCTGTCCCTGAGTAACCTGGGGAGGTCCGGGGTCCTGCTGGTCGGGACGCTCGACGGCGGTGGGCAGCTGACGCTGACCGTCACCGCAGCGACCCAGCGCCCGGTGCAGCTGCGGTTCCTCCCGGCGCCGGACGCTTCCGAACTCAGGGAAGCGCTGGACGAAGCCATTCCGGAGGACCTTTACCACGACGATATCCATGGGTTGCCCGCCTGGCGGCGCGACATGACGTACCGGCTGGCCGAAGAGATCCGCGACGAGCTTGCCGCTCCGGAAGGCACACTGCCCCGGGCGGTATCCGGCGATTTCTGGCCGCCGCGGCCGGTTTCTGCCGGCAATGCGTGGATGTCCAGCGGGCAGAAAGGGGCCTGAACATGACGATCGAAATTAACGGAGTGGCCACGGAATCCCAGCCCCGCCCGGGCCAGTGCCTTCGCACCTTCCTGCGAGAACAAGGAAACCTGGGCGTCAAGAAGGGCTGCGACGGCGGCGACTGCGGAGCGTGCACAGTCCATGTGGACGGCATACCCGTGCACAGCTGCATCTACCCGGCCGTGCGCGCCGAAGGCCATGCGGTCACCACCATCGAGGGGCTGGCGACTGCCGGCGGAACGACTGCCGGTGGAACGTCTGCCGGTGGAACGTCAGCCGGCACCCTTCACCCGATGCAGCAGCAGTTCCTGGACCGGCAGGGTTTCCAGTGCGGATTTTGCACTGCCGGCATGATTATGACGGCTGCAACCTTCGATGACGCGCAGCGGGGCAACCTGCCGCGGAACCTCAAGGGGAACCTGTGCCGCTGTACCGGTTACCGGGCCATCGGCGACGCCGTCTGCGGCCACGAGGGGCATCCGGATTCGGAGGGTCCGGGCTCGGGCATCGCCGGTGAAGGCCAGCCGGAGCCCCGGCCCGGGCAGTTGGGCGATGACGTACCGGCCCCCGCCAGCCGCGCGGTAGTCACAGGGCAGGCCCGCTACACGCTGGACGTCCCGGCCGGGGAACTGCCCGGACTCCTGCACCTGAAGCTGCTGCGCTCGCCGCACGCGCACGCCCGGGTGCTCTCGGTCGACAAAAGCGCCGCCCTGGAAATTCCCGGAGTGGTGGCCGTCCTCACGTCTGCGGACGCGCCGGCCCAGCTGTTCTCCACGGCCCAGCACGAGCTCTACACCGACGACCCCGATGACACCCGGCTGCTGGACGACGTGGTGCGGTTCCGCGGCCAGCGGGTTGCCGCCGTCGTGGCCGAATCGGTGAGGGCAGCGGAAGCGGGAGTGCGCGCGCTGGACGTGAAGTACCAGCCCCTGCCCGCAGTGTTCACGCCCCAGGAAGCCATTCTGCCCGGGGCGCCGGCCATCCACGGCGACAAGGACGGCGCCACGGCACGGATTGCGCGGCCGGAGCAGAACATCGTGGCCGAACTGCACTCCGAACTCGGCAGCGTGGAGGACGGTTTCGCGGCGTCCGACTTCATCCACGAGCAGACGTACCGGACCCAGCGGGTTCAGCACGTGGCCCTTGAAACACACTCCTCCATCGCCTCGGTTGACGACGCCGGCCGGCTGCACATCCGCACGTCCAGCCAGGTCCCGTTCCTGGTCAGGCGCACGCTTTGCCGCCTGTTCGGGCTGCCGGAGGAACGCATCCACGTGGTGTCCGGCAGGGTGGGCGGCGGATTCGGCGGCAAGCAGGAAGTCCTCACCGAGGACATCGTGGCGCTCGCGGCCCTGAAACTGAAGCGGCCGGTGCAGCTGGAGTTCACCCGGACCGAGCAGTTCACGGCCAGCACCACCAGGCACCCGTTCACCGTCAAACTCAAAGCCGGTGCCAGCAGCGACGGCCGGCTCACGGCGCTGCAGCTTGAGGTCCTCACGAACACCGGCGCCTACGGAAACCACGCGCCGGGCGTCATGTTCCACGGGTGCGGCGAGTCCCTGGGCGTCTACAAGTGCGCCAACAAGAAGGTGGATGCGCAGGCGGCGTACACCAACACCGTTCCCTCCGGCGCCTTCCGGGGGTACGGGCTGAGCCAGATGATCTTTGCGATCGAGTCCGGGATTGACGAGCTGGCCACCGGAATCGGCATGGATCCCCTGGAATTCCGCCGCCGCAACATGGTCCGGGAGGGCGACGACATGCTCTCCACCCACGCCGAACCGGAGGAGGACGTCCACTACGGCAGCTACGGGCTGGACCAGTGCACGCGACTCGTCCGGGACGCCCTGGACCGGGGCCGCGAACGGTACCGGGCCGCAGGGCTCGATGACCTGGGGCCGGACTGGGTCACCGGCGAAGGAACGGCGCTGTCCATGATCGACACCGTTCCGCCGCGCGGACACTTTGCCCATGCGAAGCTCCGGCTCCTTCCCGACGGAACGTACGCGGCCGACGTCGGGACCGCCGAATTCGGCAACGGCACCACTACCGTCCACGCCCAGCTCGCGGCCACCGCCCTGTCCACCACGGCGGCGCGCGTCGCCGTCCGGCAGTCGGACACAGACCTGATCGAGCACGATACCGGCGCCTTCGGCTCGGCCGGCACCGTGGTGGCAGGCAAGGCGACGCTGGCCGCGGCCGAGGAGCTGGCCGTTCGGATCCGGGCCTTCGCCGCCGGTATGCACCAGATCCAGTCATCGGGCTGTGTACTCGACGGCGATGCCGTGGTCTGCGAGGGGACCAGGGTGCCGCTGACGGAACTCGCCCGCGAAGCCGCGGAGGCCGGCGTCGAAATTGCCGCGGAGGGGCGCTGGGGCGGCACTCCCCGGTCGGTCGCGTTCAACGTCCACGGATTCCGTGTGGCAGTAAATAAGGGGACGGGGGAGCTGCGGATCCTGCAGAGCGTCCAGGCGGCGGACGCCGGCGTGGTGGTAAACCCCCGGCAGTGCCGCGGCCAGATCGAGGGCGGGATCGCGCAGGCGCTGGGCGCCGCGCTGTATGAGGAGGTCCGGGTGGACGACGGCGGCCGGGTTACCACGGACATCCTCCGGCAGTACCACATCCCGTCCTTCGCGGACGTGCCGCGCAGCGAGGTGTACTTCGCCGAGACCAACGACAAACTGGGCCCGCTCGGGGCGAAGTCGATGAGTGAAAGCCCGTTCAATCCGGTGGCGCCGGCCCTGGCCAATGCCGTCCGCCACGCCACGGGCCTCCGGTTTGCCGAACTCCCGATTGCCCGGGACAAGATCTACCTGGGCCTGAAGGAAGCCGGCCTCGTCACGTCCTCCAAAAGCAACGCGGGGTCACTTAGCGCCCAATGAGCCCCGCCGAAGGGGCGCTAAATGACCCCGCGTTGGGTTCCCGTCATATAGTCGGGGGATGGAACAGCGCACTTTAGGCAAAACCGGACGGAACGTCTCCGTCGTCGGACTCGGCACGTGGCAGCTCGGCGCGGACTGGGGCAACGTGGATCCGGCCCAGGCACAGGCAGTGCTGGCCGCCTCGGCGGAGGCGGGCGTGACGTTCTTCGACACGGCGGACGTCTACGGTGACGGCCGCAGCGAGCAGGCCATCGGCGCTTTCCTGGCGGACAACCAGGGGTTGGACATTACCGTGGCCACGAAGATGGGCCGCCGGGTGGAGCAGCGTCCGGAGAACTACAATCTCGCCAACTTCCGCGAGTGGGTGGACCGCTCACGCCGCAACCTGCGGACCGACTCCCTTGATCTCGTCCAGCTGCACTGCCCGCCCACCGCTGTCTACAGCAACGCCGAGGTCTACGACGCCCTGGATACCCTCGTCTCAGAGGGCGCCATCCGGAACTACGGCGTCAGCGTGGAGCGCACGGACGAAGCCCTCGAAGCGCTGCGTCACGACGGCACCGCGTCCGTCCAGATCATCCTCAACGCCTTCCGGCTTAAGCCCCTGGACGAGGTGCTCCCCGCAGCAAAGAAGGCCGGTGTCGGGATCATCGCGCGTGTGCCGCTGGCTTCCGGGTTGCTCTCCGGAAAGTACACCAAGGACACTTCCTTCGCCGAGAATGACCACCGAAACTACAACCGCGGCGGCGACGCGTTCGACGTCGGCGAGACTTTCTCGGGCGTCGATTTCGAGCTGGGGCTCAAGGCCGTGGCCGAGTTCGAGAACCTGGTGCCGGAGGGTGCAAGCACCGCGCAGGCGGCCATCGCGTGGATCGCTGCACAGGACGGCGTCACGTCGGTTATTCCGGGGGCGCGAAATGTGGAGCAGGCCCGCTCCAATGCCGGAGCGGCCGGGATTTCGGTGAACGAGGAATTCAACGAGGGCGTCCGCTGGATCTACGACCACTACTTCCGCGAGTCGATCCACCCGCGCTGGTAGTTCGCGCCGGACCGGCAGCAACCGAAACATGTGGCCGCCGTCGGGAAGCAAAGTGCTGAATGACCACATCCATCCGCGCCTTCATTGACAGTTTGGCTGCCGTGGAAACCGGTCCGGGGAGCCATAACTTTTTCGATCATGCGATCCCCGAAAACTCTCGGCGCCGGCAAAACCTGGAGATCTTCTTGCAGGAGATGCGGGATCGCAGCCCGCAGGTTCTGCTGGTGGGAGAAGCCCCTGGTTTCAGGGGCATGAAGGTCACCGGGATTCCCTTTACCAACCGCACTATCCTCGAGGGTCCGGCGAACGCTTTCGGGCTGTTCGGGCCGGGGAAAGGATACGCGTTGCCCGGGGATTCCGGAGGCGTAGCAGCCGAACCAACGGCCACTGTGCTGTGGGCGGTGTTGGCCGAGCTGGATTTCCTGCCCCTGCTGTGGAGCGCCTACCCCTTTCATCCGCATGCGCCGGGACGGCCGTTGTCCAACCGCACGCCCACGCTCACTGAAACTGCCATCGGGACTCCGTTTTGGCAAGCGTTGACCGAGCTGTTTCCCATCCAGTCGGTGGTGGCGGTGGGCAACGTGGCTCACCGCAGCCTTCAACGAAGCGGCCTGCGGGTGCCGAAAATCAGGCATCCCGCGCACGGAGGGCGGGCCGGTTTCAAGCTGGGCCTGAAAGAGCTTCTGGCGCACGGCGTTATTCACTAGCTCAGTCGAGAAGATGCAGCTGGTCCGGAGTGTCGATGTCTTCGCCTGCGGATCGCTTGCCTCCCGTCCCGGTGGTGCAGTCCACCAGGTCAATGACATCGGGGCGGGCCTGGAGGAAATGCCGCGCGCCGGCGTCGCCGGTGGCCGACTCCGCTGCCGCGGCGCGCAGCGAGGCGTCGAGCAGCAACGGGTGACCGCGCCGGAGTTCGCCCGCAGCATCGGGGTAGGCGGCGGCCGTCACGTGCCCCGGCCGGTGGGCCGACAGCAGGCGCGCCACGGTTTCCGGGGTCAGCCCGGGCTGGTCAACGAGGGCTACCAGCACATGATCCTCATCGCGGGCGAAGGAGAGACCCAGTCTGAACGAACTGCCCATGCCGGTCGACCAGTCAGCGTTCTCCACCACGGCGTGCCGGGAGAGGTCCGTGTTCTCGCGCACCGACTCGGCCCCGGCGCCGAGCACAACCACCACCTCGCGGCAGCCGCCGTCGAGCAGGACGTCGGCCAGCACCTCAACGAGGGTGCGGCCCCGGAACGGCAGAAGCGCCTTAGGGCCGAGGCCCAAGCGGGTGCCGGCCCCCGCGGCAAGGAGGACCGCGGTGGTGGCCGTGCGCGGGAAGTCTTCCATGTGCTTCACCTTAGGACACTGATTTGCTGGACGGCATCCCGTTACGAGGAGAAAACTACCGATTAGTAGGGGTAGTTAACCCAGTGAATGGCCGCTAACCTCGTAGATGTCGTGTTGGCAATTGGGGGTCACAGACGGCTGCAACGGCGCAGCCCAGAAGGAGCGTAGATGGCAGGCACATTCGAAATAGTGACCGCGGACCAGGGTTCATTCCGGTTCCGGCTGACGGCCGAGGATGGCACCGTAGTTGCGGTCTCACCCAGTTTTCCGAACATCAAGGCAGTGGTCGCAGGTATCACTGCAGTGCGGGAGAACGCCGCGACCGGGTTCATCGTGGACCGGCGCCCGTCCCTGACCTCAACATAATTCGGAGCATGCTTTCGAGAAACGACCGACGGCGGTCCCACCAGGAGGTGGGGCCGCCGTCGGTCTGATTGCAGAGCGGGAACTCCGCCGGGTGAGCCTGTTGAATCCGGCTTCGACAGGCTCAACCAGCAACAGTCAGGCGTCCCCGCCGGCTCCTCCCGTGGTGCCGGCGTTGACGTCGAGCAGCTTGTAGCGATCCATCGCGTAGGCCGGGACCCCGCCGTCCACCTCGCCCCGGGAAGAGAGCAGCTGCAGCGTCTTCACCACGATGGAGTGGGTGTCGTTCTTGAAGAAGCGGCGTGCTGCGGCGCGCGTGTCGGAGAAGCCGAAACCGTCGGCGCCGAGCGAAGCGAACTGGTGGGGCAGGAACTGGCGGATCTGGTCCGGAACGGCCTTCATGTAGTCCGACACCGCGACAACAGGACCGGCCGCGCCGGCGAGCTGCTGTGCCACAAACGGGATCCGGGCCGGTTCGCCCGGATTCAGGAACGCTTCCTCCTCGGCGGCGATGCCGTCGCGGCGCAGTTCGTTCCAGGACGTGACCGACCAGACGTCCGCGGAGACGCCCCAGTCCTCGGCCAGGATCCGCTGGGCTTCCAGCGCCCACGGAACGGAAACGCCGGAGGCCAGGATCTGGCTCTTGGGACCTTCAGTGCCCGACGCCGACACCCGGTAGATGCCTTTCAGCACACCGTTGACGTCGAGGTTCTCGGGTTCGCTTGGCTGGGTGATGGGCTCGTTGTAGACGGTGATGTAGTACATCAGGTTGCGGTCGGCGGCCGAACCCGCCGGACCGTTGTCGGGATGCTCGCCGTACATGCGTTCGATGCCGTCGCGGACGATGTGGCCCATTTCGTAGCCGTAGGCGGGGTCGTAGGTGACCACGGCGGGGTTGGTGGAGGCGAGCAGCGGGGAGTGGCCGTCGGCGTGCTGCAGGCCTTCGCCGGTGAGGGTGGTCC
>NZ_JBFTKK010000040.1:0-15276 GCF_056395905.1 Arthrobacter sp. 05T444
GAGGCTGCCCCGGCGATGATGCTGATGGATTCGCCCTTGCTCTTGACGAACGAGTTGATGGCCGGGTTCGGGCCGATGTAGGTCGCGTCGATGGCCCCGGCGTTGAGCGCCTCGATGGCCGCCGGGCCGGCGTTGAACACCTGCGTGGACAGTTTGGTGCTGCCCAGGTTGTCCTTGATAAAGCCCTGATTGACGCCCACCAGGGCCGCGGCGTGCGTGACATTGCCGAAGTAACCCAGCTTCAGTTCCGTAGCGGGACTGGTGGTGACAGCGGTGTTTGCGGCTGCGGTGTCAGTGTTGCGGATCGAGCTGGCGGCCACTGCGGCGCCTGCGCCGAGGACGGCCAGCAGGCCAACGGCGATGCCTATTTTGAGCCGGCGGGGGCGATTGGGGCGGGTCTCTCCCGCGGCGATCCGGGTGGACCCCGGATTGTCCTTTGACGTCGACATGGTGTTCCTTCGGGGGTTTGTTGGGGGGTGTTGGACTGAGATTACGTAGAGCCTCAACCCGCCCACAATGGCCGCCGTAGCAGGGATTCACCGGAGGTCGCGGACGTTCACGGGAGGTCGTAAACCGTTAAAAATCCTCCGGCGCAGACCTCAGCGTCTCCAGGACCGCAGGCAGGAGGCGCTGGTTCCGTCCCCATACCGGATCGAGCAGTTCGACGTACCAGGAATCCGCCAGGACGAGGGCGAGCGTTTCGTTGCTCTCCTCCGCCCAGTCCCGGATCTGCTCCGCCTCGATGGGGCTCTCGCTGGTCCCCAGGACGGTGGCTACGTCCTCGCCGTCGAGCGTCACGGGAATGGACGCGCGGCTCATCTCGCCCGGGGCATGGGCGATGGCAACAAATTCCGTTTGCGTGGAAAGCTGCAGGAGGCGCCGTGCCGACTCCGTGGAGCAGAAACCCGTGACGTACTCCCGCTGCGCATGGCTGGCGTCCGCGGCAAGTCCCGGCTGGGACTCCTTCGTGAAGAGCCCGCTGCGGTTGATCTTGGCCAGTTGCCCGGCGATGGGCCGCGTTTCGTCATCAAAGTCCGGGGCAAGCGTTCCCGCCTGGTATTCGCTCTTGCCTTCCAGCCATCGTGCGGTCAGCTCCCCGGCGGCGGCCAGCGTGGTTGCCTGCCGCCACACTTCCCTGTCCACCAGGAGCCGGCCGTAACTGTCCCGTTCGTCCGTGAAGTGATTGTTCATAGTTCGAGACTAGACGCGGTTGCTGCCGGCCGGACAGGGGATATGACGCCTGCAGACGCAGGATTAACCGCCGTTACTCCGTGTCTCCCTTGGTTTCAGAACCTTTTGACCCGGCTATTTCGCTGCCGGATAGTTGCTGCGACAACCATTGCATCCGACACTTCCAAGGGGAAAATCATGGCCCGTTTCATTCTCAAGCCCGGCGTTGGCGTCGCCTTGGCAGCCACCACTCTGCTGGGACTTTCCGCCTGCTCCGACCCCGGTGCCGCGGCGGCCGGGAATGCCGGAACGGCCACGGCGGCTTCGTCGTCAGCCGCCAAGACCTTCAACCTTTCCCCGCAGCAGGACCGCGTCCCCGTCACCGTTGACCCGGCGGCCGCCGCCCTTGTTCCGGAGGCCATCAAGAAAGACGGAAAGCTGACGGTGGCGGTCAGCCCGTTCGCACCGCCCCTGGCGGTGTACGCCACCGACAACAAGACGCCGGTGGGCAACGAGGTGGACATCGCCGTCGCGCTGGCACAGACCCTGGGGCTGGAAGCGGACATTGTTCCCACGGCCTGGGCGGACTGGCCGCTCGGCGTTGAGTCGGGCAAGTACGAGGCCGTGCTGTCCAACGTAACCGTCACCGAGGAACGAAAGCTCAAATACGACTTCGCGAGCTACCGGGACGACAAGCTGGGGTTCTACGCCAAGAGCGACAGCGGCGTGACCAAAGTTGAATCCGCCGCGGACGTGGCCGGGAAGCGCGTCATCGTGGGCTCGGGCACCAACCAGGAGTCCATCCTGCTGCGCTGGGACGAGGAGAACAAGGCGAAGGGGCTCAAGCCGGTCGAATTCCAGTACTACGACGACGACTCCGCCTCGAACCTGGCCCTGCAGTCCGGCCGGGCGGACCTGACGTTCGGGCCGAATGCCACCGCAGCGTACAAGGCGGCCAGCGATGCCAAGACGAAGCTGGTGGGCCTGGTGGACGGCGGCTGGCCGCTGAAGGCCAGCATTGCCGCCACCACCAAGAAGGGCAACGGCTTCGCGGCCGCCGCCCAGGCCGGACTGAACCACCTGATCCAGGACGGCAGCTACGCCAAGATCCTGGACCGTTGGGGCCTCTCCGCCGAAGCCGTGCAGAAGTCAGAACTGAACCCGGCCGGCTTGCCCAAGAAGTAGCCTCACCTTTCATCGGTTGCTCCGTAACTGCCCTTATCCCGCGCCAAAACGGCAGTTACGGAGCAGTCGACGGGGTGCCCATCGGCTGCTCCGTCACCGCCTTTTTGTTGGGCAAAAGCGACAGTAGCGGAGCAACCGTTGAGCATCAGAGCATCTGCTCCCAGACCGTCAGCTGGAGCCGGATGGTGCCGGCTGAGGTGTCGGTTTGTTTGCCGCCTGCCGTCGTCCAGCCCGCGGCCCGGCCTCCGGCCTGCACGTCGTTCCCGGTGGCGTCCGGCCCGGTGCTGCGCACGTTCTTACACCTCCTGCGCGACGCCGGCGTCCTGGCGGACCGGGGATGCCAGCCCCAGGTTCTCCCGCAGGGTGCTTCCGGCGTACTCGGTGGGGTAGACGCCCCGTTCCTGCAGCGCAGGGACGAGGTGGTTGACGATGTCGTCCAGGCCCGTGGGGATCAGCCACGGTGAGATGTTGAACCCGTCCACGGCGCCCGTGCGTGCGTAGTCGACCAGCCGGTCAGCCACCTCCGTGTAGGAGCCGGTGAAGGTGGCGTCAACCCGGCTGGTTTTCGCG
Organism: Arthrobacter sp. 05T444; assembly: GCF_056395905.1. Taxonomy (NCBI): domain Bacteria; kingdom Bacillati; phylum Actinomycetota; class Actinomycetes; order Micrococcales; family Micrococcaceae; genus Arthrobacter; species Arthrobacter sp. 05T444. The sequence continues at coordinate 2,926 of NZ_JBFTKK010000040.1, forward strand.
GAGACGAATTGCCTGATGGTGAGTCCCTTTTCCTTCGCCTCCGCCCGCCACTGGTCCGCCAGATGCCGTGCCTTGGCGCCGTGGAAGCCGCTGCCGCGGGTCTCGGACGTCTCCTCCACCACCGGATCGATCTCCGGCAGGGGGCCGTCCGGATCAAACTCCTGAAGTTCCCGCCCCCAGAACTGTTCAAGGTAGGCGATGGCCTGTTGCGGGCCGATCTGCAGGTTACGCACCCATTCCTTCTTCTCCCGGGCCTCCTGCGGCGTGGGTGCGAGGATGAATTCGCTGGCCGGCATGATCTTGACGTCGTTGGCGCCGCGGCCCGCCTTGAGTGTGCGTTCCACGATGTCGCGGCGGAAGTTGAGGGCGTCGTCAAACTTGGGGTGGGCAGAGAAGATGACGTCTGCCTGCCGCGCCGCGAAGTCGCGCCCGTCCGGCGAATCGCCTGCCTGGAACAGCACCGGCCTGTACTGGGCGCTCCGCGGCAGCTTGGGCCGGTAGTCCACAGAGTAGTGCTGGCCTTCATGGTGCACGGGCCGGGCAGAACCGGGAGAAGACCAGGATTCAGCGGCGGGGGAGGCGGCCACGGCACCCTCCTCCCAGGAGTCCCAGATCCTCTTGGCCGTTTCCACGAACGCCTCGGCGTGGACGTAGCGGTCCGCGTGGTCCAGGTAGCCGCCGCGGCGGAAGTTGGCCCCGGTCCAGGCGTTGTCCGTGGTGACGACGTTCCAGGCCGCGCGTCCGCCGGAGATCAGGTCCAGGGTGGACAGCCGGTGGGCGAGGTCCGCGGGATCGTTGTACGTGGTGTTCTGGGTGGCTACGAGTCCGATGTGCGAGGTCACCGAGGCGAGGGCCGCGAGCATGGTCTGGGCGTCGGGCCGGCCTGCCACGTCCAGTGCGTGCGGGCGGCCGAGGTGCTCGCGCAGCCGCAGCCCCTCGCCCAGGAAAAAGGCGGCGAACAGGCCGCGCTCGGCGGTCTGGGCAATGCGGCGGAACGATTCGAAGTCCGTCTGCGATCCTGATTGCGGCGACTTCCAGATGGTCCCGGAGTTCACGCCCTGGAAGAAGATGCCGAGCTGCAGCTGGCCGGACGGCACAAAGCCGCTGCCGATGGATGTGTCAGTCATTGTTCTCTCCCTGGTGTGCGGTGGAGCTTGCGGCCGGGCCTGCGAGGACGGAATCTGCGCCATGGCGCGCGGTGGCGTAGCGGCTGGCAGGGCGTTGCAGACCGAGCAACTGGCGGAACGTGGTGTCCGGCTGCACCGGCGCCAGCACGCCGCGGCGCCGCAGCGAGGGAAGGACCAGCTGTGCCAGTTCCTCGAGGTCCACGTCAAGGACCGCCGGGTGCAGGCGCACGCCGTCGGCCGTTTCCAAAAGCGTGGTCAGCAGCTCGATCAGCTCCGGCGCGGTGCCGACGAACCGGGCCCGGGTGCTCTCCCATGGGGTGTGCGCGTTTAGCTCCGCGAGCCGCCCTTCCGCGGCCTGGCCGCGGGCATCGAGGACGACGTCGAGCTCGGCAATCACGGCAGGGGCGCCACCCGCTGTGGCGGCCAAAGCGCTGCGGGCTTCGGCCACCTCGGCAGCCAGCAGGTCAGGCGTGGGCGCCGAAACAAGCAGGGCATCCGTTGCCCCGGCGGACGGCCGGCCCGAAGCCAGCAGGCCTGCCGGCACCACCACTGGCAGTTGCCCCTGGAGCGGCCGGGGAATGATCGAGGGACCCTTGACGGAGTACGTTGCACCCACGGCGTCGGCCCCGCTTTCAAAGCCGCCCCCGCCTTCGAAATCGACATAGTGCAGCTTGTCGACGTCCAGGTACCGTCCCGTGGCGACGTCGCGGATCACCGCGTCGTCCTCCCAGGAGTCCCAGAGCCGGCGGCTGACCTCGATGGAGTCCGCGGCCTCCCGCCCCAGTCCGGCGCCGCTGACGGTCTGGCGCCCGACGGCGGCGGCGTCTGCCGCGCTGTCCGACGCGGCAACCAGCCAGCCGGCACGCCCGCCCGACACGTAATCGAGGCTTGCCAGCTGCGTGGAGACGTGGAAAGGCTCGGTGTAGACGGTGTCCACCTCCGGCACCACAATGATGGAGCTTGTCACCGGTCCGGCAAAGGCCGCGCGCTGGAGGGCGTTCAGCTGGCCGGTGATTCCGGTGCCGCCGGGCACAGCGCCATCCGCGAAGGTCGCCACATGGAAGCCGGCGGATTCAGCGGCCAGCACCGTGGCCCGGATCCGGGTTCCGTCCAGCAGTTCAGCTGGAGTGTGCCGCGCCTTGCGCCAGGCGGCGGGGTGGGCGCCGTCGCCGTCGAGCTCCAGGGCAAGAAAACCCGGCCGGGCCGGAATCGGGGGAGTGCTCACTGCTGGTCCTGCCTTTCGTAGGGGGTCTGCTCTCCGGCCTCGATGGCCACGGGCAGCCGGTTTTCGGCTGGCGGCAGCGGGCAGGTGGCGAGGTCTGTGTAGGCGCAGGGCAGGTTCACGGCGCGGTTGAAGCCGCGGTACTGGTTGAGCAGCGGGTTCTCCGGGTGCCGGGGCCGGACGATGTACTCACCGCCGCGCTTGGCCAGTTCGACGACGGCGTCCCCCGCCGTGAGGTTGAGTCCGTCCCGTTCCGCGATCGGACCGAACACGACGGTGACGCTGCCGCCGTCGGGGTTCAGTTCCCTGCCGTCCCGCAGCAGGCTTTCGCCGGGATGCAGAGCCAGGGTGACGGCGTCGTCCTCCATGCTCCAGGTGCCGGGCACGCCGTCCAGCCGGGCAGGCTCGGCGCCCAGCCAGGGAAGGTGCGTGACGGCGAGGAAACCGTGCGGATCGGCGCGGCGGCGTTCGTGGGCGGCGTGCCAGTCCGCCCATTCGGCCGCGAACGCGGCGGTCTGCCGGTCGAGCTTGTCGAGATCCGGTCTCGACAAGCTCGACCAGCCGTTCGTTTCAGTGTGCGTAGACGTGGGCATGGTCGCTCCTGTGGTCGTCGTGGTCGGCGCTGACTGCTGAGGCTGCGTCCGGCTCGGTGGCTCCCGCGGACTTGGGACGGCCACCGAACGGATCGGCTGGTTCCCACAAACTCGTGGGAGCTGCGGCCCGGACGGCAGGAATGACCTCGAGCGCAAACCGCTCGAGGATCTCCAGCTGCTGCCCGAACGGAAGGGTGGTTGGCAGGGAGATGGACTGCAGGTCGTGACCGTAAAGCCCGTGGTAGCTGAGGATCTTGTCGATCACCTGCTCCGGGCTGCCCACGAGGGCAGGGCCCTCCGCCACAGCGTGGTCAATGTCCCGGAACGGCGAGTTGTTGCCCGGGACGTTGCGGTTGGCGGTCAGCGCCTCATACACCGGGCCGAACTGGCGCTTGGCTTCCTGCGTGGTGTCCGCAAGGAAGACGCCGCCCGCGCCGCTGCCGGAGCCGAGGTACTGGTGCCGGGGGTCGTGGCCGTGGCACTCGTATTCCTCGCGGTAGTGGTCGATGAGCACCTTGTAGTTCTCACGCGGCTGGATGGCGTTCGCGGTGAACAGCGGATCCCCCCATTGGGCCGCCAGCCCGGCCGAGGTCAGCGTGGTGGCGGAGCCGTGCCACACCCGGGGCGCGCCGGCAAACGGGCGCGGCGTGGTGGTGGTTTCGGCCAACGGGGCGCGGAAGCGGCCGGACCACGTGACGCCCTCCTCGCGCCAGAGCCGACGCAGCAGCGAGTACTTCTCGGCCAGCAGGTCCCACTGGTCGACCAGATCCAGGCCGAACAACGGGTACTGCAGCACCTCGTTGCCTTTGCCGATCACCAGCTCAAGCCGTCCCCGGCTCAGCTGGTCGATCGTGGCGTAGTCCTCGGCCACACGCACGGGGTCGAGCACGGACAGGACCGTCACCCCGCTCTGCAGCCTAATCCTGCGGGTGACGGCGGCGATGGCAGCCAGCACCGTGGTGGGGGAAGACGAGATGAACTCTCCGGCGTGCCGTTCGCCCACCGAGAAGCTGTCATACCCGAGTTCCTCAGCGCGCCGGGCCGTCTGCACCACCTGGTTCAGCCGGTCCGCCGTCGAGACGATCCCTCCGGTGAGCGGGTTTTTCAGGTGGGGGATGATGTCGAGGACCTGGAACTTCATGCCGCGGCCTTGAACGTTGCCTCGGTGACGGTCTTGGACTCCGGCAGGGCCTCCTCGGACAGGCCCCAGCGGTCCAGCACCTTGGCGTAGGAACCGTCCTTGATGGCCGAGTTCAGCGCCGCCGTGATGGCCGGGGCCAGGCCGTTGCCTTTCAGCGTGGTGGCCGCCACGAGGGTCTCGGAGGGCCAGCCGGCGTTGACCTTGCCCACGATCTTCAGGTCGTCACGGGTGTTTTCCCGGTACACCGTGGACGGGTACGGCGCGATGTTCAGGTCGGTCCGGCCGGAGGACAACGCGAGGATGGTGTCAGCGTCCGAGGAGTAGTACTGCAGGGTGGCCGGCGCCTTGCCTTTGTCTTCGAGCTCCTTGTTCCAGGCCAGCAGGATCTTTTCCTGGTTCGTGCCGGAGCCCACGGAAACCTTCAGGCCGGAGATGTCGTCCGCGCCCTTGATGTCGTAGGAGGAGGTCTTCTTGGCCTCGAACCCCATGTACGCGGCCCGGTAGCTGGCGAAGTCGAACAGCTTCACCCGGTCCTTGTTGATGCCCACGTTGGAGAACACCGCCTCGAAGTCGCCGGACTGGGTCTTGAGCGGCCAGTTTTCCCAGGACGTCACCTGGATGTCGAGGTCCAGGCCCAGCTTGTCCGCCACCAGCTGCGCGATATCCAGCTCCGAGCCGATCGGCGTTTTGTCGTCCGTGGCGTGGAAGGACAGCGGAATGGAGCCGGCCGTGGTGGCCACGGTCAGCTTGCCGTCCTTGCCGATCAGCGCGGGAACCTTCGCGGCCAGCTCGTCGATCTTTTTCGCCCTGATCCGCTGCTGGTCCGGAGAGGTGTTGTAGACCACCCCGTTGCGTGCCGCCGTCGTCGCCGGGTTCTGGCCCGAAGCGCCGGCACCGGCGGCTGCCGCCCCCGGATCGGAGCAGCCGGACACCGCAGCGGCGCCGATGAGCGCCGCGGCACTGAGAAGCACGACGGCGGGACGCACCGGAAGAGCGCGGGTTCGGGCTCCGGCGCGTTGCTTGGCTGCGGACTGGCGGGGAAAGAGTCCCATGGGAGTTCCTTAGATGTTGAAAGCGGGTTCGATGACCTTGGAGAAGAAGCTCCGGGTCCGTTCTTCCTGCGGGTTGGTGAAGATGTCCTTGGGGGCGCCCTGTTCCACGATCTGGCCTTGGTCCATGAACACCACGGTGTCGGCGACGTCGCGGGCGAAGCCCATCTCGTGCGTGACGATGATCAGGGTGGTCCCGGACTTGGCGAGTTCGCGGATCACGTCGAGGACCTCGTTGACCAGTTCCGGGTCGAGGGCGGACGTGGGCTCGTCGAAGAGCAGGATCTTGGGATCCAGCGCGAGCGCCCGGGCAATGGCCACCCGCTGCTGCTGGCCGCCGGAGAGCTGCCGCGGATAGGCCCCGGCACGGTCCTTGAGCCCCACCCGGTCCAGCAGTTCGAGGCCGCGCTCGCGGGCTTCCGCCTTGGACCGGCCCTGGGCCACCACTGGGGCCTCGGCCACGTTTTCCAGGGCGGTCAGGTGCGGGAACAGGTTGAAGTTCTGGAACACCATGCCGATTTCGGTGCGCTGCTTCAGGATGTCCTTTTCGCGGAGTTCGTGGAGCCTGTTCCCGCGGACCCGGTAGCCCACCAGTTCGCCGTCGATCGCAATGAACCCGCCGTCCACCTTTTCCAGGTGGTTGATGGTCCGCAGCAGGGTGGATTTGCCCGAGCCGGAGGGTCCCACGATCACCGCCACGCCGCCGGGCTCAACGGTCAGGGAGATTCCCTTCAGCACTTCGGTGGCACCGAAGGCCTTGCGGACTTTCGTGATCTCCACGAGCCCGCGGGTGGTTTCGGGTGCAGCGGTGGCGGTGCTCATCGGAGGCTCCTTACGGGGGCATGGGTGGCGAAGAATTTCCGTGCCTTCTGCAGCGGGGTGAGCGGCAGGGTGCGCACCGCGCCCTTGGAGTAGTGCCGCTCGATGTAGTACTGGAAAACACTGAGCACCGAGGTGATCACCACGTACCAGAGGGTGGCCACCAAGAGCAGCGGCAGGACCTGCTGCGTGCGGTTGTAGATCACCTGGACCGTGTAGAACAGCTCCGAATAGGCCAGGACGTACACGATGGAGGTGCCCTTGACCAGGCCGATGATCTCGTTGAAGGCAGTGGGAAGGATGGCGCGCATCGCCTGCGGCAGCACGATCCGGGTGGACCGGCGCCAGGCCGGAATGCCCAGCGCGGCTGCCGCTTCGAGCTGCCCCTGATCCACGGACAGGATGCCGCCGCGGATGATTTCCGCTGAGTAGGCTGCCTGGTTCAGGGTCAGACCGAGCACTGCTGCCGCAAACTGGCTGATCAGTGTGGTGGTCTGGACCTCGAAGAAGCGGATGTCCGTGAACGGGATGCCCAGGCTGATCTTCTCGTAGAGATACCCCAGGTTGTACCAAAGCAGCATCTGGACCAGGAGCGGGGTGGACCGGAAGATCCACGAGAACGTCCAGGACACGGACAACAGCAGCGGGGAGGCGGAGAGCCGCATGAGGGCCAGGATGAAGCCCAGGACAAACCCGAGCACGCCGGAGATTGCGGTGAGCTTGAGCGTCTCCAGGAGGCCCTTCACCACGGACTGGGCGGTGAACCACTGCCCCACCACGCCCCACTCCCAGCGCGGGTTAGTCGCCAGGGACCAGGCCACCGCCGCAAGGCCCAGTGCGACGACGGCCGTCCCCACCCAGCGCCACGGCCGGGGCGCCGAGACGAGGGAGTAGTCGGCGTAGTCGGTGGCGGGTTTCCGTGGGCCGGGTTTCGTTGGTCCGGGAACCCTTCCGGCCGTGCCGGCGGCGGCCTCCGCGGTTCCGGGTGCGGCGGACGCCGGCTCCGGTGCGGACTGCGACACCTTGGTTGCTGCTGAACTCATGCGCCACCTCGCTTCTTCCAGTTGGTGTTTTCGGGGGTCGGTTGGCTGCCAATCTAGGTCCGCCGGGAACCTCCGGCAAAGCGCCTGGTTGCATTCGTTCATCCGGCTTAGCGGGGCGTCATGAGACGAATTCTTGCGCTGATTTACGCGCCGTTACGCGGGGTGAACAGCCGTTACCCGCCCCTCGACCCGGGCCGGTTTTGCACCCTAGCCTGAGGCTCCCAAGCCGTCCCGATCAGGAGTGCCGATGCCAGCGCAGAACCCTTCCGTCGTCTTCCTCGGCGGCGGTCCGCGCACCGCAGGTATCCTGGAGCGGCTCGCCGCGAACCGGCCCGAGCTGGCGGACGTCCCTCTAGACATCCACGTCGTGGAACCCTACGAGCCCGGGTCCGGCAGGATCTGGCGCTTCGGCCAGCACCCCGGACTCATGCTGAACTCGGCCGCCGCGGACGTCACCATGTTCACCGACTCCTCGGTGCAGTGCGACGGGCCGCCGGCTGACGGCCCGGGCCTGGCCGAATGGGCGGCAGGAGTGCTCGGTGGCTCCATCACTGACGTTCCCGCGTTGCCACCTGCCCTGCTGGGGCAGCTGCGCTCGCTGTCGGGGACCACGTTTCCCACCCGCCAGCTGCAGAGCAAATACCTCGAGTGGTTCTTCCGCCGGGCTGTCCGAGCGCTCGGCGGCGATGTCAGTGTCACGGTCCACCGGGACACAGCAGTGGGTGTGGAACCCGACGGCGCGCGGTACGGCGTGCGGCTGGCCGGCGGCGGCACGCTGCACGCCGACGTCGTCATCGCGGCGCTGGGCCATACGGACTCCCAGCCGGATGCCCGGTCGGCCGGCTGGACAGGTTTCGCCGCCCGGCACGGCGGGTTCCATGCGGCACCCAGCTATACCACCGACGTCGACTACTCACCGATTACCGCGGGACAGGACGTCATCGTCTCCGGCATGGGACTCGCGTTCGTTGACCTGCTGGTGCTGCTGATGGAAGGCCGCGGAGGCCGGTTTGAAGAGATGTCCGACGGCGGCCTCCGTTACGTTCCGTCCGGGGCCGAGCCCCGGCTGTGGGCGGGATCGCGGCGCGGCGTGCCCTACCATTCCAAGATCAGCTCAGCCCTGCGCGGCGAGCCGGCCGGAGATCCGCGGTTTTTCACGGCCGGAGCCGTCCAGGCGCTGCTGGCGCGCCACGGCGAGCTGGATTTCCGTACCCAGCTGTGGCCGCTCATCGCCAAGGACGCCGGCCATGGCTACTACCGTGAGCTGTTTACCGGCAGCCCGGAACGGGTCAGCATGGGCTGGACCGAGTTCTCGGCCCGGTTTTCCGACCTCGACTGGTACAGCAGCGGCCGCCGGGACCTCGTGGCGGCGGCCGTCCCCGATGCGGCCCTGCACCTGGACCTTGAGCGGCTGGACCGGCCTTTCGGCGGGCGGCAGTTCGCCGGCCACCGGGAGGTCCAGGATGCGGTGGCCGGCTACATCGGCCACGACCTCGAGCTGCGGACCGGCCCCGACCATCCGGAAACCTTGGCGCTGTTCATAGCGCTCCTCAAGGTCTACATGGAACTGGGACGGATCGTCCCGCCCGAACGGCTGAACGCACGCTCCCAGCAGGAGGTCCAGGGCTGGTGGTACGGCTTCTTCAGCTTCGTGGATTCCGGGCCTCCGCCGCGGCGGCTGCGCGAGATGCTGGCGCTTCACCGGGCCGGGCTGCTGCAGTTCCTGGGGCCGGGCCTGGACGTGGCCGCGGATGAGGCGACAGGCTATTTCGTGGCAACGTCGTCGCAGTCGGACGTGACGGTACGGGCCAGGGCCTTCATCGAGGCCAGACTCCCGGCTCCATCCGTGGCACGGTCCGCCAATCCGCTGCTCCGGTCACTGCACGCCGCGGGTGTCGGCACCGAGCAGCACCTGCTGACGTCCGACGGCGCGCATTCAACGGGGCGGCTCCTCGTCTCCGCCGCGCACGAGCTCGTGGGCCGCGAAGGGGATGCCCAGGGCAGGATGTTCGGCGTGGGGCCGGGGACCTCCGGCTGGGGCGCGGGTGCGTTCGCCCGCCCGGGGACAAACGCCGCGCCCTTCCGCGAAAATGATGCCCTGGCCAGGAGAATCCTCACCGTAATCGCCGGGCTTCGTCCGCCACGTCCCGCGACCTCACGTACCGCTCCTTCACGTCCCGCTATTGCCGCCGTCGGAAAGGCCTGACCATGGAAACTGCCCCGCCCCAGTCCCCACCGCCGTCCGCGTCAGCGGACGCGGGTGGACTCGCTGTCTTGGAACTGCCCATGGACGACGCGCGCGTCCGGCCGCTGCTGGACGAGCTCGCCGTCGAGTACGACTCCCGCTACGGGGACCTGTTCGGCCGGGGCTCGGCCGCCGAGGAACTGAACAGATACCCGGCCGCAGAGTTCCAGGCTCCGGACGGGGCGTTGCTGATCATCCGGGAGAACGGCGAGTCCGTGGCCGGCGGAGCTTTCCGCCGCTACGACGCCCGGACTGCCGAGTTCAAGCGGATCTGGACCCACTCGGCGCACCGGCGGCGCGGGCTGGCCCGCCGGGTCCTGGCCGAGCTGGAACGGCTGGCCGGCGCGCGCGGGTACGGCAGGGTCTACCTCACCACCGGGCCGCGCCAGCCCGAGGCCAAACACCTGTACCTGAACACCGGCTACACGCCACACTTCGACCTGGCCGCCGATCCGGAAACCATCGGGCCCCTGGCGTTCACGAAGGACCTAGCGGAGCGGGACTAAATGCTTCGGCGGGGCGGGGCGCCCGGTTGGGGCCGGCTCACGTCACGGATGGGCGCTATGCGAGATGTCAGACGCGCTTCCTGCTTCGCCGAACCACCCCGGCACGGTGCCTGCCATCCCGAGTACGCCGACGGCGATTGCAGCAAGCGCCGTGATGGAGCGGAGGTGTGCTGATGCCGGGGGACGTGCTGCGGTGGCGCCCTTTCTGCCGGGCAGTGCATTACCGCCGCGGAGCAGGACGATGGCGACCACCAGGGTGGCGAGCTCAAGGATGCAGGCAGCGATATCGGCCAGGCCGACAAGTTCGGGGACACCGGCTTCGGGTCCGAAGGGGAGTCCGGCCGTGCGGGACCACAGCCACAGCGCCAGTGGGACTGCCGAGGCCGCTGCGACGGCCGGGAGTGCACCGCGGTGGTGCCGGCCGAGCATGCGCAGGCCAAGGATAAGCTCGGCCAAGGCCAGGACGAGGAAGAAGGCGCCGGCCGGGGCCCAGTGGTCAAGGTGCCCGGGTATGACAGCCCCGTGGATGGCCGCGCTGCCGAAAAGCGCCACGGCCACAAGCAGCCTGCTGAGGCCGATCGGCGCAGTTCGCGCCGGCCGCCGTTGGGCCCGGCTGATATCCATCCGGCCGCCGCGCATCGCCACCACCCAGCCGGTGAGCACGACGTTGGTGACCAGCAATATTCCGCTGCCATAGGCGATGGAGACCAGCTGCACCGTCAGTGACGCCTGGTCGAGATCGGACACCGAACTGCCGGTGGCCGCGTGGTGCATGGCGCCCATGAGCCGATGCTGCAGGGCATAGTCCCACGCAGAGTTAACGGCAAGCTGGGCCATCCCTGCGAGGGTGCCTGCCGCGGCGATCAGGAGGCCCGTGGCAATGAACTTACTGGGCCTGGAGAGCGCTGGTCCGAACCAGCGCATTGCCAGCGTGACGGCTGCCAGCACGGCCAACACGAAAACTGGAAGCGTGGCTGTGGACTCGCGAAGCCAGCTGGCGAATGGCTCCTGCGTGCGTTCGATTGCCCCGACTGCTCCGCGCAGCGACACCATCCAGAATCCGTCAGCGTAGGCCATGACCGCAGCCAGCGGCAGAACCGTGAGCCAGGGTACGGCCTGCCGCGCGGGGGCGGCAATGCTGTGCCCGTCGACGGAACTGCCGGACATCGTTTTCTCGGTCATCTCCGGTTACCTCGCATATCGGTTGTCGCACATTGGTTGTTGGGGCCGGGGCTCATCTGGTGGACAAGCCCCGGCCGTTTCTCTTACTGCCGGAGCCGGGACGGTTACGGTGTGATCTCCCAGCCGAACATCATGGCGTGGTCCTCGTGCGCCAGGTTGTGGCAGTGCGCCACGTACGGTCCCACGAAGTCCCGGAATCCCCGGTAGATGATCACCGACTCGCCAGGATCGAGAGCCACCAGGTCTTCACGCGAGACGTCGTCCGGGTGCGAGGGATTTCCCTTCGTCACGTCCTTGTTGTTCCGCATGACGGTCCGGTGCTCCTCCATGTGCAGATGGAAGGGATGCACCCAGCCGCCGCCGCCGTTGCGGATCTCCCAAAGGTTGAAGCTGCCCTTCTTTTGCTGGGCGAGGGGTGAGCGGCCGGCCCTGTTCTTCTTGCTGGTGGCCACCGTGTGGGGTTCGAATTCTTTGCCGTTGATGAGCCATTCCGTCTCGCCGCCAGCGGCGCCGCGCTCCACCTCGAAGATCAGCCGGTTGTCCAGCATGGTCTGCCAGTTGCTGGGCAGCGGCGGAAGGTCACGCATTTTGGTCGGAATGACGCTGTCATCCGGCGCATCGTCACCGATCACGAACTTGAGCACCGGGACCTTGTAGTTCGGATCGGGCGTGAACCGGGACGAGTTGGACCACATCCGCCCGTTGGGCATCTTCATGACGTTGGTCAAGTAGATGACGTCGCCTTTGGTGGTGGGCGTGCCGTCCTGGTAGCGGCTGAAATCGATGACCACCTCGCGGCGCTTCGCGGGCCACAGCTCGAAGGAACTGCGCTTGACCGGGAACGGAAGGAGCCCGCCGTCCGAGGCAATCTGGGTGAACTCCATGCACTGCTGCGCGTCGGGGATCCGGTATTGGCCCTCGAGCTCATCACCCTTGTATCCGAGCGAGACGGCGGACTTCGGTCCCTTCGTGGAGCTCATCAGCTTGAACTCGTAGATCCGGGCAATGGAGGCGTCCAGGAAACGGAAGCGGTACTTGCGCCGCTTCACCTCCATCACCGGGCTGGCCGTGCCGTTGACGGTGAAGATGTCGCCCACAAACCCATGGCTTGGGAAGTGCTTGTAGAAGGTCTTCCCCCACCACTCCGGGTGCTTCGCCGGGTTCTTCGCGGCTGGGAACTCGCCCTGCACATCGTGGATGTCCTTGTGCGTGGTCACGCCGTCGTCGAGCCGGCAGTCGTAGAAGGCGAGCGGGACGTCGTAGTCCACGTCGAATGATCCGTCCGGGTTGTCCTTCCGGACGCCCGGTAGGCGCAGCCCCTTCCGCTCGTCCCCCATGTCCATGCCGTTCTTCGGGTCATAGATCGGGTACAGCCCCACCATGCCCTTGTAAACATTTGAACCTGTGTGGTCCATGCGGTGGTC
>NZ_JBFTKK010000041.1:0-14352 GCF_056395905.1 Arthrobacter sp. 05T444
GGCGCTGAAGCGGGAACGCTGCGAAGCGCGCGGCCCCGCAGCAGGGCAGCCGCGCTAAGGCCCGGCGTTACCGCCTGGCCCGCGGTGTGATCCGCTGCGTGTTCCCCCATGGCTTCCATAGGAAAACTCTGTCAGAGGGGTCCGACATTCTTGGCGGTGACCGGGTTCACCTAAAGATCGTCAGCCAAGTACCTATCCGACTGCCCACGCGACCACCAGCAGGGCCCCGACACTCAGGACGGTGGTGCACAGGATGACGTCCCGTGCCACGGTCATGCCCCTGCCGTATGGGGAAGCGAACAGAAAGACATTCTGGGCTGTGGGGAGGGCGGCCATGATCACGCTGGCCAGGAGGTGCTGGCCCTCCAGTCCGAAAACAAATCGGCCCAGTGTCCAGACGATCAGTGGCATTCCTGCGATTTTCAGGAAGGTCGCTACGAGAGTTTCGGTGCGGCCGTCGTCCTTTTGCAGCGGCGCCCTGCCGGCAAGGGAGAGGCCAAAGGCGAGCAGCACCATCGGCACGGCACCCCCGGCCAGCATGTCGACCGGCTTCTGCAGCAGGTCCGGGGCGGTCCAGCCTGTGAGTGCCACGACGGCGCCCAGCCCGGAGGCGATGATCATCGGGTTGGCGAATGGCTGGACGAGCAGCCGCTTCCACGAAATTTTCGAACCGGAGGCGAGTCCCAGCACCGTCAGGTAGAACGGCGCCATGACAAGGATTTGGACAAGTAGCACCGGCGCTACGTGCTGGGCCGTTCCCACTGCGTAGAGCGAGACCGGAATACCGATGTTGTTGGCGTTGGCATAGCTGCTGGCCATGGCGCCGACGGCGGTTTCTGCCACGGGCCGGCGGAAGAAAAGCAAGCTCAGCACGCTATAGAGAAGCCCCACTATCGCTGCGGACAGCAGCGCCAGCGGGGCGTCGGTTCCGAGGGCGGCCCGGATGTCGCTGCCGGCCACCACGGTGAACAGAAGGGCCGGATTGGTGACGTAGAAAGCCGTGCGGGTGAGGGCACCCTGGACCTCGGGCCCCAGGATCCGCAGCCTGGCAGCGAAATAGCCCACGGCGATGACGGCGGAGACAATGAGGATTCCGGAAACAACGCCGCCCACTCTGCGCCCTTCTATTTAGATGTACCTATCTAGATGTATGGGTTCCGCACGGCCGTCTCCTGTTGCGGGAGGAGGTCCGGCCGTGCGGAAGCCTGTGTTGCTTGCCTAGCGAACGGACTCTACCGCACCAGGCACGGCCGCTTCGGGTCGAAGGACCACCCGTCGATGTAGTACTGCATGCCGACGCTGTCATCGCGGGCATCGAGGCCGTGCTCCAGGTACAGCTGGTGCGCCTTGTCCAGGGCATCGCGGTCCAGTTCGATCCCGAGGCCCGGGGCGTCCGGAACGGCGATGGCCCCGTCCTTGATCTGCGGAGGGTTCTTGGTGAGGCCCTGTCCGTCCTGCCAGATCCAGTGCGTGTCCAGTGCCGTGATCTCGCCCGGAGCAGCCGCGCCGGTGTGCGTGAACATGGCCAGAGAGATGTCGAAATGGTTATTGGAGTGGGATCCCCACGTGAGGCCGAACTCGTTGCACAGCTGCGCCACCCGGACAGACCCGTGCATGGTCCAGAAGTGCGGGTCCGCCAAAGGAATATCGACGGCGTTGCTCCGGATGGCATGGGACATTTCGCGCCAGTCCGTGGCGATCATGTTGGTGGCGGTCTTGAGCCCGGTGGCACGGCGGAATTCCGCCATGACTTCGCGCCCGGAGAACCGGCCTTCCGCACCGCATGGATCTTCCGCGTAGGCCACAACGCCCTGCATCCGCTTGCCGAGCCGGATGGCTTCCTCGAGCAGCCAGCCGCCGTTGGGATCGAGGGTCACCCGGGCTTCGGGGAAGCGCTTGGCCAGGGCGGTGACCACGTCAACCTCGTCGTCGCCGGACAGCACGCCGCCCTTGAGCTTGAAGTCGCTGAAGCCGTAGCGCTCCTGCGCGGCTTCGGCCAGCGCCACCACAGCTTCGGGGGTCATAGCCTCCTGCCGGCGCAGTCTTTCCCAGCGGTCAGCGGGCGCATCCTCTACCAGGTAGGGCAGATTCGTCCTGCGGCGGTCACCGATGAAAAAGAGGTAACCGAGCATCGGCACCGAGGCCCGCTGCTGCCCGTCGCCCAGGAGTTCCGCGGCTGGCACGCCCAAGAACTGGCCGTGAAGGTCCAGCAGCGCGGATTCGACGGCGGTGACCGCGTGGACGGTGGTGCGGAGGTCGAAGGTCTGCAAGCCGCGGCCGCCGGCGTCGCGGTCGGCGAATTCCGCCGCGATCTCGCGCAGCAGCGACCGGTAGCGGGCCACGGATTTGCCAGTGATGAAGGCTCCGGCCTCCTCGATGGTGGTGCGGATCTTCTCACCGCCGGGAACCTCGCCGAGACCGGTGCGGCCGTCAGAGTCGGTCACGATGACCACGTTGCGGGTGAAGAACGGCCCGTGGGCGCCGCTGAGGTTCATCAGCATGCTGTCGTGCCCCGCGACGGGTACGACTTCCACTCGGGCAACGGTTGGCTGGGCGGTCATGCGTTGACCTCGTCCTTCTCGTTAGCTGCCTCGGCAACGATCCCGTCGACCCGGCGGTTCAGCTGCCAAGGGTTGGCGTCCAGCAGCGGCGCGGGCAGCAGTTCCTGCGGCAGGCTCTGGTACGCGACCGGGCGCAGGAAACGGTTGATCGCCAGGGTTCCGACCGAAGTGGTGCGGGTATCGGACGTGGCCGGGAACGGCCCGCCGTGGACCATGGCGTGGCCGACTTCGACGCCGGTGGGCCAGCCGTTGACGATGATGCGCCCCACCTTCTGTTCCAGCGCCGGAATCAGGCGCGCCGCCGTCGGGTAGTCCTGTTCGGTGAGCTGCAGCGACGCGGTGAGCTGCCCTTCAAGCCGGTTGGTCGCTTCAATCAGTTCCTCGGCGGAGGAGTAGCGGATCACCAGGCTGGCCGCGCCGAAGATTTCAGCGTGTAGCACGGGGTTGGCCACGAAGTCGGCGATGTCGGTGCCAAAGATCGTGGGCGCCGGCGCGTTTTCGGTGGGGCCAACGGTGCCCTCACCGATGATGTCCACGTTCTCGGCGGCGCCGAGCGCCCCGGCCCCTGAGTTCCAAGACGCTGCAATCCCTTCGGTCAGCATGGTCTGGCCGGCGCACGCCGAAACGGCACGGCCGACGGCGGCAGCGAGTTTGTCGCCATCCTCCCCAACGGGGGCGAACAGCAGGCCGGGAGATGTGCACAGCTGTCCGGAGCTTCCGGTGACGGCTGCGACGTACTGCTGCGCCAGCGCGTCCACGTCACCCTTGAGGGCGCCGGAGAAGACGAAAACGGGGTTGAGCGAGGACATTTCCGCGTAGACGGGGATGGGTTCGGACCGCGCGGCGGCGGTGCGCATCAGGGCGATGCCGGCGGACTGTGAGCCGGTGAAGCCGACTGCCTTGATGGCGGGGTCCGCGACCAGGGCCTGGCCAATGCTGCTGCCGGGGCCGTAGATGAGGGAGAAGACCCCGGGGTGCAGCCCGGCGTCCGAGACGGCCTTCGCGATGGCCTGGCCAACGAGTTCGCTGGTGCCAGGGTGCGCATTGTGGGCTTTGAAGACCACCGGGCAGCCGGCGGCGAGGGCCGAAGCGGTGTCTCCTCCCGCCGTCGAGAATGCCAGCGGGAAGTTGCTGGCACCGAAAACCGCGACGGGTCCCAAGGGGATCTGGCGCTGGCGGATGTCAGCGCGCGGCAGCGGAGCGCGATCCGGAAGGGCCGGATCGATCCGGACGCCGCGGAAATCGCCTTGGCGGACCACGCTCGCGAACAGACGGAGTTGGCCCGTGGTGCGGGCCCGCTCGCCCTGCAACCGGGCTGCGGGTAGGCCGGTCTCCTGGCCCGCGCGGATGATCAGGTCGTCGCCGATGGCCTCGATGTTATCCGCGATGGCTTCCAGGAAACCGGCATGGGTCTCGGGGTCCAGCGTGCTGAAGGAGGCGTAGGCTTCGGCAGCCGCGGATGTGGCGGCCTGGAGCTGGTCTTCGGTGATCAGCGTGTAAGCGGGTTCGAGCTGTTCGTTCGTGGCGGGGTTCAGGCCGAAGGTGGTCTTGCCTTCGCCTGCGACGGCCTGCCCTGCGATCAGGGAGTGTCCGGTGAGCGTCATGGTATTTCCTCCTAGGAGACGGTGGATCAGGAGACGGTGGCGATGAGTTCTTTGAGGTCTGCGAAATCCTGCGGCGCCAGGTTCTGCAGCGGCGGACGGACACCGCCGGCTGAGCGGCCGATTGCGTCGAGGCCGCCCTTGACGATCGAGACGGAGTATCCCTTGACCCTGTCACGGATGTCCAGGTACGGGATCACGAACTCGTTGAGCTTCTTGTTGACGGCGACCCGGTCCTGGTTGCGCACGTCCTGGTAGAAGTCCAGGGCGAACTGCGGGACGAAGTTATACATGGCGCTGGAGTAGGTGCTCATGCCAAGCTGCAGCAGCGGGAGGGCGAAGGTCTCTGCGGTGGGGAGACCGCCGAGGTAGAACAGGCGGTCGCCGAGTTTCGCGTAGACGCGGGCGTCGTGCTCAAGGTCACCCACGCCGTCTTTGAAGCCGATGAGGTTCTCGTGCCGGTCCGCCAGGGCGGCGACAGTGGTGTCCTTGTAGATGGCATTGGCGCGGTTGTAGATGATCACGCCGAGGGACGTGGCGTTGCAGATCGCGCTCACGTGGTCGATCAGGCCGCCCTGATCAGCCTCCGTGAGGTACGGCGGCAGGAGCAGGATGCCCTCGGCTCCGGCGGCTTCGGCAGCCTTGGCGTTTTCGATGGCCTGGGCGGTGGACCCGCCCGCGGACGCCAGGACCGGGACAACGTTGCCCACTTCTTCGACGGCGGCACGCACCACGCGCTCGGACTCCGCCGGCGTGAGCGAGAACCCTTCGCCAGTGCCTCCCGCTGCGAACAGGCCGGCTACCGGAAAGCTGGCCTGCCACGCGAGGTGCTTGCGGTAGTTTTCCTCGTCGAACTGCAGCTGCGCGTCGAACGACGTTACCGGGAAGGAGAGCAGCCCGTCCTTGAGGGTATTGGCAAGTTCCTGGGGTGAGTATTTGGCCACGGTATGGTCCTCCATGTCGGCGCCGCGTCGCTGCGGCGTGTGAGTGCTTCCCTTCCACCCTAGGGAGGCATTCGATGCCTGTCTAAGTTCATTTTTGTATGCATTGATGCGCTTTCAGCATCACTGCCGTGGCTGGGGACGCTTCAGTGCTCCCGGAACTCCAGCGACTTCAGGACCCTGGCGAGGGCGGGATTCCTGATGGTCCGGTTCCAGATGGCATGCAGTTCAACGGGGTCGTTGACGCTGCTCTGTAGAGGAAGGAAGTGCACCGACTGGATACCCAGCAGCGTGGCTGAGTGCGGGACGAAAGCGACGCCCCGTTTCGCGGCAACAAGGGAAACCATCGTGAGGATCTGGCTGACGGTGTGGACCACGTTTGCGTGCTGAATCGGGATCATCCGAACCACAAGGTCGTAAAAGTACCGGGCCTGGGTGGGTGAGTGCATGATGAGGGGCTCATCCTTGAGATCCTCGTTGGTGATTTCGCGGTCGAGCCCGGCCAGCCGGTGGCCCGACGGAACGGCCAGCACCATGGCTTCGCGATACAAGAGGTGCGAGTCGAAGATTTTGATGTCGAAGGGGGGCCTGGCAAGACCGAGGTCCAGTTCGCCGGTCTGGAGCCCCATGATCTGCTCGCCCGTGACGAGTTCCTGGAGGTCTATGTCGACGTCGGGCAGGATCTCGGCGATCTCCTCCAGCAGCGGGCCAAGGATGCTGAAGCCGCTGGCCGCGGTAAATCCAATGCGGAGGAGGCCCGAGCGGCCGGACGCAATCCGCCTGGCCGTAACGGGCGCCCGCTCTGCCAGCGCCATCAGACGGCGGGCCTCGTCCAGAAAAGCACGGCCGGCTGGAGTCAGCTCCACTTTGCGGTTGTCGCGTTCCAGCAGTTCGGCGCCTACGGTCTTCTCGAGTTTCTGGATCTGCCGGCTCAGGGGCGGCTGTGTCATGTTGAGCCGTTCCGCTGCGCGTCCGAAATGAAGTTCTTCCGCGACGGCGACGAAACCGGCCAGCTGGTCGAAAGTGAACATGATGCCTTCCTGGTATCACCCGATGCACATTTGGGCTTAGACATGCATCATAGCGGCTCCCTACACTCGAAAAAGCGAACCGGCAGTGACCCGGTTCACAACCACTTCAAGGGCTCAGGCCCTGCAGTGCCAACGAGGAGTTTCAATGACGCACTTCCCATCACGCCGCACCATCATCGGAACGGCATCCGCCGTCGCGCTTTTGGCCCTGACCGCCTGTGGCAACGTTGCCGGCGGCAGCGCCGACTCATCCAAGTACCCCAGCGGTCCCGTAAACCTGACCGTGGGTCAGGCGCCCGGAGGCAGCACCGACCTCATCGCGCGCGCCATCTCCGAAGGCGCATCCAAGACGCTCGGCACTCCAATGCCCGTGGTGAACAAGCCCGGTGCCAACGGCGCCCTGGCCACCAAGGAGGTGGCGGGAAAGCCTGCCGACGGGCAGAATCTGCTCCTTATCAACGCTTCGCTGATCACCATTACGCCGCTGGCGGTATCTGCCGACGAGGCAGTGAACATCGATGACCTTGATATCATCGCGGGCCTTTCCCAGGACGACTACGTTCTGGTGGCCAGCGAGAAGTCCGGGTTCAAGTCGATCAAGGACGTGACCGCGGCGGGGCGAAACATCACTTTCGGCACCACGGGCGTCGGCACCGGCAGCCAGTTGGCGCAGACAGTGCTCTTCAAGCAGGCGAACGTGAAGGGCACCGACGTCCCCTTCGACAGCGGCAAGCCGGCATTGACTGCGGTACTGGGCAACCAGGTGGAACTGGCAACCATCCAGCTCGGCGAAGCGATGCCGCAGATCAAGGCCGGCAAGGTGGCCCCTCTGCTGGTCTTCTCCGAGGACCGCAATACCTTCCTGCCGGACACGCCCACTGCCAAGGAATCCGGCTATGACGTCCCGGTAGCGCAGTACCGGGCCGTCGCTGCTCCCAAGGGAACCCCCAAGGAAGTGAAGGATAAGCTGCTCGCGGCCTTCCAGGAGACCTTCAAGTCGGACGCCTACAAGCAATTCAACGAAAAGAACATGCTGACGCCTAAGGAAATCTCCGGCGAGGAAGTTGTCACGCAGTGGAAGGAATACGCCGCGAAGTACAAGGGACTGATCGAGAAGTACAGCATCAGCCTCAGCGGAACGAAGTGATCCCTGTGAACGTAACACCACCAGTGCCCGCCGGAGGGGGCAGCCATGCGGTTGCGCCTTCCGGCGGGGACGCCTCCGGCCCGCTTCCCGACGGCGACCTCGACGAACTTACGCCCGAACAGCTCGCCGCGCAGTGGGAAGAGGAAAAGCCGCCGGCTGCCGGGGCGCTGGCCAACATGGCCTCCTCCCTTGTGGTTCTTGGCCTCGGCATCGGATCCCTCGTCCTGTCCGTCGCGATGGGCCTGGGTACCCCGGCAGCGCCGCAGCCTGGCCTGTGGCCGTTCATCATCAGTTGCGTGATGGTGGCCCTGGGACTGTTCCAGCTGATCATCGGCCGGCACAACCGCGACGCCGAAAAGTTCACCCGCATGTCGATGGCCCCGCTGACGGGCCTGGTAACCCTGGCCCTCATGGTGGCACTGATGCCGGCCATCGGATTCGAACTGCCGGCGCTGGCGCTGTGCATTGTCTGGATGCGGTTCCTGGGCGGCGAAACGTGGCGGTCCACCCTCCTTGTCAGCGCCATCGTGGTTGCGTCGTTCTACGGCATCTTTGTCCTGGCGCTCAACGCCTCCATTCCCCACCTCTTCTAGGAGACCCCCGTGGATTTTCTAAATCCCGTGATCAACGGATTTGCGGTTGTCCTGGAGCCGATGAATCTCCTGTACTGCCTGATCGGCGTGGTCATCGGCATGCTGATCGGTGTGCTGCCGGGCCTGGGTCCCGCCGCCACCATCGCCATCCTCCTTCCGCTGACCTACAACGTGGAGCCCGTGACCGCCATCATCATGCTGGCCGGCATCTTCTACGGCGCCCAGTACGGCGGCACCATCACCTCGGTGCTCCTGAAGCTCCCGGGCGAGGCTTCCTCGGTAGTCACAGTCTTTGACGGCTACCAGATGGCCAAACAGGGCAAGGCAGGCACCGCACTGGGCCTGGCCGCCATCGGCTCGTTCATCGGCGGCACCGCCTCCATCATCGGCCTGACCTTCCTCGCGCCCCTCGTCGCCAGCTTCGCCCTGGACTTCGGCCCGGCCGAATACTCTGCCCTGGCCCTGCTCGGCATCCTGCTCGTCGCCACAATCAGCAGCGGATCCAAAACCAAGGCACTCATCGCTGCGGCCATCGGATTGCTGCTGGCCACCGTCGGCCGTGACGTCTTCACCGGCGAAAGCCGCTTTACCTTCGGCAGCCTGGAACTGGCCGACGGCATCGACTTCGTGCCGATTGCCATGGGCATCTTTGGCCTCGGCGAAATCCTCTACAACCTTGAGGAGCGCCATCGGGCCGCCAAGGCACCCTCCACGGTCTCCAACGTCTGGCCGTCACGCGGCGACCTGAAGCAGGCCTCAGGAGCGATCGGACGCGGCTCTGTGCTGGGCTTCTTCCTGGGCATCCTCCCCGGCGGCGGAGCAACGATAGCGTCCATGGCCTCCTACGCCATGGAAAAGAAGAGGGCCAAGCAGCCGGAGCGCTTCGGAAAAGGCGCGCCCGAAGGCGTTGCCGGACCCGAGACCGCAAACAACGCGGCCGCCACCTCCTCCTTTATTCCGCTGCTCACGCTCGGAATTCCCGCCAACGCCACCATGGCGCTGATGTTCGGCGCACTCCTTATCCAGGGAGTCACCCCCGGTCCCCAGCTCGTGGATGAAAACCCGGACCTCTTCTGGGGCGTGGTGAACTCAATGTATATCGGCAACATCCTGTTGCTGATCATGAGCCTTCCCCTCGTAGGCATCTTCGTGAAGATCCTCCGCGTCCGGGCCGCCATCCTTGCCCCTGTCACTGCGCTGATCACCCTGCTGGGTGCCTACACGATCAACAACAGCATGTTCGACGTCACCCTCGTGGTGGTCTTCGGCATCGTCGGCTACGTCATGAAGAAGTTCGGCTTTGAGCCGGGCCCTCTGGTGCTGGCCTTCGTCCTCGGATCGCTGCTGGAAAGCTCCCTGCGCCGTTCGCTGCTGGTGTTCAACGGCGATCCCCTGGGCTTCTTCAGCCGACCGATCTCGGCAACGCTGCTCATCGTGTTTGTCCTGGTAGCCGTGCTTCCGGGAATCCGGAGCATGCTGGCCAAACGGAAGGGTTCTTCTCTCGAAGAGACCGCCCCAGTACAACTCAAGGAGAAGGTATGAGCATCATCGTCGGATTCGTTCCCACGCCCGCCGGTGAGGCGGCACTGACCGCAGGTATCGCGGAAGCGCAGCTCCGGAAGCAGGATCTGGTCATTGTGAACTCCGCACGCGAGGGGGCCTTGGTCGATAAGTCCGTGGCGCCGTCGGACGTCCTGGAACGCGCAGCCCGCCGCGCAACGGATGCCGGCGTCAGCGCCTCCGTCATCCAGCCGCCGTATCAGCACGACCTCGCGGACGAGTTCCTCGATGTGGCGCGGGAGGCCAATGCGTCGCTGATTGTCATCGGGCTGCGGCACAGGACCCAGGTTGGCAAGTTCATCCTGGGCAGCCACGCCCAGCGGATCCTCATGCAGGCGGACCGTCCGGTCCTCGCCGTTAAGGCGGACGGGGCGCAGTTCTAGCTTCACCACGAGGCGGGCCGTCACCCAAGCGGGGTTTCGGCCCGCCTCAGCTGTACCCGTGTCTCTTATCTGAGGAAACCCATGTCCACTCTGTTGTACTCGCACAAATCCAGCCGCGCCGCGGCCCCGATCCACACCGCGCCCCTTGCGCTGGAGCCCGTCCCAAACTGGAACAGGCTTTCCCGGGGAGACGAGGTGGCCATCCACCGCGGTGCCGAAAGAGTAGCCTCGGGCCGCATCGACATGACCGCCCTGGACGGCAGCGTCTTCTGGATCATCCAGAACGACGGAATGGGCCGGACAATGTTTTGTCACGATGACGGATTAACGGTGTTCCGGAAGGCCGACGGCGGGGTGCGGCGGCCTGGCTTCTACCGGGCCTGAGGTGCCCGGCCGCGTTCTGAGTTTGGCCTGCTGTAGCTTTTACAAGTCTGTACCTTGGCGAAGGATGGATCAGTCGTTCACGCGGTGGTGCGCGGCTGGATTCACTTTTGCAGGCGGATCGGCGCAGAACGACTGAAGTTCCGAAATCAAGTGGAAGTAGCGGTCGGATTCGAGGGCAGCGAGTGCACTCTTGTAGGCGTTCTCGTATGCGTTTCCCGGTTCGTTTTCGACCGATGCAAAACCTAAGCCGAGCATGTTCAGCATGGGCAGTTGTTGGGCAGTTGTTGGGCAGGCACGCGGGCCTGCTCGTCGCCGACAGTGGCGTGCCGCAGCGGACCCACGGACTTGGCTAGCCACTTTAGCTCGGCCCGGAGACGCTTGACGGCAGACTTGCGGAAGCATTTGCGGTGGATTTCCAGGATGGACCGGGAGCAACGGGCAGCCGCCCTCATTTTGCGGGCAGCTTCCTGCGTTCCTGAACGCACACCCGGGTCATGGGCCAGCAGCGCGGCGAGCTGCTCCATGAGGAAGGATGTTGTTGACTCAATTTCCGGCGTCGTCGCGCTATTGGGGATCCCATGTTGGCGCGGGCCCTTTTCGGAGGATGCCGTCCGGTCTTCCTGCGGCCGATCTGCTGCATCTGGCTTTTGAATGTCCGACATGTTGAACATCCCTTCGAGCGAGGTTTACGCTCATCGTCCGCGCCTGCCGAGCGGGAACAGGTAGCCGCCAATACGGGGCGTAATAGCGGAAAGTTGCATCGACACCCATGCCGTCAGGCCGCCTCATGACCTCAGGCCGCGGGCGCCTCCGTGTCCGTGCTCTCTGCAAGAGTCGTTGACGGTGCGTGGCTGATGGTCAGTTCGGCGGTGTCCACTAGCCGGCGCCCGCCCGTCAGGAAGTCCATGATCCACAGGAGCCCGAGGTGCGGTGCGACGTCCGTTACGGTTCCCCGATGACGCACGTGTCCGTCTCGTCCCGCTTCGATTGTGTCGCCGGGATTCACGTCGTCAATTGCCACGCGGGGAGTCAACTGTTCGCATACGCAGGCAACGCGTTCGCCGTTGGTTGTCATGACTGCATCCTCTCCAAGGCTCTCCCTACCCGCCCAGTCTGCGCTGCGAAGGTTTCTGCACAGTGTCCGCAGGATGACATTTATGGGGTGGGGAAGCGTCGCGGATCCCGCCAAAACGGGTCCCGAAAGTGTCAGGACCGGTGGCGGCGCCAAAAAGTAGCCAGGGTACCGGCCAGGACCAACCCGGCAGCGCCGAACGCAGCAGCCAGCCATGGAGGACCCTGGCCCTCGGGAGCGCCGGCGGCCTGAGCGGAGGCTGGTGATGAAGGAACGGCGGTTGGTGACGCCGCGTCAGACCCGGTGGCGGCCGGCGCCAGGACCGTCAGGGCGGCACTGGCCCGGTTCGCGACGATGACGGTCCCGTCCGGCGTCACCGCTAGGCGTCCTGGATCCTTGCCCGTCGCGACAGTACGCGTTGCTTCTGCAGCTCCAGGTGGAATGATCGACAGGGTCTGGTCCGCACTGTTCGTGACGTATGCGGTGCCGTCAGGAGCGACGGCGACCTCCTGTGGCCCGTGGCCTACCCAGACACTGCGGGCCACTGTTGTGGCGCCTGGTTCGATCACCGCGACTTCGTCGCGCTTGATGATCACGACGTAGAGAGTGCCGTCCGGCCCGGTGGCTATTCCATGCGGGTTAGCGGTAGCGCCGACGCCGATAGTGCGGGCGGCGCGTACCGCGCCGGGCGGGATGACAGAAACGGTGCCCGCGTACTGGTTCGTGACGAACGCCGTCCCGTCCTCCGCCACGGCCACCTGGCTGGCGCCGGAGCCAACAGGGATGTTCCGGTCCACTGAAGTGCCCCGCGGGAGGATTACGGACAAGGTGCGCTCCGACGGGTTTACGACATAGAGCGAACCGTCCGGCCCGACAGTCAACCGATGCTCTCCGGGCGAAACGGGGATGGTCTTCGTTACGGCATCCGCGTCCTTGGCTATGACGCCGATCTCCATTCCGCCCGGGCCGCCCTGCAAGACATAGAGGGTTCCGTCCGGAGCTGCCGCAAGCGAGGACGGATAACGGCCAGTGCTAATAGTCCGCGATGGTTCCCGTGCACCTTGCCGAAGTACCTGGATGCCGCCAGAAAGTCCGTAGTTCGATACATAAA
Organism: Arthrobacter sp. 05T444; assembly: GCF_056395905.1. NCBI lineage: Bacteria > Bacillati > Actinomycetota > Actinomycetes > Micrococcales > Micrococcaceae > Arthrobacter > Arthrobacter sp. 05T444. Next base: position 12,385 of record NZ_JBFTKK010000041.1, read on the forward strand.
CCGTGCCAGCGGAGTCCGTGGCAACACCTAGGGGAACGCCACCGACATCAATGACCGAGCCTTCATCGGCCCCGACCGGCGCAGCACCGAGCAGTAGGAGAGCGCCGACCGCAGCGGCCGCCGACACCTTGACAAATTTCACGACTCTTTCCCCCAATACACGCTTGACCGGCAAGATATCCGGTGCGCCCCTTGAGCCTACAGGCCACAACAATGTTCAGATCCACGGGGGTCCAGCGGGGAGCAGAGCGGCGCTTCTGGTGCCAATCAGTGCAAGCTCCTGGGCCGCATTTGCCGGGGGCGTAGGATGCCGGTATGGGACTAATAATTGCACTTCTGGTCATCTGGCTTGTTCTTTCAATCGTTGGCTTTGCTGTGAAGGGCCTGATTTGGCTGGCCATCATCGCCCTCATCTTGTTTGTCGCTACGGGCGTGTGGGGCTGGGTGAAGCGGAAGGCTAACGCCTGATCCGCGACTTGGTCTGCCTCAGGGGCTGCACCGGGATGGCGCGGGCACCGCTTTCGTTTGCCACCCAAACTCACAAAACACGTAGAAGCGGACTGACTAGCCGCTCTTGCCGCAGGTCAAGTAGCCGGACCTTGAACGCTCCGGCTGCGAAGTAGCGCCAGCCGCCAGAAGCCTCACCCGCGAGCTACAGCGAGATGGTGCCGCCGGGCCCAACATTGATTGATGGGGACAGGGTCCGACGGCTTGGTCGGTCAGTTCATGGGGTGCGCCTCCCGACCAGATACTGAGAGTCTGCTGCGAGGACCCTAGAGATAGCCAGTAAACCTTGGGGAGATCGACGGGCCGGACTCCTGCAGTGTCATCTCTGGCCTGGTCAGTGGCGCTGGTGCAAGCGAACCGCCCCTGCAACGTTCGGTGATGAGCCGCGCCGGCACGCAGACGGGCCCGATTGCTGCGGTGTCCTTCTTTAGCGGTGCCGGGATGGGGGCGGAGGGGGGACGGAACTTGCTGTGCCCGACTGGGTCGCTGTGACAAAGCGCTTTGCCCGGCGCGGCCATGCAAGAGGTTTCGTGCGGAAGGGTCTCAGGTCCTGGTCTTGCTGAGATCTCAGATTTCCGTGGCCTGAGCGGAGAACTCGCGGTCGAGTTTGTTTCTGGCACCGCGCTCGACCAGGGTCGGGATGTAGGTCCGGATCCTGCCGGCATCCAGTGTTTCGTATTCTTCCGTGACGAGCTGGGTGACCAGGGGCCGGGGCGCGTCCGGATAGCGTGCGGCAAGCCGGTCAGTGACTTTTGCGATCGTGTCGTGCTTTTCCGTGTCGTCCATGCACCCAGTCTGAGGCCGGTGGACCATGGAATCCATCAGCTTCCTTACAGTCCGCGGAAGGGGCTGGACGTTTTTCCGGTCCGAACCGGCCACGTTGGCCGGTCGTGCTTCAGACGCGGCTTCTCCGGCCGGCAACGGCTCCGTAGATGAGCAGCACGATGACGGCTCCGAGTATTGACAGCAGCCAGGTCCTGAGGTCGAAGAAGTCGGCCAGACCGCCGCCGAAGATCAGGGAACCGATCCATCCGCCGAGTATTGCCCCGACAACTCCCAGAATGAGGGTGAGTATCCATCCGCCGCCCTGTCTGCCGGGCAGGATGGCTTTGGCTATTGCTCCTGCGATGAGGCCCAGCAGAAGAAATCCTAGAATTCCCATGACGTCGTGTCCTTTCGATGTGAACAATGCCGTGCAATTCCCGATACCCAAGGTTAGTCAGCATACTTACTAATACACAAGGCTTTGGGCCCCACTCGCTCCTGTATGTTGTCTCGCAGAGACCGGAAGAACGGTTTGCGCAGGCGGCGGCGCTGGGGTCCGGGTGGCTGGGGTTAGTGCGGTATTTCCATTTGGAAGCCGCACCGGCACCGCAGTACCCGGGTCCGGAGGTAGGCCCCGAGGAAGTCTGCTGGCCGCGGCTGGGTGGAGAGTGGTGTGTGGGAATTTCTCAGGTCCGG
>NZ_JBFTKK010000042.1:0-13191 GCF_056395905.1 Arthrobacter sp. 05T444
CCACCCGGTCCAGGTCTCCGGAAGCCTTAAGCTCCTCGGCAAACACCGCGGCAGCACGCATGGGGCCCACCGTGTGTGAACTGGACGGGCCTATTCCGATGGAGAAGAGGTCAAAGACTCCAACAGCCATTGTCGGTTCCTAACTAGGTAAGTGGTCGGGCGGGGATGTAGTCGGGATGGGTGGCGCCTGGCCGGATTCCTCCGCGTGCTCGGTCGCGAAGACGCCCGCTGTGCGGACGTGACGCTCCCTTAGACGCATGCTGCCGGATGCCCGGCCAGTCGCCGCTGCCCCGTCACCAAGGCGACGGGCCCCTCCGAGGGGCCGGCTGACCGCGGTTTTCGAAAGCGTGCGTCTAAGCGAGGTACGAGCGAGCACGCGTGAAAACTGGGGCCCGCCAGCCCCGGAGCCGGGGACGCTGGTTTCGACAAGCTCAACCAGCGACGGACAAGATCAACCTGCGAGGCTGGCGACAGACGGGTACAGCTGGTGGGCTTCGGCGAGTGCCTCTACCCTGGAGCGCAGTCCGGACAGGTCTGCGCCAGCGTCGGCGATCAAGGCCTCGGCGATGATGTCCGCTACCTCCGTGAACGCAGCCTCGCCGAAACCGCGGGTCGCCAGCGCCGGGGTGCCGATCCGCAGCCCCGAGGTGACCATCGGCGGGCGCGGGTCGAACGGGACGGCGTTGCGGTTGACCGTGATGTCGATTTCCGCGAGGCGGTCCTCGGCTTCCTGGCCGTTGAGCTCGCAGTTGCGCAGGTCCACGAGGACCAGGTGCACGTCGGTACCGCCGGAGATCACGTTGATCCCCTTGGCGGTGACGTCCGGCTGGACCAGGCGCTCGGCCAGGATCCGGGCGCCGGCCAGCACGCGCTCCTGGCGTTCCCTGAACTCGGCCGAGGCGGCGATCTTGAACGCCACTGCCTTGCCGGCGATGACGTGCTCCAGGGGTCCGCCCTGCTGGCCCGGGAACACCGCGGAGTTGATCTTCTTGGCGATATCGGCGTCGTTGGACAGGATGATGCCGCCGCGCGGACCGGCGAGGGTCTTGTGCGTGGTGGAGGTGGTGACGTGGGCGTGCGGGACCGGGGACGGGTGCAGCCCCGCGGCCACGAGGCCGGCAAAGTGCGCCATGTCCACCATCAGGTAGGCCCCCACGGAGTCAGCGATCCGGCGGAACTCGGCGAAGTCCAGCTGGCGGGCGTACGCGGACCAGCCGGCGACGATCAGCTGCGGCTTGTGCTCCTGGGCCAGGCGTTCGACCTCTGCCATGTCGATCCGGTGGTCGTCCTCGCGGACCTGGTAAGGGATCACGTTGTAGAGCCGGCCGGAGAAGTTGATCTTCATGCCGTGGGTCAGGTGACCGCCGTGCGCCAGGTTCAGGCCCATGATGGTGTCGCCCGGGCGGATCAGGGCGTGCATGACCGAGGCGTTGGCCTGCGCGCCGGAGTGCGGCTGGACGTTGGCGTATTCGGCGCCGAACAGGGCCTTGACCCGGTCGATGGCGAGCTGCTCGATCACGTCAACGTGCTCGCAGCCGCCGTAGTAGCGCTTGCCCGGGTAGCCCTCGGCGTACTTGTTCGTCAGCACGGAGCCCTGCGCCTGCATCACGGCAGCGGCGGTGTGGTTCTCCGAGGCGATCATTTCCAAACCGGTGCGCTGGCGGGTCAGTTCGTCGTCGATCTTCGCGGCGATCTCCGGATCCAGTTCGGCGAGAGTGGCGTTCAGGCTCGCGGACGCTACGGCTTCGAAGGTTGCCGTTGCAGCGCTTGCCCCGCTCACAGCTCGCCGCCGTTCTTTGAAGCGTATTCCTCGGCCGACATGAGCGGGCCCTCTTCGGTCACGGCGACCTTGAACAGCCAGCCGGCACCATACGGATCGCTGTTGATCAGCGCCGGATCCGAAACGACGTCGTCATTGATCTCGACAACCTCGCCCGTCACCGGTGCATAAAGGTCCGAGACGGACTTGGTGGACTCCACCTCGCCGCAGGTCTCCCCCGCGGTCACGGCCGAGCCGACCTCGGGCAGGTCCACGTACACAATGTCGCCGAGCGCATCGGCAGCCACGGCGGAGATACCAATCCCCACAGGGCCCGACCCGTCAGCAGCAACCCATTCGTGCTCTGCGGAGTACTTCAGTTCAGCAACAACCTTGCTCATGTTTTTTCCTTACGTTTGAAATCTGGTGGTTCGGCTGCGGGGGTCGGCAAGCTCAACCCCCAATGATCGAGCTTGCTGTGGCCTCGGTTTCGACAAGCTCAACCAGCGGCAGGCCGTAAACCCCAGCACCCTTGGCTTTCGAAGGCGCCCTTTATGGTGGCTCCGTCGGGGTCCGACATCCGGAAGCGTGCGTCTAAGGGAGCGTCACGTCCGCTCAGCGGGCGTCTACGCGACCGAGCACGCGGAGGATGCCGGTCCCGACGGTACGGGACTTACTTTTCGCGCTTGTAGAAAGGCAGTGCGACGACTTCGAACGGCTCTGCCTTGCCGCGCAGGTCGATGTCCAGGGCGGTGCCCGGCGCAGCGTGTTCGACGTCGACGTAGGCCATCGCGACCGGGTAGCCGAGGGTGGGGCTGGGCTGGCCGGAGGTGACTTCGCCTATGACGTTGCCTTCCTTGAGGACCGGGTAGCGGCCGCGGCCGGCACGGCGGCCCAGGCCCTTGAGGCCCACCAGTTTGCGGCCAGTGGTGGAGCCGGTGCCGGCTGCCTTGAGTTCGCTCAGGGCCGCCTTGCCGATGAAGTCGGATTCCTTGGCGAGGGAGACAACCGGGCCCAGGCCTGCGGCATAAGGGTTGCCTTCACGGGAGAGCTCGTTGCCGTAGAGCGGCATGCCGGCTTCCAGCCGCAAGGAGTCGCGGCAGGCGAGGCCGGCGGGGATGAGCCCGTGCCCGGCGCCAATCTCCAGCAATGCCTCCCACAGGCCTGCTGCGTCCTCGTTGGGAATGTAGATCTCGAAGCCGTCCTCGCCGGTGTACCCGGTGCGGGCCAGCAGCAGTTCCTGTCCGTTGATTTCGACCTCGACGGCGGCGTAGTACTTGAGCTCCGTAACGAACGGGTGCTGCTCGCCCGGGACCAGCGCCAGCAGAATGCTTTCTGCGTTCGGTCCCTGGACGGCGATCAGGGACGTCTCGGCAGAAACGTCCTCCACCTTGACGTCGAAGCCGGCGGCCCGTTCGGCCAGGGCGGCGGCGACCACGACGGCGTTGCCGGCGTTCGGCACCACGAGGTACTTTTCCTCCCCGCGGCGGTAGGAGATCAGGTCGTCGATGATGCCGCCGTCTTCCTGGCAGATCAGCGAGTACTTGGCCTTGCCGACGGCAACCGCCGACAGCTTGCCGGCCAGCGCGTAGTCCAGGAAGGCTGCGGCGTCCGGGCCGGTGACCCAGACTTCGCCCATGTGGGAGAGGTCGAACAGGCCGGCAGCGTTGCGCACGGCGTGGTGCTCGGCCAGCTCAGAGGAGTACTTCAGGGGCATCTGCCAGCCGCCGAAGTCGGTGAAGGAGGCGCCGGCCTTCTTGTGCTCTTCGTAGAGCGCGGTGTAGTTCTCAGTCATCAGAAATCCTTAGTTTTCAAACTCGGAAAGAGGTGGGCAGGAGCAGACCAGGTTGCGGTCCCCTGCCGCGCCGTCGATCCGGCCTACCGGAGGGAAGTACTTGTCCTGCTTCAGCGTCGGGACCGGGAAGACAGCCTGCTCGCGTGGGTACTTGCGGGCCCAGTCGGTGCTGATGACGGCGGCAGCGGTGTGCGGTGCATTGCGCAGCGGGCTGTCCGCGAGTGTGAAGTCCCCGGCGGCGACCTGTTCGATCTCGGCGTGGATGGTGATCATCGCGTCGATGAAGCGGTCGATCTCCGCGAGGTCCTCGGACTCGGTGGGTTCCACCATCAGCGTGCCGGCAACGGGGAACGCCAGGGTGGGCGCGTGGAAGCCGTAGTCGATCAGGCGCTTGGCCACGTCTTCCGCGGTGACGCCGGTCCTGGCCGTCAGTTCTCGCAGGTCCAGGATGCACTCGTGCGCCACGAGTCCGCCTTCGCCGGTGTACAGCACCGGGAAGAACTCGTTCAGGCGGGAAGCAATGTAGTTCGCCGCGAGCAGCGCAGACTTGGTGGCCTCAGTCAGGCCCTCCCCGCCCATGAGCTTCACGTAGGCCCAGGAGATGGGCAGCACACCGGCCGAGCCGAAGCGCGAAGCCGAGATCGCCACACCATGCCCTGCCTCGTGAGCGGCCTTGTTGGCGTCGCCCGGCATGAACGGCGCCAGGTGGGCCTTGGCAGCGACCGGACCGACGCCCGGGCCGCCGCCGCCGTGCGGGATGCAGAAGGTCTTGTGCAGGTTCAGGTGGGACACGTCGCCGCCGAACTTGCCAGGCTGGGCGAGCCCCACGAGGGCGTTGAGGTTGGCGCCGTCGACGTAGACCTGGCCGCCGGCCGCATGCACCGAGTCACAGACCTCACGCACATCGGCGTCGTACACGCCGTGGGTGGACGGGTAGGTGATCATGATCGCGGACAGGACGTCCTTGTTGGCCTCGATTTTGGCGTTGAGGTCGGCGTGGTCGATCGTGCCGTCGGCCGCCGTGGCGACTACAACAACCTTCATTCCGGCCAGGACGGCGGAGGCCGCGTTGGTGCCGTGGGCCGAGGCCGGGATCAGGCACACGTTGCGCTGGTCGTCGCCGCGGGAGAGGTGGTAGCCGCGGATTGCCAGCAGGCCCGCAAGCTCGCCCTGGGAACCGGCGTTCGGCTGGATGGACACCTGGTCGTAGCCGGTGATTTCGGCGAGGTCGGCTTCCAGGCCGCCGATCAGTTCCCGCCAGCCTTCGGTCTGGGAATCCGGGGCGAACGGGTGGATGGAGGCGAACTCCGGCCAGGAGATGGCCTCCATCTCGGCAGTGGCGTTCAGCTTCATGGTGCACGAGCCCAGCGGGATCATGGTGCGGTCCAGGGCGAGGTCCCGGTCCGAGAGCTTGCGGATGTAGCGCAGCAGTTGGGTCTCGGAGCGGTGGGTGTTAAACACCGGGTGCTGCAGGAAATCGGAAGAACGCAGCACAGTCTCGGGCAGTTCGAAACCCTTGGCCGCCACCACCGGACCGGCGCCAAAGGCGACGACCACCGCGGAGAGGACCTCCGCCGTCGTCGTCTCATCGACTGACACGCCAACCGTGTCCGCATCGATAAAGCGCAGGTTGATGCCCCGGGCCTCGGCAGCGGTAATGACCTTCCGGGCCTTGCCGGGCACGCGGACCGTGACGGTGTCGAAGAAGGATTCACTGACCAGTTCCCGGCCAGCGACCTTCAACGTGGCGGCGAGGGCCCTGGCGTTGTTGTGGACGGTCTCGGCAATCGCCTTCAGGCCGTCGGGGCCGTGGTAGACGGCATACATCGAGGAGACGATGGCCAGCAGGGCCTGCGCGGTGCAGATGTTGGAGGTGGCCTTTTCGCGGCGGATATGCTGCTCGCGCGTCTGCAGGGCCAGGCGGTAGGCGGGGACGCCGGCGTTGTCCTTGGAGACGCCGACTATACGGCCAGGCAGCGTGCGTTCCATGCCTTCGCGCACCGCCATGTAGGCCGCGTGCGGGCCGCCGAAGAACAGCGGGACGCCCAGTCGCTGCGTGGAGCCGACGGCGATGTCGGCGCCCTGCTCACCGGGAGGGGTAATCAGCGTCAGGGCCAGAAGGTCGGCTGCCACGGTGACCAGCGCGCCCCGTTCCTTCGCCTCTGCAATCACACCGGACTGGTTCCACACCCGGCCGGAAACCCCGGGCTGCTGGAGTACGACCCCGTTGATGTCACCGTCGGGCAGGCCCTGGGACAGGTCGGCAACCTCCACCTCGAAACCAAGTGCTTCGGCGCGGCCCTGCACGATGGCGATGGTCTGCGGCAGGCAGTCGGCGTCGATAACGGTCTTGCCGTCGCGGGCCGTCTTGTTCTTGTTGGCGCGGCGCATCAGCAACACGGCTTCGGCGACGGCGGTGGCCTCGTCCAGCAGGGACGCGTTGGCGACCGGCAGTGCCGTCAAGTCCTGGACCATGGTCTGGAAGTTCAGCAGCGCCTCGAGCCGGCCCTGGGAGATTTCCGGCTGGTACGGCGTGTAGGCCGTGTACCAGGCCGGGGCTTCGAGGATGTTGCGGCGGATGACCGGCGGCGTGACGGTGTCGTAGTAGCCCTGGCCGATCATCTGCACGGCCGTCTTATTCTTGGAAGCCAGCTTGCGCAGCCCGGCGAGCACTTCAACTTCGCTGAGGGCGCTGTCCAGGCTGAGAGGCTTTTCCTGGCGGATGGAATCGGGGACTGCAGTGTCGACGAGGCCATCCACGCTGTCGTAGCCGACAGCCTTGAGCATGGTGTCGATGTCTGTTTGGCGGCGGGCGCCGATGTGGCGGTCTGCGAATGTGGACGGGGACGACTGGATCGTCATGTGAGGAACTCCATAATTCAGGTGGCACTGGAGTGCCACGATGATTCGGGTTCCTCCCCGCTCTGTATTGGACCTGAGAGTTTCCGCTTTGCCTGCTGTTAGCAGGCGCCACTTGCACCGTCGGTGAGCCCGGTTTCCCGGACTGCTTTCCAGAGTTGCCTTGCCGCGGCGGTACGTGGGCCTGAGAGATTCCTGGGGAGGATTTGCTCCTACGGCGCCTGCTGAACGTACCGGCAGGACTCTCCCGCCGCAGATCATAAGCCGTGCCACTGGTGGGTGACACGGCTCACACATTATCTGCTCTCCGGCCTGGATGCAAAATATACGTCAAATGAGTCCTTTTGCAGCCTCGAGAAAGCCGCCAGCAGGGCAGCAAAGCGGACGACGGCGGGACGTTCCGCCGTCGTCCGCTTGCTTTGGGTGCCGCTCCCCTACAACAAGACTCAGTCGTCGAGGAACCGCAGCAGGAACGGGACTGTGGCATGCATCGTCCGGAGGTCCCCGGCACTGGCCGCCAGCTCCCCGAGGTAATCGCCGTGGCCACCGGGGATGACCAGCAGGCGGGCGCCCGGGATGACGCTGGCAATCCTCGCGGCGTGCTCGGCAGTGGCAACGTCGCGGTCTGCGCTCACCACCAGCGTGGAGGCTTTGATGGTGCGCAGCTCGTCGTCGGACCAGCCGGCGAAGTCCAGGATGCGCCGGCTGTCCAGTTCGAAGAGTCGCTCCAGGTGGCCCGGTTCGGGATTGAGACTGCGGTCGGCATCCTTGTAGGTGTCGGGCATGTCGTCCAGGGTGGCCTTCGCCATGCCGTCCCAGAACTCGTCCGGCACGGCATCGCGGCTCACAAACGTAGAGGCGGCGATGAGGCGCCGGACCGCGGCGGGATGCCCTAGTGCCAGCGCGATGGCGGTGTGGCCGCCGGCGCTGAATCCCAGCACATCCACGGTTTCCACGTTGAGCTGCTCCAAAACGGCGAGGATGTCGCCGGCGGAGTTCCCGGCGGTGAGGGGGCGGCGGGTCGGCTGGGTGCGGCCATGGCCCTCCTCCTCAACGGCAATCACCTGGCGCTGTTCGGCCAGCAGCGGGATGAGTTCGCTGAAGTTGGTGCCGATGGTGGAGCCGCCTCCCGGGATGAGGAGCAGCGGCGGCTGGCCGGGCACCACCCGGCCGTGGACCTCGTAGTACATGAGAAGGCCGTCGTTGTCCGCGTAGCCGTGGGTGAAGGTCACACGGCATCGTAACCCCGGGGCGCTTCCGACGAACAGGGCTCAGAACCGCATGCAAAGTGGACGACGGCGGGATGTCCTACCGTCGTCGTCCTGCGTTTGGTGCCTCTCCCCATAGCGCCTACCGGCCGGCATCAAATCGGTGCAAATCAATCAAAATATATTGATTGACCATGCGGCGCAGCTCGGCCGACGGACGTGACACGTACTGCAGCCTCAACCTGGCTTTGTATCGCGAACGGCTCGCCGAAGCCGGTGCGGCGCTTCACCCCGGCCTACGGCTGGTTCCCGCTGTGCTGACACCGCCCGCGGGCGGTCCTGGCCTTCAGCCGGTTCAGCCACGCGTTCGTGTGTTGTTCCTGTGTACGGGAAACAGCGCCCGATCCCAGATGGCCGAGGCGATCTTGGCCAGCCTCGGCGGCTCCCAAATCGAAGCCGTCAGTGCGGGCAGTCACCCCAAGGACCTGCACCCCAACGCCGTACGCGTGATGCGTGAGCGCGGCATTGACATTAGCGGCGCCCGCTCCAAGCATCTGAGTGAGTTCGCAGAGCACCGGTTCGACTATGTGATCAGCCTTTGCGACCGCGTACGGGAGGTATGCCCCGATTTCCCGGGGCCGCCTGCGAGGGTGCACTGGAGCATCCCCGACCCGGCGGCCGAAGGGGCTGCCGACCAGGACAATTACCCGGTGTTCGTCCGCACGGCGGACGAACTGAACACGCGAATCCAGTTCCTGCTTTACGCAATCGAGTACTCCCAAACGAGTTCAGAGGATCTAGACATGCCCAGCGACCTTACGGACATGGTCAGCGTCCGATACATGGTGGACGACGTCGACGCGGCAATCGACTTCTACACAAAGCACCTCGGATTCACACTCAGGATGAGGGCCGCACCGGCATTCGCCGACGTCGTACGCGGCCGGCTGCGGCTCCTGCTGAGCGGGCCAACCAGCTCGGCAGGGCGGTCAATGCCGGATGGCACGGTGCCTGCCCCGGGGGGATGGAACCGCATCCACCTGATCGTGAGCGATATCGCGGCCGAAGTGGACCGGCTTCGCGCTGCGGGCCTCGCGTTCCGGAACGACATCGTCAAGGGTCCGGGCGGTCAGCAGATCCTGAGGGAAGATCCGTCCGGCAACGTGGTCGAATTGTTCCAACCCGCCGGCGGATAACGGGCGTGATGGGCATCAGAAATGGTGCCCGCAGGATGGCAGGATTGGGGCATGGACATCATCGCCTTCCTCGAAGCCCGGATCGCCGAAGACGAAGCCATCGCGCTGGCCGCCTCACCTGCGCCCTGGGAATGGTTTGGTAGACCCGGGAGCGACACCGCAGCCCTCTACTCCGCCAACGAACGAATCGTGCTCGACGCTCGCGCCGACCACGCACCCGGTCACCTCGAATGCAAAGCCACAGACCGGGTCTACATCGCATGGTTCAACCCCGGCCGCATCCTCGCTGAATGCGCCGCGAAACGACAGATGCTGGCCAACGTCCCGCTCGTCACCGACATCCGCAGCGAAGTCGACGGCACCAGCGAATACGTCCTGATGTGTATGGCAGCCCCCTACAGAGACCACCGTGACTACCAAGAAGGCTGGGCCATCGAACTCTGAGCTGCGGTTTACGTAGCTGACCCGCCGCAGCCCGTACCTCAGCCCTCGACGCCTGTGCTGAGGCTGAGGTCCCGCCATTGGTCAAGCTCGGCGCGCTCTGCCTGGGCTACGGCGGCAAATGCGTCGAAAGCGTCTTTGCCGAGCACTATCAGCGACGGCGGGTTCGCACTGTTGACGACCGCCAGGATCGCTTCTGCCGCCTTGGCTGGGTCGCCCGGCTGGGTGCCGTGGATCGTGTCGTTCTCCTTGCGCCGTTTCCCGGCCGTCTCTGCGTAGTCCTCGATCGCCGTCGCTGACTGCGTGAGTGAGCGGCCGGCGAAGTCCGTGCGGAACGCGCCGGGCTCGATGACGGTGACCTTGATGCCCAGCGGCTGCAGTTCCTTGTGCAGGGATCCGGACAGGCCCTCCAGGGCCGACTTTGTTGCCGAGTAGTATCCGGAGCCGGCCGGTGAGATGCGCGCTCCGATGGAGGAGATGTTCAGGATGGACCCAGCCCTTTTCGCGCGCATGTCCGGGAGGACCGCTTTGATCATGTCCACTGCGCCGAAAACGTTAGTGTCGAACAGTTGCCGAATGTCGGCGTCGTCCGCTTCCTCCACCGCGGCGCGGTAGCCGTAGCCGGCATTGTTAATGAGCACGTCGATGCCCCCGAAGCGCGTCCGGGCCTGCTGCACCACCGAGCTGATCTGTGCCCGGTCGGTGACGTCGAGGGGCAGGGCCAGTGCCGTGTCGGGGAAGGCGGCCGCGAGATCGTCAACCGTGGTGACGTTCCGTGCTGTGACGACCGCGTTGTCGCCGTGGGCGAGCACTGCCTGAGCGACAGCCCGGCCGAGTCCGGTCGAGCATCCTGTGATGAGCCATGTAGCCATGAGGTCTTCCTTTCGTGGGGGATAGCAGTGGGGGCGACGTGCGCTAGGGGCGGACGAGGACCTTGAGGGATTCGCGGTTGTCCATGGCGCGGTAGCCGTCGGGCACGTCGTCGAGGCTGATGCTGCGGTCGAAGACCTTGCCAGGGTTCACGGTGCCGTCGAGGACACCGGGCAGCAGGGCTTCAATGTAGGCGCGGACGGGGGCCGGGCCGCCGGTGAGGGTGACGTTCGGGCCGAACATGCTGCCGAATCCGATCGGGGCATCCTCGTACTGCGGCACGCCGACGCGGCTGATGACACCGCCCGGACGGATCACGCCGAGTGCCTGGTCGTACGCCGGCCGGTGTCCTACGCACTCGAGCACCGTATGGGTGCCGTCGCCACCGGCTAGCTCACGGACCCTGGCAATGCCTTCCTCGCCGCGCTCGGCGACGACGTCGGTGGCCCCGTATTCGATGCCCAGGTCGGTGCGGGCCTTGTGCCGGCCCATCAGAATAATCTGCTCGGCACCCAGTTGCTTGGCCGACAGCACCGCCATCAGGCCGACAGCGCCGTCACCGATGACCGTGACGGTTGTCCGCTCGTTCACTCCGGCCTTAATGGCGGCGTGGTAGCCGGTGCCGTACACATCGGAGAGGGTCAGCAGGGAGGGCAGCAGCGCGGAATCCTCGTCGACCGGTGCCTTGACCAGCGTGCCGTCAGCGAACGGGACGCGGATGGCTTCGGCCTGGGCGCCGCCGATGCCGCCGGCGGCCCAGAACCCGCCGTGGCGGCAGGAGGTCTGCAGGCCCTCGCGGCAGAAATCGCAGGTCCCGTCGGACCAGGCGAACGGGGCGATGACGAAGTCGCCCTTCTTCAGCCTGGACACGTCCCTGCCCGTCTCCTCGACGACGCCGATGAACTCGTGCCCCATCGGGCTACCCTGCTCGGAGGCAGGCATGCCGTGGTAGGGATGCAGGTCCGATCCGCAGATACACGAATTCACGATGCGCACGATCGCGTCGGTCGGATCCTGGATGACGGGGTCGGCACGTTCTCCACGCGCACGTCTCCGGCTGCGTACATGATGGTTGCTCGCATTGTGTTTCCTTTCGTTTCTCCAGAATCGGAGCTGGGGCGGGCGGTGCTGGGACCGCCAGGGGGCAGGGCGTCAGCGCGTGAGTACGCGCAGCTCCTCACGCACGTGTTGCTGCTCGCCGTCCAGCGGCATGTTCGGCTGATCGTGCACGCCGTCGAGTCCGCCGGTGGGATCCGCTGCGAGGGGGGCGAACAGGGCCTCGAAGTCCGCGGGCGCGGTGCCAGCGGTTGCAACGAGCTCGAAGGTTTTGCGCTCCGCGCCCGGTGAGTTGAGGCTGCGGACCAGGACCTGGGCAATCTGGCGCCGGGCAATGACGCCGTCGCTGGAGTCCCCGGCCTGACGGGTGTCGCCCTGGAGCAGGACGAGCCGGTGTTCGTCGGGCCCGTTGTAGTCGAACCAGCCAGGCCGCACGATCGTGTACGGCAGGCCGGTGGCACGGACGAGCCGTTCGGAACGCCGCTTCCAGTCGTGGGCCTCGGTGGACCGGTTGTAGGCTCCGGTGCGGTTGGTGACGCCGATAGAGGTCATTAGGGCTAACCGGACTGTCCGATTGCCCAGGGCTGCCAGAACGTTGCGTACCCCGCCGTAGTCCACAGTCTCGGCACCGACCTTGCCGGCGCCGTCCGAGCCGAGGGTGAAGACGACGGCGTCGACCCCCTCCACGGCGCCGGCCAGCGTCTCGGGCCGGGTAACGTCCCCGACGACGACCTCCGCTTCCTTGGGCAGCCGCCGGGCCTTGTCAGGGTTGCGCACCAGGGCCCGGGTGGTGTGCCCCTGCCGGATCGCTTCCTCGACGACGAGCCGGCCGATGCTGCCGGTCGCGCCGACTACCAGCACGGTGCTGGGGCGAGTGGTCATTGTTGCTCCTAGGTTGTTGGCGGCCCAGGAAAGGGCTCGCTGAGGTTCACATCCATACAACAGGAGACGATCCCAAGGTGGAAGGGACTGTTGATACAGGTACTCACAGTGCCTCCCGTCCCTGGTTGAAGGCTTCTAGGGTGGATGAAGTACCAAGGAACAGGAGACCATCATGGGCGACGTCATTGTTGTCATCGGAGCCGGCTCGATCGGCCAGGCAATCGCCCGGCGCGTCAGCGCGGGCAAGCAGGTTGTGTTGGCGGACCTGAATCAGGGCAACGCCGACGCGGCGGCCGAGGTGCTGAGCAACGCCGGTTTCGAGGTCAGCACAATGATTGTCGACGTGTCCTCGCGCCAGTCCATTCATACCCTCGTCGAGGCGGCCACGGCGTTGGGCGACGTCACCGGCGTCATACACGCCGCGGGTGTCTCTCCCAGCCAAGCGTCGCCGGCGACCATCCTGGCCGTGGACCTGTACGGGACTGCCGTGCTGCTTGAGGAATTCGGGAACGTCATCGCCCCCGGCGGCGCCGGCGTGGTCATCGCTTCGCAGTCAGGGCACCGCCTGGGTGCCCTGACTCCCGAGGAAAATACAGCTCTCGCGACCACGCCGGCCGACGAACTGTTGGCGCTCCCGATGCTTCAGCCGGACCAAGTCACAGACTCCCTTCACGCTTACCAGCTGGCCAAGCGCGGCAACTCGCTCCGCGTGATGGCCGAGGCCGTCCGATGGGGCAAACGCGGCGCGCGGATCAACACGATCAGCCCCGGCATCATCTTCACCCCGCTGGCCAAAGATGAACTGACCGGCCCCCGAGGCGAGGGATACCGCCGCATGATCGGGTTGTCCCCGGCAGGGCGCGGCGGCACTCCGGACGAGGTCGGCACGGTGGGCGCTCTCCTCATGGGCCAGGACGGCGCGTTCATCACCGGCAGCGACTTCCTCATGGACGGCGGAGTGACAGCATCCTACTTCCCCTGTGTGTCAGGCTGTTGTGTGACAGGTTCCCTGTTGCTGGAGCCGGTGCTCAGGGCGGGGGGAAGGTCCGTCATGGATTTCGTTATGCCTGTTCGTGTTTCGAACCGGAAGCACTTCACTACCGACCAGAAGCACGCGATTCTGGA
>NZ_JBFTKK010000043.1:0-8188 GCF_056395905.1 Arthrobacter sp. 05T444
GCCCTGAACGGGGTCACCGGCCTGCCCTTGCACGATCTGTCCTCGATGGCCGGCCGGCAAACACCCTTTGTCGCCCTGATCGTGCCGCTGCTGCTCGTCTTTATCGTGGACGGCAAGCGTGGCCTGAAGCAGACCTGGCCCGTGGCGCTGGTCGCCGGCGTCGCCTTCGCCATCGCTCAGTTCGTCACCTCAAACTACTTGGCCGTGGAACTGACTGACGTCGTGGCCGCCGTGGTCGCCGTGGCCGCAGTGCTCCTGATGCTTAGGGCCTGGCAGCCTAAGGAAACCATCGGCGTCGGCGACTCCCTGCAAGCGGATACTGTGCCTGTCATGGCCCACAGCAGCGGAGCCGAGAAGTCCGGTTCCGCCTCGCAAGACCGCGCATTCCGGCAGGGCGCGAGCCAGCCCGCAACGCCGGAAGCAGGTCCGGACATCGTCCCCACCCGCACCCGCCCGGAGCCGCGGGAGATCTGGCTGGCTATCGCCCCCTACCTGATCATCATCGCCATCTTCTCCGTCGCGCAGATCCCCTTCATCAAGGCCTGGCTGGGCCAGGTGGGCGCCGTGACATTCCACTGGCCCGGCCTGGACATCACCGATTCAGCCGGCAAGCAAGTGGCGGCAACCAAGTTCAAGCTCGACCACCTGAAGTCCACCGGAACCCTGCTCCTGCTCTCGGGCATCATCACCATGGCCCTCTACCGGATCAGGGCAGGTAACGGGCTGCGCATCTACCGCGAGACCCTGGTGCAGCTTCGCTGGACGATTGTCACCGTTACTGCGGTGCTGGGCCTGTCCTTCGTGATGAACCTGTCCGGCCAGACCACCACGCTCGGCTTCGCCCTCGCCTCGGCGGGCGGCCTCTTCGCGCTCCTCTCGCCTCTGATCGGCTGGATCGGTGTTGCCCTGACCGGCTCGGACACCTCCTCCAACTCGCTGTTCGGACAGATGCAGGCTACCGCCGCAGGACAGACCGGACTTTCGCCCGTCCTGATGGCAGCTTCCAACTCGTCAGCCGGCGTCATGGGCAAGATGCTGTCACTGCAGAACCTCGCCGTGGCCTCCGCTGCAGTGGGCCTGGACGGAGCGGAAGGCACCCTGTTCAGGAAGCTGATTGGCTGGAGCGTGGGCCTCCTGGCCCTCATCACGCTCCTGATCTTCCTGCAGTCCACACCCGTGCTTGGCTGGATGGTTCCCTGATGCCCAACCTCAAATTGGCAGAGTTCCGGCAGGCCGTTGCCGATCCCGCCCAAGTGAAGACCCGCGCAATCGACCTGCACGCCAACGCCCACGACGCCTCGCACTTCCTGCTCATCCCGCAGGCCGTCGTGATGGCAGGGAACGCGGCAGAAGTTGGAAGCCTCCTGCAGGCCAGTGCCGCACAGGGCGTTCCGCTGACTTTCCGCTCCGGCGGAACCAGCCTGAGCGGCCAGGCAGTCACCGACGGAGTCCTGGTGGACGTGCGGCGCAATTTCAGGGAAGTTGAAGTGCTCGACGGCGGCGCCCGGGTCCGCGTGCAGCCCGGCGTCACCGTGCGGGCGCTGAATGCGCGGCTGGCACCGTACGGGCGGAAGTTCGGCCCGGATCCCGCCAGCGAGGCGGCGTGCACCATCGGCGGGGTGGTGGCCAATAACTCCTCCGGCATGAACTGCGGCACCGTGGACAATGCCTACAAAACGCTTGAGTCCCTTACCGTGGTGCTGCCCTCCGGAACCGTCATCGACACCGGAGCGCCGGACGCGGACGAAAAGCTCCGGACGCTGGAGCCGGACCTTTACGGAGGCCTGTCGCAGCTTGCCGCCCGTGTGCGCGGCAACAGCGATTCGGTGCGCCGGATACGGCAGCAGTTTTCCATGAAGAACACCATGGGCTACGGCCTGAACTCCCTGCTGGACTACAGGAGCCCGGTGGACATAATGGCCCACCTGATCGTCGGCAGCGAAGGCACACTCGGCTTCGTGGCGGAGGCGGTCTTCCGCACCATCCCACGGCTGCAGCACGCCGCGACTGGCCTGCTCGTCTTCCCCGACTTGCAGACAGCCAACGCCGCCCTGCCGGCCCTGGTAGCGACCGGCGCGGCGACCTTGGAACTCATGGATGCCCTGTCCCTCAAGGTGGGCCAGACACTGAAGGGGACCCCCGCCGTCGTGCAGGACCTGATGGTCCGTGACCACGCAGCGCTGCTGGTGGAATACTCGGCTGAAGGGCCGGACGAACTGGCAGTCCTGCAGCGCGGCGGCGAAAACATTCTGCCCAGCTTGAGCCTGGCCGCCGGTGCTCAATTCACCAATGATGCCTCCGCGC
Source organism: Arthrobacter sp. 05T444 (assembly GCF_056395905.1). Lineage (NCBI taxonomy): Bacteria > Bacillati > Actinomycetota > Actinomycetes > Micrococcales > Micrococcaceae > Arthrobacter > Arthrobacter sp. 05T444. Next base: position 2,305 of record NZ_JBFTKK010000043.1, read on the forward strand.
GTGCAGGCCTGTGGCACCTCCGCAAGGGCTTGTTCGCCTCGGTGGCCGGCGCCCGTCCGCAGGGCACCACAGCCCTGCTGGAGGACATCGTGGTTCCGGTTCCCGTGCTGGGCCGGACGTGCAAAGAACTGATCGGACTGTTCGAGAAGTACAGCTACAGCAACAGCGTGATCTTCGGGCACGCGAAGGACGGCAACGTCCACTTCATGCTCACGGACGGGTTCACCACGGCCGACGAACTGGACAGGTACAGCTCGTTCACGGAGGACATGGTGGACCTGGTTCTGGGCGAGGGCGGCTCGCTCAAGGCCGAGCACGGCACCGGCCGGGTCATGGCGCCATATGTGCGGCGGCAGTACGGGGACGAACTGTACGGTGTCATGCGCAGGATCAAACGGCTGTTCGATCCCGCCGGAACGCTGAACCCCGGCGTCCTGATGGACGACGATCCACAGGCGCACCTGCGCCACATCAAGACGGCGCCCCCCGTTGCCGAAGAAGTAGACCGCTGCGTTTCCTGCGGCTACTGCGAACCGGTGTGCCCCAGCAAGGACCTCACCCTGACGCCGCGACAACGCATCGTGACCCTGCGCGCGATCGAATCCGCGCGCCTGGCCGGCGACACAGCGCTAGTGAAGCAACTGGAAAAGGACTATGACTACGAGTCCGTGCAGACCTGCGCCGTGGACGGCATGTGCCAGACGGCCTGTCCCGTAGAGATCAACACCGGCCTGCTGGTCAAAAGGATCCGGCGCTCCGACGCCGGCCCCGTGGCCAACGGCGCGTGGAACGCCGCGGCCAAGCACTGGGAAGGTGTCACGCGTGGCGCTTCGCTGGCCCTCACCGTTGTGAACAAGCTACCTGCTGCGGCGGTGGCTCCCCCCAACAAGGCGGCCCGGGCGGTCCTGGGAACGGACACCGTACCGCTGTACTCACCGGAGCTGCCGGGCGGCGGTTCCATCAGGAAACGTCCGATGCCGGACAGGGCGCCGGACGCCGTCTACTTCCCCGCGTGCGTGGGGACGATGTTCGGGCCGGCCGGCGCGGGTAAGCCCGGTTCTGCCGACCGCGGAGTGCAGTACAGCTTCGAGAAGCTCTGCGGGCGTGCAGGGGTCACGCTCCTGGTGCCGGACGGCATCGACGGCCTCTGCTGCGGAACCCCCTGGTCCTCCAAGGGCATGGTTACCGGCCAAATGACGATGCGGGAGAAAACCCTGGCCGCGCTCCGCGAAGCCACCCGCGACGGCGAGCTCAGCATCATCTGCGACGCCTCCTCCTGCACCGAGGGGCTTCGGCAGGCAGTTGAATCGGACGTCCCCCTGTTGGGCCAGCGTCCGCTGAGGATCGTCGATGCCGTGGACTTCGCCGCCGAGCACATCCTGCCCAAGCTTCCGGACCACGAGAAGCTCGATTCCCTGGCCCTGCACCCCACCTGCTCCTCAACCCGCATGGGGATCAACGGTTCCCTGGACGCAGTGGCCAAGGCGGTGGCGGACAAGGTGGATGTTCCGGTGAACTGGGGCTGCTGCGCGTTCGCCGGGGATCGCGGCATGCTCCACCCCGAGCTCACGGCATCCGCCACCCGCAAGCAGGGGGAAGAGGTCGGGCAAATCGGTGCGTCAGCGCATGCATCATGCAACCGCACCTGCGAACTGGGGATGACCAGGGCAACGGGCGCCGACTACCGGCACGTCCTGGAACTGCTGGAGGAAGTGACGAGGTGACCAAATCCGGCAACCTGTTCATGACCGGCTCTCGTGACCATCACCTATCAGCAGGGAACCACCAGAACCGCGCGTTCAACCTCTCTATCTAATTCACCAGCCGTCCTCCATCGTCCAGCTCTACCAGGACCTCATCTTTACCGGAAGAATGGAAGGCGTAGGGTTCGGCACAAACCCGCAGTACCGCATGGTCGATAGCCATGATTATGTCGATCTAGCTCTCCTTGGGCGCCCGCCGTCGTTTAGTGTCCAGTCGGACTGGTGCCAACCCACCTGTGCTTTGCCGCCCCGACGGGGGTCCCCCAAAGCGGCGGGCCGCGCAACCCGGGTAATTGGGGTGTGGAGGTGCTGGCCCGGGAGTTGTTGGCTTCGGGCAGTCTCTTCGCTTGTCTAGCCGGGCATCGAGAGCCCCTGTCCCGAAATAAATGATTGAGGACCTCTTTCCGTCGCACCGGGGCTGGCCTGCGTAATTTCGAGTGGAGCTTCTTCCACGCTCGTGCCTGCCGTGGGCGGCGAATAGGGGCAGAACGCCGCCCTGCGGTTCAGCCTTGTAACCGATTAAGCTTGGGCCGGACTTGCCAGAATGTTCGTCCGTCCAGGCCCAGGGGGATTGGGCGCTACGGACTGTGCGTTTGTGGTCTGGTCGTACAGCCACTCGATATGCTTCCGGAGCAGGTCAGCTGCAAGGCCGCCGTTCTTGTCTTCAACGGCAGCAAAGATTGCGTGGTGATGAGCCCTAAGCTCCGCGAGGACGACCGGCCATTGTCCGAGAGAAACTAGGGCGTCCTTGATGTAGCCACGGACGGAGCCGCTAAGGGAGTCCATGACCGTATCGATGACCGTATTGCCAGCTAACGCGCTGAGAGCCAGATGGAACTGGGCGTCCAAATTATGGAATGTTTCGTAATCGATGTCTGGAGCATCCATGGCCATAAGAAGCTCCCTGGCTCGCTGGATGCCCTGTGGATCGTCATGTTGAACAGCCGCCTCGGCAGCCCATGTTTCGAGGAGAATTCGGGTTTCGACGATGTCTTTGACGGCAAGTCGGTTGCTGGCGATATGGAGGCGAAGTGTGGAGGCGAGCCCTGCCGAAGGTTCAGAGACGAAGACGGCGCCGGATTTGGGGCCCGCCCCGCTCGGGCTGCGGATGACACCCACAACATCCAGGATTCGCATTGCTTCTCGCACTGATGCCCTGGATATACCGTATGTTTCGGCCAGTATGCGCTCCCCGGGCAATTGGTCCCCGGTTTTGAAGCGTCCGGAGCGCAACCCCTCCTCAACATCCTGCAGGAGTGCATCGTATGTCCGCTTCGGTGAGGAAGGTGCTAAATCGGTCATGCTTCATTTTCCCCTACCAGGAAAAGCATCAGCGACGGTACTGTCCAAGAGGTCAGGAAAGGAAAGGGATAACAGAACCTGTAAGCGGCCGCTATCCCTTTCCTTAACCCAAGCCTGTAGAGGGACTGTGTAGTCCGGTTAGATGGCTTTACCCGGGTTCAGAATTCCCTGCGGATCGAACACATTGCGGATCGACCGCTGAAGTTCCAGCGACACGCTGCCCAGCTCGTCTTCAAGCCAGTCTAGCTTCAGCAGCCCGACGCCGTGTTCACCCGTGAGCGTGCCACCAAGGCGCTGGGCCAGGTAGAACATGTCGCCGAGGGCCTTCTTGGCGGGCCCTTCGGTGATGGATTCGTCGGGTTCGACGACGATCATCGGGTGAAGGTTGCCGTCCGCTGCGTGGGCAACGTTGAAAATCCGGACGCCCGTTTTTCGGGAAATGTCTTCCAGCCCCGCGAAGACTGCTGCCAACTGGTTCCGCGGCACGCCGATGTCGCAGATCGAGACACGTCCAAGCCGCTCAAGCGACGGGATCGCTTCCCTTCGTGTGGCCACCAGCGCATCCGCGGCCGCAGGATCAACGGCCTTCTCGATGTAACTGGCGAAAGGCTCGATAGCCTTAAGCAGGACGTCCTGTTCCAGGAACGCGCCGTACCCGTCGGTCTGGGCCAACAGGAAGGCACCGCCCTTTGAGCGATGGTCGGTGCCGTGCGCCGCGTCCACAGCTTCCAGTGTGGGGCCGTCCATGAGTTCCAGCACCGAGGGCTGCAGCCGGGCTGCGATGATGGCGGATGCAGCCAGGGCGGCGGCGTCGACATCCGGGAAATAGGCGGCGACGGTAGCGGTCCGGATGGGCCGGGGCCGGAGGCGCAGCGTGGCTTCCACCACGACGCCCAGCGTTCCCTCAGAACCGATCATCAGGGCGTTCAGGTCATACCCTGTAACTCCCTTAATAGTGTTCCTTCCCGTGCGCAGCACCCGGCCGTCGGGCAGGACAACTTGGAGCGCCAGGACGGATTCCCGTGTAACGCCGTATTTTGCGCACCACATTCCGCCGGCGTTGGTGGCGATGTTGCCACCGATGGAACAAATTGCCGTACTCGCGGGATCCGGTGCATAGAAAAGGCCGTGGGCCCCCGCTGCGGCGTTCACTTCGGCGTTGAGAACGCCAGGTTCCACCACCGCCAGCTGCTCCACCGGGTCGATGTGGAGGATCTTGTTCATCCGGGCCAGGTCAAGGACCACTTCGCCCGCGTGGGCCGAAGCTCCCGCCGCCAGTCCTGTCCCGGCACCGCGGGGAACCACCGGAACGTTGTGTGCCGCCGCGAGTTTCATGGTGGCAACCACTTCCTCCGTGCTGGTGGCGTACACGACGCCGTCCGGGAGGCTGGGCGGGATGTAGCCGGATCGGTCCGTGCTTACCCGGACGCGTTCGTCCAAGTCAATCGACGAGTGTGCGCTGGCGTTCAGGAGAGCCAAGGACGCTGTGAGGGCTGTTGTTGTGCTCATGGAAAGGAAACCTCTTTGTTTTCTTGGGGCCCAGGGATTGGACGAAACCGTACCCCAGTGCGATGTTCGTTTTGATGATGTGGGGTTTAGGGAACCATCCAGCCCAGCACCGGAGTTGACTGCAGCAGGACCAGGACGATCATTACGGCCAGGAGCGCAAGGCTCCAGCCCAGAAGCTTCCGGAACAGCGTGCTTTCGGCTCCTTCAAGGCCCACGGCAGCCGAGGCTACTGCCAAGTTTTGCAGGGACAGCATCTTGCCCATTACGCCGGCGGAGGAGTTTGCTGCTGCCATGAGAACCGGAGGCAAGCCTGTTTGTTCGGCTGCGGCAACCTGGAGTTGGCCGAACAGGGAGTTGGAGGAGGTGTCAGAGCCGGTGAGCGCGACTCCGATCCAGCCGATCACCGGGGAGAGCACAGCAAAGAAGCCTCCGGCCGAGGCGAGTGCCAGACCGAGGGACGTTGTCTGTCCGGACAGGTTCATGACGAAGGACAGGGCGAGGACGGCGGTCACGGTGATGATGGTCCAGCGCAATTGTTTGAGAGTTTCCCAGTAAATCCGGAGTCCACTGATTGCCGGAATGCGGTACAGGGCCATGGTGATGATGCCAGAGATCAGCAGAAGCGTACCGGTGGCCTTAAGGTGGTCGAACTTGAACTTCTGCGCGGCAACATGCTTCCCGTCTGCATCGACAACGTCCAGGCCCGGCCATGCAAAGCTCACGCTTCCCACCACGCTCAGCCAGTTCTTCACGAGAGGAATCTGGGCGATGGAAAAAATAGTCATGATGATCAGGTACGGCGCCACGGCCATCCAAATTTCCCGCGCTGCGGGCCGCTGTACGTTGGTCGGCGTCATGACTCGCGTGGTCGCGGCCGCGGAAACGGCCTCCGTAACGGAGGCGGAGGCCGGTTCCCGCTCTGAGCCGTAGCGGCGAGCCGAGGCCTGACGGGACTGTGCCGGGCCGGATGACAACTCATCGCCGGGCTCGCCTGATTCGCTGCCTTGCCCGGACATCTCGATGATCTGCCGGGGCTGCCAGAAACGAAGCATCAGCAGCACTGCGGCCACCGTTGCGACGGCGGCCACAACGTCAGTCAGTTCGACGGCAAAGTAGTTGGACGTGATGAACTGGAAGATGCCGAATACCGCGCCGGCCACTAGCGCCACGGGCCAGGTCTGCTTCAGGCCACGCTTGCCGTCCACGATAAAGACGAGCAGCAGCGGCACGATCAGGGCGACAAAGGGTGTTTGCCGGCCGGCCATCGAGGACAGATCGTGCAAGGGCAGGCCGGTGACCCCGTTCAGGGC
>NZ_JBFTKK010000044.1:0-7664 GCF_056395905.1 Arthrobacter sp. 05T444
CCGGCGAGCATGCCGCCGCCCTTGCCGGCCCGGGTGCCGGACTGCTTCAGTTCGGCCTTGGCGAGTTCTATTTCCTGCCTGATCAGGGTGGACAGGTCCCGGGTGACTTCACCCAGGAGATCTCCCAGGGACGTCGAATCCGCCTTGGCATGCGCGGCAGTGGGAGGTGTATCGGGTATCTGGCTGCTCACAGGGGACGACCTCCACCCTCTACGTACGGGTCATCAGGATCGCGCAGGGGAACCCCTGCCGCACCCTGGCCTTCGAAGCCCGGCCGGGCAGGTTCGCCATACACCGTTTCTGCGTAGGTTGTCGGTGTTGCCCGCGGCGCGTCATACAAGGGTGCGCCCGGCGCTGCCGCGAGGCTGTCCGTCACCGGCGGCTGCACGGGGTGCGGCGGCACGGTGCCTGTTGTGGTCCCCGCTGCCGTTCCTGTTGCGGGAGCGCCGGCCTGCAGGCTGCGGCCGAGGCGTCCGGCCAGAAGGCCCGCGCCCGCGGCGAGGAGGAGGAAGGTGCCCGGGCGTCGGCGGGCGAAGGACTTGGCCTCGTCCAGCAGCGAGCCTGGGTCCCGGTTGTCGAGCCAGGACGCCACGGATTCTGAGCGCTCTGCGGCCTGCCGGATGAGGTCCGAGGCCACGCCCTGCTGGTCCGGCGCATCGGCCATGGTTCGCAGCTGGGAGGAGATAGTGCGGATGCCTTCGGCGGCCTTCTGCTGCTGGGTGCCGGCCTGGCTGGTCAGATCGGACTTCGCCTGATGCAGAAGATCGCGGGCGCTGTTCTTAGCTTCGTACGCGACATTGGCAACCTCGGCCTTGGCCGTCTCCGCCACGTTCTGGGCGGCACCGGCAGCCTGTCCGGCCACCTGCGCGGCCTCTTCCTTCGCCACCTCTGTCTTACCGGAGGCACCGCCCTGCGCGCCGGCAGTGCCCGCGCCCGTGGTGCCTAGGCCAGTTGTGCCCGGTCCGGTGCCATATGGGTTCTCGGTCATCATTGCTCTCTTTCCTTTAAGGGGTTAGCTGCTGTTGATGAACCAGCACGCCTGAATAGTAAGCATGGTTACCATCAAATAGTAAGTACACTTCCTATATAGATTGCAAATTTTCGGTACAGACCTCCGGAAGGCTGTCTACCGTGGTTGGAGTCATCATCGCCGGGGCTCTCGGTTCTGATAACCCCACTTCCCACCGGGACCTCTGCCGGCCGCCCCTGGTTTGCCGTCACGTGCAGGTCCTATCGGACCCCGGGACTTGGGGGCCGCGGATAGCCGGGACCAGCAACGACGCGATAATGGCCGGCGGTCCTAAAACCGCGCGCCGGCGACGATTTCCCGGGAGAGCTGGTGCAGCGGTTCGTGCCGCTTTCGGGAAGTTGTGATGAGGGCGGCGAGGGCCTGATCCCGGCTCAGGCGGAAGCGCTCCATGAGGATGCCGGTAGCTGTCCTCACCGCGTCGCGGTCTCCCAGTGCCCGGATGAGCCCATCACTCAAGCGCTGCGCCGAGTCACGTGCCTGGGCGTTGGCAAGCATCAGGGCAGCTGGGCGGGTCAGCAGCTCGATCACTCGTACGGCTCGGGAATCGAACCCGCCTGGGATGGGGGAGTATACCTTCATCGCCCCGATTGCCCCGTCGGGAGTTGACAGCGGGGAGCTGATGACTGAGCGCAATGGCAAATGGGCGATGGCCCGGGTCCAGGCGGGCCAGCGCGTTTCCGTGCGGGTGTCCTCGACAGTAATAGTTGACTGCTGGGCCCAGGCGGTAAGGCAGGGCCCCTGTCCGAGGTCATACTGCAATTGGTCCGCGTCCAGCACCACCGGATCTGTGGAGGCCGTGCTTGTACGCCGGCCCCGGGCATCCATCAGGGTGATGCCGGCGCCGGCGGTTCCGGGGATTGCTTCTACGAGGGCCTGGGCGAGGGCCTGGACGGCTTGCTTCACGGTGTCGTGAGTCAGCAGCAGGTCCGCGATCCGGGCGGTGAGGGCGGCGAGCTCGTCCGCAAGGGGCAGGTCGGCGTCCATCAGAGGTTCCGACTGGGTATTGCGGACGCCCGAACGCGGGCAGGCCTGCGATGCCGTCCCCGTCTCAGGAGCAGGACCCCGGGCCGGGCGACGATGGCTGGTAAGGCGGGCACAGGTGCGATCCTTTCTTAGGTCCGCGGTAGCCGCGCCGTGGGGCGTATGCCGTGCTGGACGGGTGCCCGGTTGACGGCGGTTTTGTTGAGATCACTCTTGAGTCGAGGGGGCCAACGCCCCGGTTAGCCGACGGGCTGAGGCTGTGCCGTCAGACGGCGCAGGGCAAGGTGCCCGCCTCGCGGGCGGGCCTAGTTCTCCACCACAATTATATTCAACGTGAACCGCCCACGCGAGAGTTGGCAGTTGCCGCCCGGCGAACTGCGCCGGCTGTGGTTTCTGCCGCCCCCGCAGGGGCGCGCCCTTGGACTGACCACGGCGTCCGGCGCCCGGCAAGATGCTCAGGGAGGATAATCGGCTTAAGAGCATGTATGCCTGCCAGTAAGGAGCCGTGATGGTAGGACAGGCGCAGGCAGCGGGTGCGCTCGCGGCTGCTGAGGCCGAGTTGTTCAAGGCGCTGGCCCATCCCGCCCGAGCCCGGGTGTTGGGCGTGCTTGCCTCCGGCCCGGCCTCGGTGCCCGACTTGTGCGCGGCCACGGGATTGAAGCCGTCGCATCTGGCCGGCCACCTTACCCAGCTCCGTGCCCAGCACCTGGTGACCGGGAAGCGTTCGGGCGGGCGGCTGCTGTACGGCTTGTCCTTTCCCGAGGTCGCCCGGTTGCTTTCAGCGGCCGAGTCGGTGTTGTCAGCGCGTGCGGCTGCCGAGGCGGATGGGCTGGCCGGCATCAGTGCCCCGGAGGCCGCTGGACAAGACGCAGAAAACGCAGACATCGGTGCCCTGGTGGAGGAGTTCGTTCCGGTCCTGGAGCAGTCCTTGGAAAGGCGTGCCCTGGTGGCAGAGGCTGTGGAATCCGTCAGACTACGGACAGGCCGTAGCTCCGAGGCGGCCCTTGCCATGCTTATGACTGACGCCCGCGAACGGGGCCGGACGCTCGCTCAGGTTGCCAGTGACGCCCTTACCACCGAAGGAACAGAGTGACTGCTGCTCTTGACGATGTGCCCAGCACGCGACAGACTCATTATTGAGGAATTGATCAATTCATTGTTCTTTCAATTCCTCTCCATTGGGGGCCTTCTGCTCGTCAGCGCGCAAAGGGGCCGGACTATCGCGGGGCATTGGGATCACATTGCGATCCGTGCCAGAGGGGCCGCGAAACAGACGGATGGGGGCAGGAACAGTGCTGTTCCTGCCCCTTTCCGGCTGTTCCGTGTCACAGATCGTGCCCACTGCTGCGGGCGGCCCATTGCTTTTCAGCCCGAGGAGCGCCCCATCTTCCGGCGTTCACCTATACAGCCAACGTATCCACACAGCCAACGCGTCGGCTTCGCCTTTGGCGGGACCGTTCCATTCGCCGCCCACCTCCAACCTGGCGGGTGTGCTGTGCGCTGCCAAACCGGCCAACACCGCATTGATGCCCTGCACTTCAGTATCGGAGGAGATGCGGACGTCGATCTTCGCCGTCGCGGATCCGGCCTTGACGATACGCTGGCTGCCGCCGGGCACGAACCCCACATTCAAGGGGTGGCATCTAAGGTATTTCCAATGTTTCTGCAGGGCAGAAGGGACAGGCTGGCTTTGCCTGAGACCTAAACCCAGGCCTGTCTCTTTTGTCCGCCAATCAAAGGCGATTGCGTGCCGTCCGTCATGGCGGGTGGGTAGAACCCAATAGCGACTTCTTGAAGGGGAGAAGCCTTGATAAAGGAATTCAACGCGCTTCGTTGTTCCCTTGAGCGGCATTACTCGCTGCATTCCATACCGCCAGCCCAAACCCGGGCGCCAGGCGGGGAACTCATTTCAACCGAAAACGGCCGGCTTCCCGGTTGATCAACGCCTACGTTTTAGAGTCTCGCCGTCCACTTCCTGATGTCCTCACACGCACCGGCCCGCTCAGAGGGCTCCCCACGGCCTCGTTGACGACGCCGAGCCGAGCCCGGGCCCAAAATCCATTAGGTGACACATGAAAGCCAAGCCTCTGCACGCAACGATACTCATCCCCTTCCTTCTGGCCGGTGGAATGATGGCTGGCGCCGCCTCGCCGGCATCCGCCGCCGGAACAACCTACTTCGTCAGTGCAGTCGGCAGCGACAGCAACACAGGCACATCCGCAACGACCCCCTGGAAGTCCCTCACCAAAGTCAGCCAGGCCGTCCTTAAGCCCGGAGACACAGTCAGCTTTCGGCGCGGCGACACCTTTACGGGAGGCGTCGTAACCGCCCAAAGCGGCACGTCGACAGCGCCGATCACGCTGAACAGCTACGGCACCGGTAACCAGCCGATAGTAACCGGAGGAAAATCCGGGAACTGTTTCCGCATCAACGGCAATTTCACTATTGTGGAAGGTCTGCGCGCGGTTTCCTGCGGCTATGCCGGCTTCAGCGTCGTCGGTGACAACGACACTGTGCGGAATTCCAGCGCGTCCAGCAACGCAGCAGGTCTGAAGGTGAGCACTGGCTCTGATTTCGGCACGTACACAGGAAATGCCCTGACGAACAACAACATCATGAACGTCAACACGCGCGGCACGAACTGCGGAACTTCACAGGCGGTTAATTGCAGCGACGATTCCGGTGCCTTTGGCATATTGATCAACGGCAATGACAATGAGGTCTCCGGCAATACCGTTTCCGGTTCCGCGGCTGCATCCTTCGACTTCAAGCTCGACGGCGGGGCCATCGAAATCTTCAACGGCAACCGTAACAACATCCACCACAACACCGCCGTGGACAACAACGCGTTCTCCGAACTTGGACGGTCATCCGCTGGAACCGCGGACAACAACACCTACCGCTACAACCTGGTTCGTTCCACGTGCGGCACCAACTGCGCACAGGCGAAAGGCTTCATCGGCCGAGGGGCCACCACGTCGTTCGGACCGACCAACGGCACTGTCTTCGAGCACAACACCGTCTACCTGACCGGCCCGGACTCCCAGGCCATGGTGTGCCACGCCTCCTGCCCGGCCACCACCGTGATCCGGGGCAACATCCTGGTCGGCGTCAAGAACTCGCTGTGGATCAACGGCTCGGGCTGGACCGAACGCCAGAATGTTTTCAACGGACCCCGGAACTTCACACCGAACAGCACTTCCACGACGGCGCCGGCAGGCTTTGTCAACGCCCCCACGGACCTGCATCTGACGGCCACCAGCCCCGCCATCGACCGCGCCGGCGTGGGCAGCTCACTGACAGACCTCGACGGTGCTCCGGTGGCCCAGAACGGGGACTGCCGAGGAACCGCAGACGCTGACTCAGGCGCCTACGAATACGACTCACCCAACTGCTGACCAGCCTGATCGGAAAGGGCTGCCGGAGTTTCGGGAGGACCCCAGGCCAGACCAAGGGTCCTCCCGATACGCAAGGTATGCGAATGCCGAGGGTAGTCCAGCGGGCTGAAATTTGTCGTCATATCTGGGCCTTCAGTAAGGCGGGAAATGTGTCTAGGCTGTGACCACCAGAGCCAGGACAGGTCTGACCTCGCGTGACGGACAGGGAGTGCATCGATGCTTTCACTTTGGCTGGACCGGGCCCGTTCCTTTACATCTGATCCTTTCGTTCCCAATGCAGAATACGACGCCGTTGTTGTCGGCGCGGGCATCACCGGTCTGGCAACCGCGGTGTTGCTGGCAAGGTCGGGAATGAAAGTAGCAGTCCTCGAAGCAAGAACAGTCGGGGCAGGAACGACAGGCAACACCACGGCCAAACTGACCCTGCTCCAGGGCACCATCCTGTCGGGACTGCGCCGTCAATACTCCCAAGAGATGGTCAACGCGTACGTCGACGCCAACAGGGAAGGGCAGGCCTGGCTGCTGCGCCACCTGGACGACAACGAAGTCCCCTACCAGCGCCGCGACGCCTACACCTATGCCATGACCGCCGAAGGCGACGAAAAGGTGCGGTCCGAGCTTGCAGCGGGTCAGGCAGCCGGCCTCGACGTAGAGGAAACAGGCGACACCGGACTTCCCTTCAGCACGCGCCGGGCGATCCGCCTGCCCGGCCAGGCCCAATTCAACCCCATGGACGTATTGGAGAGCCTGTGCGTCGATCTCCGGGCCCACGGGGGCGTCCTCAGCGAAGGAGTGCGGGTCCGGGACGTCGCTGGCGGGAGCCACCGGATCGTGAGGACCAACGCGGGCGCCATCCGCACCAAACTGGTGGTGCTGGCTACGGGGATTCCCATCCTGGACCGGGGCCTGTATTTTCGGCAGGGAGCCCTCACCCCAGGCCCGTCTGGATGAGCTCTTGGACTGGGGAAAACGCCACTTTCCGGGCGCCGACGTAACCCACTCGTGGTCGGGGGAGGACTACCAGGCGACCAACCTCATGCCCTTCTTCGGCAAACTGCCCCGCGGCGGCGGGAAAATCTACTTCGCCACCGGCTACAACAAATGGGGCATGAGCAACAGCATCGCCGCCTCCCTGGCTATCAGCGCAGAGATTCTCGGCGGCCAGCTCCCTTGGGCCGACACCCTCCACCACAGGAAAACCTCACCGGCTGGAGCTGCCGCCGCCATCAGCTTGAACGCCGACGTCGCTAAGACTCTGGCGGACAGCTGGGCCAAGCTGAGGACCGCAAAACCCGACACAAATAACACGGTCCCGGACGAGGGCTCCGGCACCATCCTCCGGCACGACCGCAAACCCGTGGCCGTGGCCGTGTCCACGGTCAACGGGAAGACCTGCCGTCTCTCAGCTGTCTGCACCCATTTGGGCGGGATCGTCAGCTGGAACGACGCGGAGAAGACCTGGGACTGCCCGCTGCACGGTTCCCGCTTCGCCGCCGACGGCCAGGTCCTGCAGGGACCCACAACCAAGGACCTCCCCGCCGCCCAATAGGCCTCGGTACCTCATCCTTGGGGCTTTAATGTGTGAGCGGTTCGAACGCTTCCGGCCGCTTATGCGCCAAAACGCAAGCGGACGACGGCGGGAGGTCCCGCCGTCGTCGGCTCTTCCGGTTCGCTAGTTGGCGTCCCGCGGGTTCTCTGCGCTGCGCCGCAGTGTAGATGTCCGCAGTGTAGATGTCCGGACTGGCAGGACTATGCGGGCGGCCTGGACGGGGTCCAGGCCGGTGACGAGGGTGCCTCAAGGCGCTCAATCCGATGGGACTCCTGACTGGGAATGGCCTTCCGCCAGAGTCTGGAGTGGCGTTTTACTTCAGTGCGAGGCCGTGCTCGTCCAGCGCATCCTCGATGATCCGGAGCGCCTTCGGACCCACGCCATGAAGTTTGGACAGTTCCGCCCGGGCGACACCGGCGAGACTTTGCAGCGATGTGAAACCTGCCCCGGTTCGGGCACGCGTGGCCGGCGCCCCTATCTTGGGAAGAGCGTCGAGCGGTGACGTTGTCATGGTTGCGCTCAGCTCTCGGTCTTCTGCGGGGCGAGTTCGCCGTAGAAGCGGAATGAATCAAGCTGTTTGTGACAGCTGGTTGGTTTTGTAGTTGATGCCGGCGTGGGCCGGGGCGGCTGGTGCGGTGGGTTTGTTGCGGTAGCGGTGAGGATGCCGGGCGTGGCAGGCGTTGAGGGTTGCCTGGCGGCGTCGGCG
>NZ_JBFTKK010000045.1:0-6869 GCF_056395905.1 Arthrobacter sp. 05T444
TTGATCCTACCGGCGGCGGTCGGGCACGCTGGGTGATGAGGTGGAAGCCTGCGCTGAACGCGTTCGCGATTACCTTCGCCGGCCGGTTCGAAAGAACCATTCACTAATGAAAACCGGCCGGACCCACACACCGTTTATCGGACAGTCCCCACATGATGTGAAGGAGCGTTGCCGAATCTGTTGCGACAAGTGAGAGAGCGTTGGCGAATCTGTTGCGACAAGTGAGAGAGCGTTGGCGAATCTGTTGCGACAAGTGAGAGAGCGTCGCCGAATCTGTTGCGACAAGTGAGAGAGCGTCCCGGGGGCCAGAATGGCGCGGGGGTGTTGCCGGGGCGGCCGGTGTTGCCCGGTTAGCCCATGATGGCCGGGCCCACGAACGGGTCGACGGCCAGCGCGATGAACAGGAGCGTGAGGTAGCTGATGGAACCGTGGAAGACCTTCATGGCCCCCTTGTCCGAGAGGTCGCCGCCCTGCGCGCGGCTGTACAAGGCATGGGATTCGTACAGGAACCAGGCCCCGGCCACCACGGCCGTAACGGTGTAGACCCAGCCCGCGCCACCGGCGGGAACCATCAGCAGCGAACACGCCACCATGGCCCAGGCGTAGAGGACAACCTGCACGGAGACCACCCGGGCGCCGGCGATGGCTCCCAGCATGGGGACGTTGGCATTCCGGTAGTCCTCGCCGTAGCGCATGGACAGCGGCCAGTAGTGCGGCGGCGTCCACAGGAAAATCACCATGAACAGCACGACGGCGGGCCACTCAACTGTGTTGGTGACCGCCGACCATGCAATCAGCACCGGGAAACAACCGGCCGCGCCGCCCCAGACAATGTTCTGCGCCGTGCGCCGCTTCAGAATCATCGTGTAGATCACGACGTAGAACACGATGGCGCCCAGCCCCAGCCAGGCCGACAGCGGGTTGGCGCCGAACCAGAGAATGGCGATGGCTGCCGCGCCCAGGAGCCAGGCGAAGATCAGGGCTTCGCGCGGGGTGACTTCGCCGGTGACCAGCGGCCGTTTTTCGGTCCGGTGCATCAGTTTGTCGATGTCGCGGTCGATGTAGCAGTTAAAGGCACCCGCGCTGCCCGCCGCGAACGCGCCGCCCACCAGGGTGGCAAGGATCAGGCCGAGGGACGGAAAGCCACGCTGAGCGTAGATCATCGTGGGAAGCGTGCTGACCAGCAGAAGTTCAATGACCCGTGGTTTGGTGAGAGCGAAGTACGCCTTCGCCTTGCGGGCTAATCCGGCTCTTCCGTGGACCCGGGACGAGGTCAGCGGCGTATCTGTTGTGCTCACGTTGGCAGTCACTCTGTTCTGTCTGGCTGTGTTGTCTGGCTGATCTGCCCGAATCCTGAGTCCGGATTGATCCCTCAACGGCGGTTGACGGGCTAAGAAGTCCGCTGCACGGGCCCTGCCTGTCCGCCGGTGGCCTCCCGATATCATACCGCGGTCGCGCATCAGTCCGTGGCATCACCCCATTTCGGCAAATCACTGAAAATGATTCCTTCGAGCCTGCTTCGAGCACATTAACGCAGCCTCACCGCCGAGTCCCGCCAACAGTGATTCACAAAAGAGAAAATGCGTCCATTTAGTGAGATTTCCGCTGCCCGAACTGTGGAATAGAGCTAAGCTGTCTGCAGATCAGCGCGCGGTGGGAGACGGTGAGAAACCGCATTCCCAATCCGTCCAGTGACTGAATGAAGATCAACGTTTCAATGGTGAACGGCTGGTAGACAAAATGCAGCGGGCACCAACCTGTGCCCTCCTGCGACCTGTCCGTACCGCCCGCCGTCAGCACAGAGAGGGGCCCGGTTTTCGTGCCACATTTGGAAGAGCAAGAACTGTCATGGACCAGCTTGGACCAGCGCGCGGTTGACACCGTACGTGTCTTGGCCGCCGACGCCGTCGAGAAGGTAGGCAATGGCCACCCCGGCACCGCAATGAGCCTGGCTCCGGCCGCATACCTTCTCTTTCAGAAGATGATGCGCCACGACCCGAAGAACCCGGACTGGATCGGGCGGGACAGGTTCATCCTGTCTCCCGGCCACACGTCCCTGACGCTGTACATCCAGCTGTTCCTCTCCGGCTACGGCCTGGAACTGCAGGACCTGCAGGCGCTGCGTACTTGGGGTTCGCTGACTCCCGGCCACCCCGAGTACAAGCACACCGCCGGCGTGGAAATCACCACCGGCCCGCTGGGCCAGGGCCTGGCCTCCTCGGTGGGCTTCGCTTACTCCCAGCGCCGCCAACGCGGCCTGTTCGACGCCGACGCTCCCGCCGGCACCAGCCCGTTCGACCACACCATCTGGGTCATCGCTTCCGACGGCGACCTGCAGGAGGGTGTCACCTCCGAGGCTTCGTCCCTCGCCGGCCACCAAGAGCTCGGCAACCTCGTTGTCATCTACGACGAGAACCACATCTCCATTGAAGATGACACCGACATCGCCTTCACCGAAGACGTCCTCAAGCGCTACGAGGCGTACGGCTGGCACGTCCAGCGCGTGGACTGGACCAAGACCGGCGAGTACAAGGAAGACGTCCAGGAGCTGTACTCCGCCCTCGTGGCTGCCAAGGCGGAGACGTCCAAGCCCTCCATCGTTTCGCTGCGCACCATCATCGGCTACCCGGCACCGAAGAAGCAGAACACCGGCAAGATCCACGGTTCCGCCCTGGGTTCCGAGGAAGTTGCTGCCCTGAAGGAAGTCCTCGGGTTCGACCCCGAGAAGTCCTTTGACGTGGACGAGGACGTGCTGGCCCATGCCCGCGCCGTCGTGGACCGCGGCGCCCACGCACGCAAGGAATGGGAAGAGTCCTTCGGCGCCTGGCAGTCCGCCAACCCGGAAGCCGCCGCCCTCCTGGAGCGCGTGGAAGCACGCAAGCTTCCGACCGAACTGGACGCAGCCCTGCCGGTCTTCCCGGCCGGCAAGGACGTTTCCACCCGCGCAGCCTCCGGCAAGGTCCTGAACGCCATCGGACCGGTCATGCCGGAACTGTGGGGCGGCTCCGCCGACCTCGCAGAGTCGAACAACACCACGATCGAAGGCTCGCCGTCGTTCGTTCCCGCGTCCAAGCAGACCGACGCCTGGTCCGGAAACCCGTACGGCCGCGTCCTGCACTTCGGCATCCGCGAGCACGCTGCCGCCTCGATCGTCAACGGCATCGCCCTGCACGGCAAGACCCGGGCGTTCTCCGGAACGTTCCTGATCTTCTCCGACTACCAGCGCCCGGCCATCCGCCTCGGTGCGCTCATGGGCGTGCCGTCCCTGTACGTCTGGACGCACGACTCCATCGGCCTGGGCGAAGACGGCCCCACCCACCAGCCGGTGGAGCAGCTGGCATCCCTCCGTGCCATCCCGGGCCTCGACGTGGTGCGCCCCGGCGATGCCAACGAAGTTTCGGCAGCCTGGAAAGCCATGCTGGAGAACCACGAAAACCCGGCCGGCATCGTCCTCACCCGCCAGAACATCCCCACCTACGAGCGGGGCGAAGGCGAAGCCGAGGGCGACACCTTCGGTTCCATCGCCGGCGTTGCCAAGGGCGGTTACGTCCTGGCCGAAGCCTCCAAGGACGGACAGACCGTTGACGCGCAGGTCATCCTGATCGGCACCGGCTCGGAAGTCCAGCTCGCCGTCCAGGCCCGCGAGGCGCTCCAGGCCGAGGGCATCGCCACCCGCGTGGTCTCCATGCCGTGCGTTGAGTGGTTCAACAAGCAGGACGCCGCTTACCGCACAGCAGTCCTGCCCGCCGCGGTCAAAGCCCGCGTGTCGGTCGAAGCCGGCTTGGCCCTGGGCTGGAAGGAATTCGTCGGCGACGCCGGACGCTCCATCAGCCTCGAGCACTTCGGCGCTTCGGCAGACTACAAGCGACTCTTCCAGGAATTCGGCATCACGGCAGAGGCTGTCGCCGCCGCCGCCAAGGATTCCATCGCCGAACTCCAGTCCTGACAGCACCCCACAGTTTCAAGGAGATTGCAATGACTACCACTCCCACGCAGCAGCTTTCCGACGCCGGCGTTTCCATCTGGCTCGATGACCTCTCCCGCGGCCGCCTCAAGACCGGCACCCTGCAGAAGCTGATTGAAGAGAAGAACGTTGTGGGTGTCACCACGAACCCCAGCATCTTCCACGCCGCCATCACCGCCGGCACCGACTACGACGCCACGATCGCCAAGCAGGCCGCGGCCGGTGCCAGCATTGAAGAGACCATCTTCGAAATCACCACCACGGACGTCGCGGACGCCTGCGACCTGTTCGCGTCGGTTGCCGCGGCGACCAATGGTGTGGACGGACGCGTTTCCATCGAGGTGGACCCCCGCCTCGCCTGGGACACCGCCGGCACGATTGCCGAGGCGAAGCACCTGTACAAGAAGGTCAACAAGGACAACGTCCACATCAAGATCCCGGCCACCCTTGAGGGCCTGGAGGCCATCACGGCCACCCTGGCCGAGGGCATCAGCGTCAACGTGACCCTGATCTTCTCGCTGGAGCGCTACCGCGCCGTCATCAACGCCTTCCAGTCCGGCCTCGAGCAGGCCAAGGACAACGGCCACGACCTGTCCAAGATCCACTCGGTTGCCTCGTTCTTCGTTTCCCGCGTCGACTCGGAAATCGACAAGCGCCTCGACGCCATCGGCACCGACGAGGCCAAGGCCCTCAAGGGCAAGGCCGGCGTCGCCAACGCCCGCCTGGCCTACCAGGTCTACGAGGAGCAGTTCTCCACCGAGCGCTGGGCAGTGCTGGCAGAAGCCGGCGCCCTGCCGCAGCGTCCGCTGTGGGCCTCCACCGGCGTGAAGGACCCGGCCTACCCGGACACCCTGTACGTTACGGAACTCGTGGCCCAGGGTGTCGTGAACACCATGCCGGAGAAGACCCTCGACGCCACGTTCGACCACGGCGTGGTCACCGGCGACACCGTCACCGGCACCTACGCCGAAGCCAACGACACCCTGAACGCCCTGGAGGCCCTCGGTGTCTCCTACAACGACGTCGTGGCCCTGCTCGAATCCGAAGGCCTGGACAAGTTCGTTGCCAGCTGGAAGGAACTGCTGGCCGACGTTGAGGGCGCCCTCGCCACCGCACGGAAGGCTTCCTAACCCACAATGAACACTCTCAGCTACGACGCCACCGGCGCAGCCCGGAAGGCCCTTGAGCAGCACCTGCCCGCCCTGGTGGAGGACCGCATTGCCACCCGGATCTTCGCGAAGGACCACACCCTGTGGGGTCCCGATGCGGAAGCCGAGTCATCGGTCCGCCTGGGCTGGGTCGAGGCGGCTACCGTCTCGCAGCCCCTCGTGGACGGCATCCTGGAACTCCGCGATGCGTTGAAGGCCGAAGGCGTCACCCGCATCGTCCTTTGCGGAATGGGTGGCTCCTCGCTCGCTCCCGAGGTCATCGCCGGTACCGCCGGCGTCGAGCTGACCGTGCTGGACAGCACCGACCCCGAGCAGGTCGGTGCTGCCCTCGCGGACCGCCTTTCCGAAACCGCCATCGTGGTTTCCTCGAAGTCGGGTTCAACCCTGGAAACGGATTCGCAGCGGCGGATCTTTGAACATGCCTTCACCGAAGCCGGCATTGATGCCAAGAGCCGGATCATCATTGTCACCGATCCTGGATCGCCGCTGGACAAGGCTTCCCGCGAGGCCGGCTACCGGGCCATCTTCAACGCGGATCCCAATGTGGGCGGGCGTTACTCTGCCCTCACCGCGTTCGGGCTGGTTCCGTGCGGTCTGGCAGGGGTGGACATCCAGTCCTTCCTCGACGAGGCCGAGGAAGCGGCAGAAATCCTCAACGAGGACGCCCCGGAGAACATCGGCCTTGCGCTCGGAACGGCGCTTGGCGGCACCAACCCGCTGCGGGACAAGATTGTCATCGTCGAAGACGGCTCCGGAATCGTGGGCTTCGCCGACTGGGCTGAGCAGCTCATCGCGGAATCCACCGGCAAGCTCGGCACCGGCGTCCTGCCGGTGGTCGCCGGCCCCTCCGCCCCGGAGGTCACCTCCGGCGCCGAAGACGTCCTGGTGGTGCGGCTGGTAGGTGCGGATGCCGACGTCGAACTCGGTGAAAACGAAGTTGCCATTGCCGGCGGCCTTGCCACCCAGATGATGGTGTGGGAGTTCGCCACCGCCGTGGCCGGGCGCCTCTTGGGCATCAACCCGTTCGATCAGCCGGACGTGGAAGCCGCCAAGGTGGCTGCCCGCGGCCTGCTGGACGCTCAGCCGGAACCGACGCCGGCCGCCTTCACCGACGGTGCCATCGAGGTGCGCGGCGGGGACTGGCTGGGCAACGCCGCCACGGGGGCGGAGGCGGTCACCGCCCTGCTCGCGAAGCTGGACGCCAACGGTTACCTCAGTGTCCAGGCCTACTTTGACCGCCTTGCGTTTTCGCAGCTTGAGGGCATCCGCGACGAACTGGCGCAGGTCAGCCGCCGTCCGGTCACCTTCGGCTGGGGACCGCGATTCCTGCACTCCACCGGACAGTTCCACAAGGGCGGACCCGCCATCGGCGTTTTCCTGCAGGTGACGGCCGCGTCCGGCCAGGACCTGGCCATCCCCGACCGCCCGTTCACCTTCGGGGAGCTCATTACGGCACAGGCCGCGGGTGACGCCCAAGTCCTGAGCGAACACGGCCGCCCGGTCCTGCGCCTGCACCTCACCGAGCGTGCAGCAGGCGTCGCCCAGCTCCAGGAGATTGTTTCCGCGCTTGCCGGCCAGGCAGCATCCGCCACTGAAAGCTAAGGCACTAAACCAACCATGCCAGATACTTTGAACGGCAGAAGGTCAGCGGGCAGGAGCGGGAACCCTTTGCGGGATCCGCGGGACCGCCGTCTGAACCGGATTGCCGGACCGTCGTCGCTCGTGCTCTTCGGAGT
>NZ_JBFTKK010000046.1:0-6563 GCF_056395905.1 Arthrobacter sp. 05T444
TCCAGAATCGCGTGCTTCTGGTCGGTAGTGAAGTGCTTCCGGTTCGAAACACGAACAGGCATAACGAAATCCATGACGGACCTTCCCCCCGCCCTGAGCACCGGCTCCAGCAACAGGGAACCTGTCACACAACAGCCTGACACACAGGGAGCCTGCGGCGAACTGGCAGGCTTCCGGCGATCCCGGCGTCGGCGTTAAAGACCGAACAAGTTACGTCAGGCGGATCTGGCGGTTGACGTCCTTATACAGCAGGTAGCGGAACTGGCCAGGGCCGCCTGCGTAGCAGGCCTGCGGGCAGAAGGCGCGCAGCCACATGAAGTCGCCCGCCTCCACTTCCACCCAGTCGTTGTTGAGCAGGTACATGGCCTTGCCCTCCAGGACGTACAGGCCGTGTTCCATGACGTGGGTTTCCGGGAACGGGATCACACCGCCCGGCTGGAACGTCACGATGTTCACGTGCATGTCATGCGCCAGGTCGTTGGGGTCCGCGAAGCGCGTGGTCTTCCAGACGCCGTCGGTATCGGGCATCGCGCCGGCTTCGACTTCCGCGTCACTGGTAACGAAGGACTTGGCCTCGTAACCCTCGAGCCTCTCGTAGGCCTTGCGGATCCAGTGGAAGGAAACGATGTCGTCCGAGACGTTTTCCAGTCCCCAGGTGGAACCGGCCGCCAGGTAGGCGTAGCCACCCTCCTCAAGCTGGTGCAGTTCACCGTCGAGGGTCAGGTTGACCTTGCCCTTGGTCACGAAGACAACGCCTTCAACGCCTGCCTCGAACTCGGCCTTGGGAGCACCGCCGCCCGGGCCGATCTCGACGATCAGCTGCGAGAACGTGGTGGCAAAGCCGGAGATCGGGCGGGCAATGATCCAGGACCGTGTGTTGGAGAAACCAGGCAGGTTGCTGGTCACGATATCGGTCATGACGCCTTTGGGGATGACCGTGTAGGCCTCCGTGACGATGGCCCGTTCCGTGGTGAGGTGGGTCTGCGGCGGCAGGCCGCCCTGGGGGTAGTAGTACTTGCCCATCATTGGATCCTTACTTCGAAGTGGTGTGGGCCAGCCGCGGGTGCGCAAGGCCGGTCAGGTGGGGGATTCCGACGCCGGCAAGCGCCAGCACCTCGTCGGCGCCCACCGCTCCGCACTGGACGCCGCGCAGCACGAAAGCGGCGAGTGCACGGGCCGTGGCAGGCTCGTCCATCACCCCGCCCTCGGTGCGTTCAACGTAATTGCGCAGCCGGGCCGCCGCGGCGGGCAGCCCCTGGCGGTAGAACGCGTACGTCGCAGCGAACCGGCTGGGCAGCTGCGCCGGGTGCAGGTCCCAGCCCTGGTAGAAGCCGCGCTCGAGGGAACGCCGGACCAGCCGGCCGTGGAGCTGCCAGGCGTTTTCTACGTTGTCGCCCACGGGGATAATGTTGGTGGAGCCGTCCGAGAGCCGGATGCCGGTGCCTGCCACGGCAAGCTGCATGACTTCCTTGGCGAAGTCCGCCACGGGATGCTCCATGGACTGGTATTCGGCCGAGATCTGCAGCGACGCCGAGTAGTCGTACGTCCCGTAGTGCAGCCCGCTGATACGGCCGGGAACAGCATGGGGGAGCTGTGCCACGGGGGAGTTGCCCTCGGGGCCAAGGATCAGCTGCGGTGTTTCCACCTGCACCTCAAAACGCAGCCGGCCTGCCGGCAGCGAATGGACTTCCTCAAGCCGGGAGACAGCGAAGTCCATGGCCTGCACCTGGGCCACCGTGGTGACCTTGGGCAGGGTGAGGACCAGGCCCTCCGGAAGCTCGCCGGCGGAGGCCAGGCCGGACACAAACAGGTCGAGGGTCCGCAGGCCGCGGGCACGCGTGGGCGCCTCAAAGCATTTGAAGCGGATTCCGATGAACGGCGGCGCGGAGCCGGCCGCAACAGCGGCGGCCACGGCGGAAGCGGCGGCAACGGCGGCGGCGTCCTCGGCGTCGTCGCCCCGGTCCCCGAAGCCGTCCTCGAAGTCGAGCCGGAGGTCCTCGATAGGTTCGCTGCCGAGTTTGGCCTCCACCCGGGACGCAACAGCGTCAGCCAGTTCGCTGTCCTGGCCCAGCAGCGCTCCGACCCGGGCGAGTCCGCCATGGGCGGCCGCCGTCGACAGCGCCTGGGCGCCCCAGTCGGCGGCGAGCGACGGCGTGAACCGGTCCGCCGGGACATAAACAGTGTGGACGGGCTGGCGCGAGCCGTCGTCGCCGGGGTAATTCTGCTCCAGCAGCCGGTCGGTGGCCGCCAGCTGCGAATCGATCCTGGCCAGATCCGCAGCGCTGAGTGATGATTCCGGTACCGCCATGCCTCAGCCCACCAGTTCGTAGGCCGGGGTGGTGAGGAAGTCCGTGTAGTCCTCGGAGAGGCAGATGTCCGCGATCAGGCTGCTGGCGGGCTGGTAGTAGCGCTGGAAGGCCTCCTCGCCCACCTCGCCGCGCAGCTTCTCTGTCTCCTCGGCCAGGATCTTGGTCACAAGCTCGCGCGTCACGGTGTTGCCGGTGTCTGCGAGCACCACCTCGTTGCGGATCTGCTGCCACACCTGCGAGCGGGAGATCTCCGCCGTGGCGGCATCTTCCATGAGGTTGTGGATGGCCACCGCTCCGTTGCCCGAGATCCACACGGCGGTGTAGGCCACGGCCACGTAGAGGTTCAGGCGCAGGCCCGCCTCGGTGACCTGGCCGTCCGCGGAAGCGATGTCCAGCAGCTGGCCCGCGGTCACGGAGACTTCCGGGCGCTGCTTGTCCAGCTGGTTGGGGCGCTCGCCGAGGACCGAATCGAACACTTCCCGGCAGACCGGGACCAGATCAGGGTGGGCCACCCAGGAGCCGTCGAAGCCGTCGTTCGCCTCGCGGGTCTTGTCCGCGCGGACCTTCTCGAAGGCTTGGGCGGTGACTTCAGGTTCGCGCCGGTTGGGGATGACCGCGGCCATCCCGCCCATGGCGAAGGCGCCCCGGTGGTGGCAGGTCTTGACCAGCAGTTCCGTGTAGGCGCGCATGAAGGGCGCGGTCATGGCCACGGTAGCGCGGTCCGGCAGCACGAAGCTGGCCCCGGCGTCGCGGAAGTACTTGATGATGCTGAAAAGGTAGTCCCAGCGGCCCGCATTCAGGCCCGAGGCGTGGTCGCGGAGTTCGTAGAGGATCTCGTCCATCTCAAAGGCAGCCGGGATGGTTTCGATGAGCACGGTTGCGCGGATGGTGCCCTGGTTGAGGCCAAGGTAGTCCTGCGCGAAGACAAAGACCTCGTTCCACAGGCGCGCCTCGACGTGGCTCTCCATCTTCGGCAGGTAGTAATAGGGGCCCTGGCCGTTGAGGACCAGCTGCTTGGCGACGTGGAAGAAGTGCAGGCCGAAGTCCACGAGGGCACCCACGGCGGGTTCGCCGTCGAGCAGGAGGTGCCGTTCCTCCATGTGCCAGCCGCGGGGGCGTGCCACCACGACGGCGAGCGGGGCGTCCGTGCGCAGCCTGTATTCCTTGCCCTCAGGGGAGGTGTAGCTCAGGGACCCCGTGGCGGCGTCCCGCAGGTTGAGGATGGCATCGATGACGTTGGCCCAGGTGGGCGTGCTGGCGTCCTCGAGGTCCGCGAGCCACACCTTGGCGCCGGAGTTCAGCGCGTTGATGGCCATCTTGGCAGGAGAGGCGGGCCCCGTCATTTCAACCCGGCGGTCCTGCAAAGCCGCCGGTGCCGGCGCAACCTTCCAGTCGCCGTCGCGCACGTCCTGGGTGTCCGGCAGGAAGTCAAGGCTGCCGGTCCTGGCCACATGCTCGCGCTTTGCGGTCCGGGCCTTCAGGAGCTCAGAGCGGGTACCGGCGAACCGCTTGTGCAGTTCCTCCACGAAAGCCAGGGCCTTGGGGGTGAGAATCTCCTCCGCGCGCTCGATCGGCCGGGGGTCTGTGACTGTGATAGCCATTGTTGGTCCTTTCCAGGGCTGCGAATCAGGCGTTGGCGAAGGCTGCTGCGTTTGCTGCAGCAGGTGCTGCTGCTTCTGTTGAGTCTTCCGCTGTTGCCGCTGCGATGCCAGTACCCGCTGCGGCGCGGGCTGCGTTTGCCACGGCCGCGGCGACGTCCGCGGCCACGTGGGGGTCGAAGACGCTGGGGATAATGTAGCTGGCGTTGAGCTCGTCGTCAGCAACACGGTTGGCGATCGCCTCGGCGGCGGCCACCAGCATCTCCGGGGTGATGTCCGATGCCCCCGCGTCCAGCAGGCCGCGGAAGAAGCCCGGGAATGCCAGGACGTTGTTGATCTGGTTCGGGAAGTCGCTGCGTCCCGTGGCCACGACTGCTGCGTGCTTGGACGCGATGGCAGGATCGATTTCCGGTGTGGGGTTGGCCATGGCGAATACGATCGCGTCCTTGGCCATCGAAGCGACCTGCTCCTCGCCGATCACGTGCGGTGCGCTGACGCCGATGAAAACATCTGCATCTTTGAGCGCCTGGTGCAGGGTTCCGGAGAATCCCTCTTCGTTGGTGTTGGCGGCAATCCAGCTGCGGTGCTCGTCGTTGTACTGCTCGCCGGAGTGGATGGCGCCGGAGCGGCCGGCAGCCACGATGTGCCGGGCGCCCTGGGCCTTGAGCAACTGGATGATGGCGGAGCCGGCGGCGCCCACGCCCGAGACGACGATCCGGACCTCGGAGAGCTTCTTGCCCACCACGCGCAGGGCATTGACGAGGGCGGCGAGCGTGACGATCGCCGTGCCGTGCTGGTCGTCATGGAAGACCGGGATGTCCAGTTCTTCACGCAGGCGGTTCTCGATCTCGAAGCAGCGCGGGGCCGCGATGTCTTCGAGGTTCACTCCGCCGTAGACGGGCGCGATCGCCTTGACGATCTTGATGATCTCCTCGGTGTCCTGGGTGTCCAGGCACACCGGCCACGCGTCCACGTTGGCGAACTGCTTGAACAGGGCGGCCTTGCCTTCCATCACTGGAAGTGCGGCGGCCGGGCCGATGTTGCCGAGGCCCAGCACCGCCGAACCGTCGGTGACCACGGCGATGGTGTTCCGCTTGACCGTGAGGTTGCGGGCCGCTGACGGGTCCTCCGCGATGGCAAGGCAGACGCGGGCGACGCCGGGGGTGTAGGCGCGGGAGAGATCGTCGCGGTTGCGCAGGGCTACTTTGGGGACGACCTCAAGCTTGCCGCCGAGGTGCATGAGGAAGGTGCGGTCCGAGACGTTCCGGACGGTGACGCCGTCGAGCGCGTTGAGGGCGTCCTTGACGCGGTTGGCGTGGTCGTCGTCGGTGGTGTTGCAGGTGACGTCAACAACCAGGGTCTCGTGGTGGGATTCGGTGACGTCGAGGGCGGTGATGGCCGCGCCGGCCGCGCCCACGGCGGCTGCGAGTTCGCTGGTTGCCGTGAAGCTGGACGGTGCTTCCACGCGCAGGGTGATCGAGTTCCCGGGGCTGGGGTTCGCCATTGAATGTCCTCCTGGTACGCCCATGCATTGGGCTGGCTTACGCCGCTAATGTTTTCGTATTATGGATATTATTATCTACTTTATGGAAACACAAGCCCTGCGGGGACATCGACGAGGACTCGGCCGTGCTGTATCTTGGGATTTCTAAGCAGTTCTTTTCACAATGCGGATAAGAGTTGTCGGAATCGAGCCCAGCAGGAGACGACGGAATGGCTGAAAAGGCCGCAGGAGGCGTGCAGTCTGTTGAGCGCGTCTTCGAACTTTTGGAATTGATCACCGACGCCGGGGGAGATGTGACGCTCAGTGAGCTCTCTTCCTCCACTGACCTGCCCCTGCCGACGATCCACCGGCTTCTCCGGACGCTGGTCACGCTGGGCTACATCCGCCAGCTGCCGAACCGCCGCTACGCCCTCGGCCCGCGGCTGATCCGGCTCGGCGAAGGAGCCAACAAGCAGCTTGGCGCCCTGGCCCGCCCGCAGCTCAAGTCGCTCGTGGACCGGCTCGGCGAGACGTCAAACATGGCGGTACTGGACTCGGACATGGTTATTTACGTGGCCCAGGTTCCGTCCCTGCACTCCATGCGCATGTTCACCGAGGTGGGGCGGCGCGCGCACACCCACGACACCGGCGTGGGCAAGGCCATCCTCGCGCAGCTGGACGATGAAGTGGTCCGCGGGATCGTGAGCCGGACCGGCATGCCGACACCCACGGCCAAGAGCATCGGCGACATCGATTCGCTCCTGGCCGACCTGGATCGGATCCGTGAGCGCGGGTACTCCATCGACGAGGAGGAGCAGGAGCTCGGCGTCCGCTGCTTCGCGATGGCCGTGCCCAACGCGCCCACGCCGACGGCCATCTCCGTCTCGGGCCCGGTGTCCCGCGTGGACCAGTCCTTCGCCGACCGCGCCGTGCCGCTGTTGCGCGAAGCGGCCCAGGCGATCTCGGACGAACTCAACCAAAACTGACCCGAGCGCGAACGAACACTTGGGGCCCCGTTTTCCACGGGCGGTTTCTAGGGGTCGTTGCAACACCTGTTGGTTAGGTGGTTAGTAGTAAAGCACGTAAACGCTCGGCTGGGGTTTCCCAGCCGAGCGTTTTACGTGGCCGGCCGTTGAGTTTCTGAGCGACGAGTTCGAGGTCTTCGGGACCGTA
>NZ_JBFTKK010000047.1:0-5591 GCF_056395905.1 Arthrobacter sp. 05T444
GGGGGGTTGGGAAATCTGGTGGTTACAACTTCCTGTGCCGTTCCTCTGTTTCGAGGGCGGGCCCAGGGTGTGGTGTTGTTATTTTGTTGTTGGTTCTCAAGCAACGGGTTTGTTGGTTGGGAACCACATAGTGGACGCGGGCAGTCTTGTTATCTTCGTACCATTGTGGGTGTGAACGTCTTTTGAATCCGTTCACCAATGGTGTGTGGTGTAAGTTATCGGCCTATTAGTACCGGTCAGCTTCACGAGTCGTTAGTCCTCGCTTCCACATCCGGCCTATCAACCCAGTGGTCTGGCTGGGGGCCTCTCACACACAAGGTGTATGGAAATCTCATCTCGAAGCGAGCTTCCCGCTTAGATGCTTTCAGCGGTTATCCCATCCGAACGTAGCTAATCAGCGGTGCACTTGGCAGTACAACTGACACACCAGAGGTTCGTCCGTCCCGGTCCTCTCGTACTAAGGACAGCCCTTCTCAAATTTCCTGCGCGCGCAGCGGATAGGGACCGAACTGTCTCACGACGTTCTAAACCCAGCTCGCGTACCGCTTTAATGGGCGAACAGCCCAACCCTTGGGACCTACTCCAGCCCCAGGATGCGACGAGCCGACATCGAGGTGCCAAACCATGCCGTCGATATGGACTCTTGGGCAAGATCAGCCTGTTATCCCCGAGGTACCTTTTATCCGTTGAGCGACGGCCATTCCACAATGTACCGCCGGATCACTAGTCCCGACTTTCGTCCCTGCTCGAGATGTCTCTCTCACAGTCAAGCTCCCTTGTGCACTTACACTCGACACCTGATTGCCAACCAGGCTGAGGGAACCTTTGGGCGCCTCCGTTACTTTTTAGGAGGCAACCGCCCCAGTTAAACTACCCATCAGGCACTGTCCCTGACCCGGATTACGGGCCGAAGTTAGATGTCCAAAGTGACCAGAGTGGTATTTCAACGATGACTCCACCCGAACTGGCGTCCGGGCTTCAACGTCTCCCACCTATCCTACACAAGCCACTCCGAACACCAATACCAAACTATAGTAAAGGTCTCGGGGTCTTTCCGTCCTGCTGCGCGTAACGAGCATCTTTACTCGTACTGCAATTTCGCCGAGTTTATGGTTGAGACAGCGGGGAAGTCGTTACTCCATTCGTGCAGGTCGGAACTTACCCGACAAGGAATTTCGCTACCTTAGGATGGTTATAGTTACCACCGCCGTTTACTGGGGCTTGAATTCTCAGCTTCGCCTTGCGGCTAACCGGTCCTCTTAACCTTCCAGCACCGGGCAGGAGTCAGTCCGTATACATCGTCTTGCGACTTCGCACGGACCTGTGTTTTTAGTAAACAGTCGCTTCCCCCTGGTCTCTGCGGCCCCGATCCCCTCCCACCAGCAAGTGGTGTTCAAGGTTGGGGCCCCCCTTCTCCCGAAGTTACGGGGGCATTTTGCCGAGTTCCTTAACCATAATTCTCTCGATCGCCTTAGTATTCTCTACCTGATCACCTGTGTCGGTTTGGGGTACGGGCGGCTAAAACCTCGCGCCGATGCTTTTCTAGGCAGCATAGGATCACCGAATCCCCCCTTACGGGAGTCCCATCAGGTCTCAGGCATCATGAACGGCGGATTTGCCTACCGTTCGCCCTACATCCTTGGACCGGGACAACCATCGCCCGGCTCGGCTACCTTCCTGCGTCACACCTGTTAATACGCTTGCCTCCCAGGATCAGGTCCCGCGCTCCACCAAAAACCGCACACCACAAGGGTGATTGGTCAGGTCTCGGGCGGTTAGTATCCCCTGTTCAGCATGGGCGGTTTTTCGCCGGTACGGGAATATCAACCCGTTGTCCATCGACTACGCCTGTCGGCCTCGCCTTAGGTCCCGACTTACCCAGGGCAGATTAGCTTGACCCTGGAACCCTTGATCATCCGGCGGACGGGTTTCTCACCCGTCTTTCGCTACTCATGCCTGCATTCTCACTCGTGTAGGCTCCACCGCTGGTTTACACCGCGACTTCACTGCCCACACGACGCTCCCCTACCACTCCAGACGCCTGAACCAACCCACGAGGGGCGGCTTAGCTAATATCTGAAATCCACAACTTCGGCGGTGTACTTGAGCCCCGCTACATTGTCGGCGCGGAATCACTTGACCAGTGAGCTATTACGCACTCTTTTAAGGATGGCTGCTTCTAAGCCAACCTCCTGGTTGTCTTCGCAACTCCACATCCTTTCCCACTTAGCACACGCTTAGGGGCCTTAGTTGGTGGTCTGGGCTGTTTCCCTCTCGACTATGAAGCTTATCCCCCACAGTCTCACTGCTGCGCTCTCACTTACCGGCATTCGGAGTTTGGCTGACGTCAGTAACCTTGTAGGGCCCATTAGCCATCCAGTAGCTCTACCTCCGGTAAGAAACACGCAACGCTGCACCTAAATGCATTTCGGGGAGAACCAGCTATCACGAAGTTTGATTGGCCTTTCACCCCTACCCACAGCTCATCCCCTCCATTTTCAACTGAAGTGGGTTCGGTCCTCCACGACGTCTTACCGTCGCTTCAACCTGGCCATGGGTAGATCACTTCGCTTCGGGTCTAGATCACGCCACTGCAACGCCCTGTTCAGACTCGCTTTCGCTACGGCTTCCCCACACGGGTTAACCTCGCGACGTAACACTAACTCGCAGGCTCATTCTTCAAAAGGCACGCCGTCACCAGAATCAGACTGGCTCCGACGGATTGTAAGCACACGGTTTCAGGTACTGTTTCACTCCCCTCCCGGGGTACTTTTCACCTTTCCCTCACGGTACTGGTCCGCTATCGGTCATTAGGGAGTATTTAGGCTTATCAGGTGGTCCTGACAGATTCACACGGGATTTCTCGGGCCCCGTGCTACTTGGGATCCCTCCCAGGCGGTGCACAGCATTACGGTTACGGGGCTCACACCCTCTACGGCCGGCCTTTCAAGACCGTTCACCTATACTCACACTCTCACCCCACTGCCCCGGCAGAGACAGTATGGGAAGTCCCACAACCCCGACCATGCAACGCCCGCCGGCTATCACACATGGAACGGTTTAGCCTGATCCGCGTTCGCTCGCCACTACTGACGGAATCACTATTGTTTTCTCTTCCTGCGGGTACTGAGATGTTTCACTTCCCCGCGTTCCCTCCACGCACCCTATGTGTTCAGATGCGGGTCACCAGGTAACTCGCGCCCCTGGCGGGGTTTCCCCATTCGGACACCCTGGGATCACAGTCCGGTTATCGACTCCCCCAGGCTTATCGCAGATTCCTACGTCCTTCTTCGGCTCCTAATGCCAAGGCATCCACCGTGTGCTCTTAAAAACTTGACCACAAAAGATCAAAAAAACTAATTCACGAGAGAACCACGAAAACCAGCCACACCCAACACCACCACCCCCAAAAGGATGACACCATCACGCGCAGCCAGATCCAGGTTCATATTCTTGGAAATTGCTTCTTATAAAAGATGCTCGCGTCCACTATGTAGTTCTCAAACAACAACCCCGTACCACACACCCCACACACCAGCCCCCAAAAAAAAGGGAACCAACCGTGCATGATCGGTGCAGCCAGGAAACCAGAAACAAACAAACACCGGGGATAACCCCGGCCCTGTTGCCTCAGGACCCAACAGTGTGCCAAACACTAAACCGCCAGCCCCAACCCCGCACCGTTCCAGGACACCGGCCCCTCCACAAGGGAAGAGAGCATCCGTACTAGGCAGGAAGAAGAAACCCGCGGCCGCTATTCGTTGATATTCCACCCATGAGCACCCGCCGCAGAACAATCGTCTGCGCAACGGGCTTTTACTCCTGACAACCCCTCCACACTCACATACATGAGGCAAGGTGACTGTAGGTGCTCCTTAGAAAGGAGGTGATCCAGCCGCACCTTCCGGTACGGCTACCTTGTTACGACTTAGTCCCAATCGCCAGTCCCACCTTCGACAGCTCCCTCCCACAAGGGGTTAGGCCACCGGCTTCGGGTGTTACCAACTTTCGTGACTTGACGGGCGGTGTGTACAAGGCCCGGGAACGTATTCACCGCAGCGTTGCTGATCTGCGATTACTAGCGACTCCGACTTCATGGGGTCGAGTTGCAGACCCCAATCCGAACTGAGACCGGCTTTTTGGGATTAGCTCCACCTCACAGTATCGCAACCCTTTGTACCGGCCATTGTAGCATGCGTGAAGCCCAAGACATAAGGGGCATGATGATTTGACGTCGTCCCCACCTTCCTCCGAGTTGACCCCGGCAGTCTCCCATGAGTCCCCGCCATTACGCGCTGGCAACATGGAACGAGGGTTGCGCTCGTTGCGGGACTTAACCCAACATCTCACGACACGAGCTGACGACAACCATGCACCACCTGTGAACCGGCCCCAAAGGGGAAGGACTGTTTCCAGCCCGGTCCGGTCCATGTCAAGCCTTGGTAAGGTTCTTCGCGTTGCATCGAATTAATCCGCATGCTCCGCCGCTTGTGCGGGCCCCCGTCAATTCCTTTGAGTTTTAGCCTTGCGGCCGTACTCCCCAGGCGGGGCACTTAATGCGTTAGCTACGGCGCGGAAAACGTGGAATGTCCCCCACACCTAGTGCCCAACGTTTACGGCATGGACTACCAGGGTATCTAATCCTGTTCGCTCCCCATGCTTTCGCTCCTCAGCGTCAGTTAATGCCCAGAGACCTGCCTTCGCCATCGGTGTTCCTCCTGATATCTGCGCATTTCACCGCTACACCAGGAATTCCAGTCTCCCCTACATCACTCTAGTCTGCCCGTACCCACCGCAGATCCGGAGTTGAGCCCCGGACTTTCACGGCAGACGCGACAAACCGCCTACGAGCTCTTTACGCCCAATAATTCCGGATAACGCTTGCGCCCTACGTATTACCGCGGCTGCTGGCACGTAGTTAGCCGGCGCTTCTTCTGCAGGTACCGTCACTTTCGCTTCTTCCCTACTGAAAGAGGTTTACAACCCGAAGGCCGTCATCCCTCACGCGGCGTCGCTGCATCAGGCTTGCGCCCATTGTGCAATATTCCCCACTGCTGCCTCCCGTAGGAGTCTGGGCCGTGTCTCAGTCCCAGTGTGGCCGGTCACCCTCTCAGGCCGGCTACCCGTCGTCGCCTTGGTGAGCCATTACCTCACCAACAAGCTGATAGGCCGCGAGTCCATCCAAAACCACAAAAAGCTTTCCACCCCCCACCATGCGATGAGGAGTCATATCCGGTATTAGACCCAGTTTCCCAGGCTTATCCCAGAGTTAAGGGCAGGTTACTCACGTGTTACTCACCCGTTCGCCACTAATCCCCGATGCAAGCACCGGATCATCGTTCGACTTGCATGTGTTAAGCACGCCGCCAGCGTTCATCCTGAGCCAGGATCAAACTCTCCGTTGAAAAAAAACAGACACAACCAGGAACCACGGGAAAACGCGGAACCAAGCTGCACAAAATTTGAAACCAGCTGTAAAAACCAGACCACACCACAGGGGCGGCGCAACCTGGTCAATTCAACCAATTCATATAAAATAAACCGGTATCAACAAACTTGGCACACTATTGAGTTCTCAAACAACAGACACA
>NZ_JBFTKK010000048.1:0-4959 GCF_056395905.1 Arthrobacter sp. 05T444
GGGAAACGCCCGGTCCCATTCCGAACCCGGAAGCTAAGACCCACAGCGCCGATGGTACTGCACCCGGGAGGGTGTGGGAGAGTAGGTCACCGCCGGACAACCATTAGGTCGAGGACCCCCAACCACGTTGGGGGTCCTCCCGCAGTTAAACCCCGCCCCACACCCACGCTCTCGCAGTTCCTGCAGGAAACCAACCAACGCTCTCTCAGTTCCTGCACCCTCTCCGGCACGCTCTCGCAGTTCCTGCACGGAAACAAGGGACCCTCCCGCACGTCCAGCAGCTTCTCCGGCGACGCTTCTCCGGCGTCGGCTCTAGACTTACACTCCATGAGCCCTACATCCTCTGGACGCCCGGCAAAGCCGGCAACAATCCTCGACGTAGCGGCCGCCGCAGGTGTTTCACGCCAAACAGTCACGCGCGCCATGAACGGCATGCCGGGAATCAAAGAATCCACCCGGGAACGCGTGCAGGAGCTCGCACGTGAACTTGGATACACGCCAAGTCGTTTTGCGAGGGGCCTCGTCCAGGGATCGCGAACTTCGGTGGGACTTGCCATCCCCGATCTCACCAACCCTTATTTCCCGGCGTTCGCTTCGAGCGTGGTGGAGCTGGCCACCCAACGTGGATGGCACATCGTGGTTGACGACTATGGCCATGGCGGACGGACCGGGCTCGATGCCGTGGACCACCTGGCACCCCAAGTTGACGCCGTCATCGGATACCTGGGTGGGTACGCCGAGCAGGCTCAGGCCGTGATGGGCCGGCGCCCGCTGATTGTCCTGGACGAAACTCCCGGCGGTGCAGCAGGAAGCATCAACTTCGACTACGCCGAGGCAGCAAAGCTGGCCGTCGATCATCTGTGGAACACGAACCGGCGCAATATCGCCTATCTGGACGCGTGCAGCTCCAGCCTGATCGGGTCCGGCCAGGTACCCACTGGCCCATCCAAGTTCGGGGCTCCGGAGGTCGTAGCCCAGGTTCCGTCAACAGAAGCTGAGGCTGGGCCGTGCACCGTCCGCGGCCGGGCTGTCACTGGGCGCCTGTACGGTACCGGGGCTCCGTGGGCGCTGGTCACGGCGGCGGAAACGGCTGAGGCAGCGCGAGCGGCCGCCGCTGCGTTGCTGCGCGAGCGGCCCGAGACCGATGGGATACTGGTCTTCAACGATCTGATGGCTGCCGGCGTCCTGAAGGCAGTTCATGAAGCGGGACTCAGGGTTCCGGAAGACTGCGCGGTCATAGGCATGGACGGCATCCCGCTGGGGGAATTCCTGACGCCAGAGCTCAGCACCTTGGCGCTGGACCTGCGGGAGGTGGGCCGCGCCGCCGTCGAACTCCTGGAAGGGCTCCTGGCCGGCGCCGTTGCGCCCGGTTCAGACGCCGCCCGGCTGACTCTGGTGCATCAGCTGATCCTGCGCGAGTCGGCCTGAGCCGCTTGGGAGGTACCTCCGCTGGCCGCAGCCGCGGTGAGCGGCAAGGTTTGCCGACGCGAAGCGAGGAACACCCTGTTCAAGAAAGGCCTGCTCGCGTAAGATCCATGGAACGTGAACGTTCACGAACCAATCCGGGTGCCATGACTTCGTAACCGAGCGCCCCTGTACCGGAACAACTCCAACCCGAGGAAACGCCATGTCAGTTGAGCACACCACCGGACACGACGCCGTCGCCGTAGCGGAATCCGCCCTGGACCTGGCCGCTGAACAGCTTGCCGGGATCGAGTCCCTGGCCCCGCCGCAGGGTACGCTTCCTGCCCGCGCCTACCTTGAAAGCGCAGCGCCCCGGCTGTCCCTGAACGGCATGTGGAAGTTCAGGCTTCACCCCGGCATCCGTCAGGCACCGCAGGACGGCTGGCAGTCTGGCGGGGACCGCCCGGACTTCACCGATCTCCCGGTGCCGTCCAGCTGGCCCATGCACGGCCACGGGACACCCTGGTACACCAACGTTCAATTCCCCTTTGCCGTGGAACCGCCGCACGCACCGGAGGCCAACCCCGTCGGGGATCTGTTCGTGGAGTTTTCGGCGGGTCCGGAGTATTTCCCGTCGGCGCTGCTCCGCTTTGACGGCATCGAGTCTGCCGGAACCATCTGGCTGAACGGCACGCTGCTGGGCACCACCCGCGGCAGCCGGCTCGCGCACGAATTCGATGTTGCGGGCGTGCTGGTACCGGGCAGGAATGTCTTGGCCGTCCAGGTTGCCCAGTTCTCGGCTGCCAGCTTCGTGGAGGACCAGGACATGTGGTGGCTGCCCGGCATCTTCAGGGACGTCACGCTGCAGGCCCGCCCGGAAGAGGGGATTGATGACGTCTTTGTCCACGCTGACTTCGACCACCGCAGCGGTGAAGGCATCCTGCGCATCGAGGCGAGCCGGGCGGGCGAGCCGGTTGACGCCGTCGTGCGCGTTCCGGAACTGGGCCTGGAATTGCCGGCCGGGGCCGAGCATCGGCTCCCGGGCATCGACCCGTGGTCGGCCGAGCTGCCACGGCTGTACGAGGCGAGCGTCAGCACGCCGGGGGAGACGGTCTCCGTGCAGCTCGGGTTCCGCACCATCAGCATCGAGGACGCCCAGTTCAAGGTCAACGGGCGCCGGATCCTGCTCCGCGGCGTCAACCGCCACGAACACCACCCCAAGTTGGGTCGGGTGGTGCCGAGGGAGGTCATGGAGAGCGAGCTGTGGCTCATGAAGCGGCACAACATCAACGCCATCCGGACGTCGCACTACCCGCCCCACCCGGATTTCCTGGCGCTGGCGGACCAGCTGGGCTTCTACGTTGTCCTCGAGTGCGATCTGGAAACCCACGGTTTTGAAGAAGGCGGCTGGAAGCAGAATCCCAGCGCCGATCCGCACTGGCAGCCCGCGCTTGTTGACCGGATGTCCAGGACGGTGGAGCGCGACAAGAACCATGCCTCGGTCATCATGTGGTCCCTGGGCAACGAGGCAGGTACAGGCGAGAACCTGGCCGCCATGTCCCGCTGGACCAAGCTTCGCGACCCCTCCAGGCCCATCCACTACGAGGGCGACTGGACCTCGGCCTACGTGGACGTCTACTCCAGGATGTACGCCAGCCAGGCGGAGACCGGGCTGATCGGCCAGGGTGTGGAACCTCCCCTGAATGATGCGGGCCTGGACGCCCGGCGGCGTGCCATGCCGTTCGTCCTGTGCGAATACGTCCACGCCATGGGCAACGGCCCGGGCGGCATGTCCGAATACCAAGAGCTTTTCGATCGCTACCCACGGCTGATGGGCGGCTTCGTGTGGGAGTGGCTCGAGCACGGCATACTCCGCACCGGGGAAGACGGGAAGGAATACTTCGTTTACGGCGGAGACTTCGGCGAGGAAGTCCACGACGGCAACTTCGTCACTGACGGCCTCGTGGACGCCAACCGCGTCCCCCGCCCGGGCCTGCTGGACTTCAAGAAAGTGATCGAGCCGCTATCCATCGACGTGGCGCGGGACTGGTCCGCGTTTGCGCTCACCAACCGCTTCGATTTCGCTGACACCTCGGGACTGGAGTTCCGGTACGTTGTGGAGGCCGACGGCGTAACGGTCGACGGCGGCCGGGTGGACGTTGCGCCCGTGGCGCCGCATGAGTCTGCCGATGTGCGGCTGCCGGCGGGGCTGCTGGAACGCGCCGCGCCGGCTCCTGCGGTGCTCACGGTACGGGCCGTACTCCGGGAGGACGCCGCATGGGCAAAATCAGGGCACGAGGTTGCCTGGGGCCAGGCGTCCGCCAAGATGCCGGCCGCCCCGAAGCCAACGGCCATTGCCAGGGTCGAGGTCGAAGAGGAGCTGCTGCGCCTAGGGCCAGCCGTCTTCGACCGTGCCACAGGTTCGCTTACGCGGCTGGGTGAAACCCCCGTCGAAGGACTAAGGCTCATGCTGTGGCGTGCCCCCACGGACAACGACCTCGGAGCGGAATGGGGCAGCCCGGATCCCCGCCCCGCGGCCAAGCAGTGGCTGGACGCCGGCCTCAACCGGATGCACGCGCGGCTCCTCGGCATTTCCTCCCGGCCCTCGGCTGGCGGTGGCGAGGAACTCGTTGTGCGGACACGGGTTGCCCCTGCCGGCAAACAGTTCGGGGTTCTTGCCGAGTACACATGGTCCAGCGATGGAACCGGCGTCAGCCTGCGGACCACGGTCACGCCCGACGGGTCGTGGATCGACGCCGGCTGGCCAGTCCCGTGGGCGCGGATCGGGGTTGAACTGATCGTGGGGACATCGACCAGGACCGTGGAATGGTTCGGCCAGGGACCGCATCACAGCTACCCGGATACCGGCCAGGGCACCAAACTTGGCTGGTACAAATTGCCGTTGCGGGACATGGACGTGGATTACGTCCGCCCCCAGGAGTCGGGCGCCCGTTCCGGCGTGTACTCGGCAGCTTTGGACCTCGACGCCTGCCGGCTCGCCATTAGCGGCGCACCATTTGCACTTACCGTGCGCCCGTACAGCCAGGAAGTCCTGGCTGCCGCCACGCATCAACCGGAGCTCCGCCCGGACGGCCGAACTTACGTCTACGTCGACCACATGCGCCATGGCGTCGGCACCGCGGCCTGCGGCCCGGGGGTTCTGGACGGCTATCGCTTGGAGCCGCGGGAAGTCGACTTCACGGTGGCGTTCCGTGTGACTCAATCCACATAAGGCAGCCGGACAGGCGGTGATGCCGTTAGGGGGCTTTGTGGGCCGGAAATCCCCGGAATCCCGCGGATTTCCGGCCCACCCTTTTCGCTAGCGGGTGCATTTGCGTGGGGTGCCCGGGCCGTGTAAAGTAATTCGAGTCGCCGCCGCTGATGCGGAAAGAAAGCGACCGACCCCCTTCTGAATGGCCTGGAAAACGGCGCTTTTATGGCGTGTGGAATCCGGGTGGGGATCCTTGTTTGAGCCGTGGACCGCGGAGACGCTGGTTTGCAATGTGGTTTGGATTCGGGTAAGTTTGGGAAGTTGCTCCGGAGCGATCTGCGACT
>NZ_JBFTKK010000049.1:0-3631 GCF_056395905.1 Arthrobacter sp. 05T444
GGCGACGTCCAGCTGTTCCGGCCCGGACTGTCAGTGGCCGAACTGACCCAACCGGGCCAGCCTGCCCAGCGGATTTCCCTGCCGCGGCGAAGCCTGCGGGACTGCCTGGCCGAGGAACTGCGGCGTCTGGATCCCGACGAAGTGTTCGGTCTCACGCTGGGAGCGCTTGATTTGCTGCGGGACTGGGAAGAGGCCTCACTGCTGGCGCTGGTCTGAAGGGCGCTGGCTTAAAAGGTGTGTCCCCGTCGTTCATTACGACGGGGACACATCTTTGTGGAAAGGGCGGTTAGCACCAGAGAGCTTTGGGTCCTGGGCGGCGATGAGCTCGTGGGCCTCGGCTTCGGTGTCCACGCTCGGCATGGAGCCCGGCAGCGGGCGGCCGGGCGGATTCACGAAGAAAATAGATGGCGATCGCCCCAATGACCGACGTCCCCATCAGGTAATAGGCCGGGGCCATGTCGTCGCCGGTGGCCGCGATCAGGCCCTGGACCAGGAATGGAGTTGTCCCGCCGAAGATCGCCACAGAGAAGTTGTAGGCGATGCCCATGCTGCTGTAGCGGCTTGAGGTGGGGAACAGCGCCGGAAGTGCTGACGCGAGGTTGGCCACATAGAACGTCACGGGGAAGGCGACCAGGGACAGCCCCGCCTGCATTCTCTCCACTCCGCGCTTCCTATCACTGACCTCGAACACTGCTGCCCGGCGAAGCTACTGCTGGGAGGACGGTCGCATCCCGGGTGGGGCGGGCTACCGCATCGTCTCTCCTCCGAGAGCCCATGCGCAGTCACCTATTGCCGGGCTATTGTCCGGCTCTAACGGGCTCGCGCCGCTCACTTGCTGGGCCGCTTGAAGCGGCACACAGTGTTAAGCCGCCGGGCGGCGCCTGGTGACCCGAGCGCCGCCGCGGCAGCATGCGGAAAGATGTACCCGACATGGGAACAACTCGTCCGCACAGCAGCGCTGACCAACATCACTCCACAAGAAATTCTCCACGCACCAACACGATGGTTTCAACCCAGCTTCGCACGCTGCGCCAGCGCAGTGTGGGCCGAACAACTCAGGAGAAACTACTCCCCCGCAATCGTCCGAGCCACAGTTTCGGCTCACCCGGCAAATCCGTCCCGGGAATCACAGATCGACGGCTATCAGACAGCAATGCTTCAACTGGCGGAACCCATTCTTAGCCACATCAGGAGAGGAGGACCCAGCCGGGAAGCTGACCTGAAACTGGTCTCAAAGATCAGATAATGAGCGCGGCCCGTTATCGGGGTTGATTAGGGGACAGCTTGTGAAAAAGTCGAGGATCAGACGCTAAGACTCGCGGCCACGAGCGCAACCTCCTGTCGGGCACTACGTTTTCGGCGTTGGCCAGCATTTCCGCCCGATTTTTGCACCGTGCAGTCCCGGTGTCAGTGGGAGAAGTTTGCTGAGATTTCGGCGAGGGTGCGCCCCTTCGTCTCAGGCGCGAGCCATTGCGAGAGGACTGCGCCGAGTAATGCGACGGCAGCGGCTACGACCATGGTTGCGCCCATGCCGATGTTGCTGATCGCCCATGGCAGGGCAAAGGTGCCGAGTGCGGCTCCGATGCGGCTGAAGGCCGCGGCGAAGCCAGTGCCGATGCCGCGCAGGTGGCCGGGGAATACCTCGGCCGGATAGACCTGGGTCATCGTGGTGTAGCCGGCATTGAAGTAGGAGAAGGCGAGAAACAGGACGAGCACGAGGATCGCTGGTGCGTTCCCCCAGACTCCGATGATCAGCAGGATACCTGCGCAGAGCCACTGCCCGGGCACGGTGAGGATTCGGCGGCCGAGCTTGTCAATCAGAAGTACGCTGGTGACAACCCCCGCGACCGCAAGTGCGGACAGGCCGACTCCACCGGCCCAACCGCCGCCGAAGCCGAATTGGTTGAGCACCTCGTCGGCGAAGGTCGCGATCGCGAAGTACGGAGTGACTGCGCAGAACCAAAAACCTGAAGTGAAGAGGGTGGTGCGCCAGTACTGCCTCGAGAACAGCATTCCGAAGGAGGCGCCCTTGATTTTGGTCCCACTCTGCGCGGCTTGGGCCTCCTGGATCATCCTCAAATCGATCTCTTCGGTGATGCTGGTGTGCATCTGGGACGATTCGACGTATTTACGTGCGATCGCGAGTGCTTCCTCACGCCGTCCCTTCGTAATGAGCCAGCTCGGCGATTCGGGGAGGCCCAAGCGGGCGAGGAACAGGACGAATGCGAGTATCGCGCAGGTGCCGAGTACAAGGCGCCATGGGGTGCCGGCGTCGTGCAGGAGCGTGCCGACGATGAATGCCATCATGAAACCGACGTACCAGGCGATCAGAGTCAGCCCGAGCAATCGCCCGCGGAGCTTTGGAGGGGAGAACTCTGATAGCAATGGCCCACCGATTGAGTACTCGCCGCCGATCGCGACGCCCATGAAGAACCGGATGATGGCCAGCTGGATCACGGCCCCGTCTCCGGAGGTTACGAAGAACTGGGCCGCTGAGACGACCAGGAACAGGCCCATGTCCACGAGGAACATGGGCTTGCGTCCGAACTTGTCAGTAGCCCAACCGGCCAGGGGGGAGCCGACGAAGATACCAGCCAGCGGGCCTGCAGCGATCATGCCCAGAGATAGTGCGTCGAGCTGGAGATCTGACCGCATGGATCCGGCGACGGGGCCGATGATTCCGAGGATGTAACCGTCGAGGAACATCCCGCCGATGAAGACAGTGACAAGCCGCACCATGAAGCGGCGTTTGAACTGGGAGCTGGTCTCTTTTGATATGGAGGTGTCGACGGAGTCGGGTCTTTCGCTACGTTTATCGGCGCTGACGTCACGTGTGCTTGTCATGAAAGTGTTCCCTTTACTGAGTGTTGCGGATGCCTCAGTTTTTGCCTCGACTGACCGGTCCTGGGCTGGCAGGTTCGGTTCGTCAAGACAGGTGGTGCAGTTCCCTGGGAGCGAGGTTCAAAGAGTGGCATTGGTGCATAAAGCACTTCTCTAAGGTTCAGGGACTGATCGCGAAACCGCTGGGGCACCGCTTCGATTTGTTCCGTATGGAGCAATGAGCTTCGCAATGAACAACAGAGTGAAGCACGTCACGGATATTGTCAAGGACTCTTTCCGCAGCCTGCTCCACCCTTGACTTTCGCGCCTGAACGCGCTTCTACCTGGCGGCCTACGACAGGTTTGAACGGCTTCTGGCAACGCATGAAGTACCGGATAATCTCTAATCAACAGGGTTCGGCCTATGCAACGGAGTGCGTCGGCTCACAGTAGCTCAGGAGGTGTGCCTACCCGTTTGGGTAGGCGTAACCGCCCGATCATGGCATAGCGCCCAACTGGGCTTGGAGGGGAGAATGGAGGGCAGCATCTTTGGACGACGTCGGCGCCGCTGGGGGCGGTGCTTCGAATGGTCCGAGATCGCACATATTCTCCCTTGCCGCCCAGCCCGGTCATCCTCGGCCGCCCGGCAACAGCTTTTCCCCCAAAGGAGTTCCGTGTCTTCAAATCCGATTCGTGTTGCCATTGTCGGCGTGGGTAACTGCGCTGCTTCCCTGGTGCAGGGTGTCCACTACTACCGGGATGCCGACCCCCAGGCAACGATCCCGGGTCTGATGCATGTTGAGTTCGGCAA
>NZ_JBFTKK010000050.1:0-3432 GCF_056395905.1 Arthrobacter sp. 05T444
CGGCGGCTGACCCCGGCCTCGCGCAGCTCAAAGAATTCATCCCGGCCAGGATGGGGACCGGACCCGCGTTTCCCGCGGCCCTTCAGTCCCGCCTTCCGGACCCAGCCTGCACAGGTGAACCGGTTCAACCCCAACTCTCTCGCGGCCGCCGCCGTACTCCCCAAGCGGTCAAACACCGCGAAAAATGCATCCTTCTGATCCTGCGAGTACCACCCGGATCCTGATGAATCACCGCTTAAACGAACCACGGTCGTTGCAACTCCCAAAAGTCGGGGTGTTGCAACGACCCCTAGAAACCGCCCCTGAATCAGAGGGGCCGCAAGTGTTCGTCCGCGTGCGGGTGTCCGCAGCCCCGGAAGGCATCACACCGCCCGGTCAGCAATGTTGCCCCGGCATGACGACATAGTTTCCTGTTTCCGAAAGTTCACGGTATATTCAACTTAAGCCTTCCACCGCGGCATCCCCCAATAGTCGCGGTGGAAGGCTTTTCCAATTCATGCGGCATCCGCAACGGCACCGCGCAGTCGCCAGCCACTGCCCAGGCCGTCGCGCATGACCTCCATTGTGGTCAGTGCGGAGTCTTCATTCCGCCCCAGCCTCGCCTGCAGCCGCCAGACCTCAACATCCACACGGCTCAGGCCCAGCGGCATCCTGCGCTCGGCTTCCCACCAGCTGACCCGTTCAAACCAGCGGACCGGCTCCGCTCCGACCGTCCATTCGCGGCCTCCGCGGATGACAGCAGCCGGCTGGCCGTCTTCAGCAGTTCTCACCAGTACATGTTCCATGCCAGGAGACTATGGCCCGGCACTGACATTTTCTGGGGTGAGAACCTCGAACCAAACATCACGCGTACAGCAGAAAACCCCGCTGCCCCGGGCCGTAACGGCCGGGACAACGGGGTTCTTCTTTGTGGGTCCTACCGGGATCGAACCGATGACATCCACGGTGTAAACGTGGCGCTCTACCAGCTGAGCTAAAGACCCAATTTGCCGGTTTTCGCTCCGAAGCGCTCCAACCAACGAACATAGACTCTACCCGAACACTGGCTCGAAACGCCAATCCGGATCAGGACGGCGGAATGCCCGGCAATTCTGCGGCGAGCCAGGCAAGTGCCTCGCTTACCCCCGCAACGAGCTTGACGGTTGCCAGGTCATCGCCGCGCGTCTCTCCGCGGTTAATGATGACCACCGGTTTGCCCTGTTTTGAGGCGTGGCGGACAAAGCGAAGGCCGCTCATGACACTAAGGGAGGACCCGGCAACGAGCAGCGCCCCGGCCTCATCGACTATCGAATAGGCGCGCTCTACGCGATCCTTGGGAACGTTTTCGCCGAAGTACACGAAGTCGGGTTTCAGGGCGCCGCCGCAGGCAGGGCACCTGGCAACCACAAAGCTCCGGATCAGCGCCGAGTCCTCGACGGTCGCGTCGGCATCGGGTGCGATTTCAACGGCGCCGGATTCCAGCGCACGGTCAAGAAATCCCGGGTTGAGCTCCTCCAGCACTCCGGCGAGCAATTGGCGTGAATACGTGCGCCGGCAGTCCAGACAAATGACCTGGTCGAAGCGGCCGTGCAGGTCCACAACGTTCACGCTTCCGGCATCCTCATGGAGGCGGTCGACGTTCTGGGTGATCAGTCCGGTCAGGAGTCCCCGGCGCTCCAGGGTTGCGACGGCGGCGTGGCCGGCATTGGGGTCAGCCCGCCGGAGGTGGGAC
This sequence comes from Arthrobacter sp. 05T444, assembly GCF_056395905.1. NCBI lineage: Bacteria > Bacillati > Actinomycetota > Actinomycetes > Micrococcales > Micrococcaceae > Arthrobacter > Arthrobacter sp. 05T444. Next base: position 1,712 of record NZ_JBFTKK010000050.1, read on the forward strand.
CAGCCGATGTGGTTCCGGGCCCAGTACCGCTGACGGTTCGCCTCGTCGCGCACGAATTCCTGGTAGGTCATGGGCGACCGCGGCGGCGAATCCGGCCCGCGGTAGTCAGGGATTCCGGAATCCGTGCTCAGTCCCGCCCCGGTAAGGAGGGCCAGGCGCCGTCCAGACAACAGATCCCGGATTTCCCCCAGGACCTGGACTTCTGACGCCGACGGTTCCGTCCCAGGCACCGGAGGCAGACTGGCAAACCCTGTCAGGCCGACGCCGGTCCGCTGCCGGTCCATGGGGTCAGCCCTGCGCCAGTCCTGCCAGCACGCGGCGGTACTCGCCCAGATCGCGCGCCTGGCCGCGGGGATTGACGACGACGTACCGGATGATGCCGTCGCCGTCGATGATGAAGGTGCCCCGGGTAGCCATGCCGCTCTCCGCGTCAAACACGCCGTACTGCTCGGCCACGGCGCCGTGGGGCCAGAAGTCAGCCAGCAGGCTGAAGCCGTAGCCTTCCTGCTCGGCGTAGGCGCGCAGCGCAAACTTGCTGTCCACCGAGATTGCCAGCACTTCGGCGTCGGCATGCTCAAAGACGGCCAAATTGTCCCTGATCTCGCACAGCTCACCGGTGCAGATACCGGAGAAGGCGAAGGGATAAAAGACGACCACCACGTTCCGGCCCCGGAAGTCCGCGAGCCGGACCGGCTCCCCGAACTGGTTGACCAGAGTGAACTCCGGAGCCTGCTCTCCTACTGCGGGCACAACCGCGGCACCCGTTGAGGCAACGGTGTTTGTTAAGGTCACTTGTTCTTCCTGGTCACCAGGCGCGTGGCGCTCCAGTCCTTGGATACGCCCGGCGATGTGGTGAGGTGAAGCCCCGCGGTGGGTGCAGCTTCCTGGATCTCCGCCGGGGAGACGTAACCGGGCCTCCCGGACTTGGGCGTCAGCACCCAGACCACGCCGTTCTCGCTCAGGGTGGTCAGCGAATCCATGAGCGTGTCCACGAGGTCGCCGTCGCCGTCGCGCCACCAGAATATTACGGCGTCCACAACGTCATGATCGTCCTCATCCAGGAGCTCGGACCCTGTGAGGTCCTCAATATCATCACGCAAGTCGAAGTCGACGTCATCGTCGTAGCCGAACTCCTGAATCAGATCCCCGGTCTTGAAACCCAATTTTTCCGCCACATTTACCGAAGTGGCGGCGTCGGCCTCACTCACGTGTTCCTCCTATGCATAGTGATATCGATTACTCCAAGCCAACACCCTTTGGGCGCGTGCTTCAAGCTGCTGCTGCCGCGGTGCGGCTTATTGTGCGTCACACAACCAGTATGACGGTCAAATACGACCGGGGCGCCAGACGCGGCTACGCATCGGCAAGCCGTCACAGCTAGAGTGACTGGTGACAGCCATACCTTCGGGGCGACCGCCTTGGACGGATAGGCAGTCGTAGACGAGATAGAACCCTGCCCGGCGCACATGACCGGGCTGTTGTAACCGATATGTCGCACACGTCGCGTTCACGCCAGGCAGCTACCCTGCCGGACCTGAGGGCGCCGATGCATGCGCGCAAAGAGAGGTTGGACGTGGCTGCAGGAGAAGATACCTCCCATATCCTCAGCGGGTTGACTAACCAGCTGCCTGATCGTGATCCGGAAGAGACCGCCGAGTGGGTTGAGTCCCTGGATTCGCTGATCAGGGAACAGGGCACCGAGCGTGCCCAATACATCATGC
>NZ_JBFTKK010000051.1:0-2464 GCF_056395905.1 Arthrobacter sp. 05T444
GCCACTGAAAGCTAAGGCACTAAACCAACCATGCCAGATACTTTGAACGGCAGAAGGTCAGCGGGCAGGAGCGGGAACCCTTTGCGGGATCCGCGGGACCGCCGTCTGAACCGGATTGCCGGACCGTCGTCGCTCGTGCTCTTCGGAGTCACGGGTGACCTCGCCCGCAAGAAGCTCATGCCCGCTGTCTATGACCTCGCGAACCGCGGCCTGTTGCCGCCCAGCTTTGCCCTGGTGGGCTTTGCCCGGCGGCAGTGGGACAACGAGGACTTCGCGGCGGAGGTGAAAGACGCGGTCAAAACGTACTCCCGTACGCCGTTCGATGAGGCGGTGTGGAACCAGCTGTCCGAAGGCATCCGTTTCGTGCAGGGCGAGTTCGATGACGACTCCGCCTTTGAGCGGCTCGGCGAGACCATCAAGGAACTCGACGAACAGCGCGGCACGCGCGGCAACCATGCGTTCTACCTGTCCATCCCGCCGAAGGCCTTTGAACAGGTCTGCCGGCAGCTCTCGAAGCACGGTCTGGCCCAGGCTGAAGGCGACAAGTGGCGCCGTGTGGTCATCGAGAAGCCGTTCGGGCACGACCTTAAGTCGGCCCGGCAGCTGAACGACATCGTGGAATCGGTCTTTCCGCCCGACGCGGTCTTCCGGATCGACCACTACCTGGGCAAGGAGACGGTGCAGAACATCCTGGCGCTGCGCTTCGCSAACCAGCTGTTCGAACCGCTGTGGAACGCCAACTACGTTGACCACGTGCAGATCACCATGGCCGAGGACATCGGCACCGGCGGCCGTGCAGGGTACTACGACGGCGTGGGTGCTGCCCGTGACGTGATCCAGAACCACCTCCTGCAGCTGCTGGCGCTSACTGCGATGGAGGAACCTATTTCCTTCAACGCGGATGACCTGCGTGCGGAGAAGGAAAAGGTCCTGGCGGCTGTCAGGCTGCCGGAGGACCTCTCCACCCACTCCGCCCGCGGCCAGTTCGCCGGCGGCTGGCAGGGCGGCGAGCAGGTCCAGGGCTACCTCGAGGAGGASGGCATCCCGGCCGATTCCACCACCGAGACCTTTGCCGCGATCCGCGTTGACATCAATACCCGGCGCTGGCACGGGGTCCCGTTTTACCTGCGCGCCGGCAAGCGCCTGGGCCGGCGCGTCACGGAAATCGCCGTGGTGTTCAAGCGCGCGCCTAACCTGCTGTTCCGCGACCACGGCGAGGATGACTTCGGGCAGAACGCCGTGGTGATCCGGGTCCAGCCTGACGAGGGCGCCACGATCCGCTTCGGCTCCAAGGTCCCCGGCACGCAGATGGAAGTGCGGGATGTGACGATGGACTTCGGTTACGGCCACTCGTTCACGGAGTCCAGCCCGGAGGCGTACGAACGGCTGATCCTTGACGTGCTCCTCGGCGAGCCGCCGCTGTTCCCGAGGCATGAGGAAGTGGAGCTCTCCTGGAAGATCCTGGACCCGTTCGAGGAATACTGGGAGGGCCTGGGCGAGCAGCCCGAGCCCTACGCACCCGGCAGCTGGGGCCCGGCCTCCGCTGACGAGCTGCTCGCCCGCGACGGACGCACCTGGAGAAGGCCATGATTGTAGATCTTCCGAACACCACCACCTCCAAGGTCTCCAAGAAGATCATGTCCCTGCGGGAGCAGGGCGGGGTGATCGCTCTGGGCCGCGTGCTGACCCTGGTGGTCGTCACGAAATCGGGWCTGGAAGAGGAGGCCATCGAGGCAGCCAACGAGGCCAGCCGGGAGCACCCCTGCCGAATCATTGTCCTTGCCGATGCCGGCTCTGCCGCTCCCAACCGGCTCGATGCCCAGATCCGGGTCGGCGGTGACGCCGGAGCCTCGGAAGTGATCGTGCTGCGCGGCTTCGGGGAACTCGCAGAGGAAAGCGAGTCCCTCGTCGCCGCGTTGCTGCTCCCTGACGCTCCGATCGTGGCCTGGTGGCCGCACGGCGCGCCGAAGAATGCCAGCGAGACATCCATCGGCAAGATCGCCCACCGGCGCATCACCGACTCCGCGAACGAAGCCGAACCGCAGGTGGCCCTGGAGAATATCCGGAACACCTACAAGGCAGGCGACACGGACCTCGCCTGGACCCGCCTGACGAACTGGCGCATCCAGCTCGCGGCAGTGCTGGACCAGGTGGACCCATCCCCTGTCACCGCGGTGGCCGTGGAGGGTGCTTCGGACTCCCCCAGCACCATCCTGCTGGCGGCCTGGCTCACCCTCTCCCTGGACGCCCCGGTGACGATCGTCGCCGACCCCGCGGGCACCGGTATCCGGCGCGTCCGCCTGAGCCGGGCAAGCGGCGACGTCCAGCTGTTCCGGCCCGGACTGTCAGTGGCCGAACTGACCCAACCGGGCCAGCCTGCCCAGCGGATTTCCCTGCCGCGGCGAAGCCTGCGGGACTGCCTGGCCGAGGAACTGCGGCGTCTGGATCCCGACGAAGTGTTCGG
>NZ_JBFTKK010000052.1:0-1535 GCF_056395905.1 Arthrobacter sp. 05T444
CGGAATGAATCAAGCTGTTTGTGACAGCTGGTTGGTTTTGTAGTTGATGCCGGCGTGGGCCGGGGCGGCTGGTGCGGTGGGTTTGTTGCGGTAGCGGTGAGGATGCCGGGCGTGGCAGGCGTTGAGGGTTGCCTGGCGGCGTCGGCGTGCCTGGTCGACTCGTCCTTCGTGGACGGTGTCGGGTGTGTAGTAGTTCAGGCCGCTGTGGCGGTGGTTGGCGTTGTAATCCGCGAAGAATGCCGCCATGTAGTCGCGGGCGTGCTGGAGGTCCTGGAATCGGCGGGGAAAGTCCAGGTCGTATTTCACTGTCTTGAACAGGGATTCCRAGTAAGGGTTATCGTCGGAGACCCGCGGGCGGGAGTAGGACAGTGTGATGCCCAGGGACTGGGCAAGCTGGAGGATGCTGCCGGCCCGCATGGGTGCGCCGTTATCGGCGTGGAGCACGGCAGGGCGCTGTCGGTTGTCGGTGACCGCGCCGTTGATCAGYGCGGCGGCGAGGGCGGCCGTTTCGGTGTGTTCGACGCGGTGTCCGACGACTCTGCGGGAAAACACGTCCAGGATCGCGTAGAGCCGGTAGGTGTGTTTCCCCGGGCCGTGGAGCATCGTGATGTCCCAGCTCCAAAGCTGGTTCGGGGCGGTCGCGTRCACAACGGGTTTGGCCCGTTTGGGGCCGGTTCCCGGGCGCTGTTCGCGGCGGTCACCGTTCTGCCCGTTCCGGGCCACGATGCGGTGGGCGGCGGCGATGGAGAAGAAGCAGCGCCCCGCATCGAGCATCCGGTAGTAGGCCTGGGTGACGGAGAGGTTGGCGTATTCCCTGGAGTTCAACAGCTCCATGAACGCGTCGGCTTCGGCATCGGTGATCCGGTTCGGATAGTCCCGGTCGGCGTGGGGCACCAGGAGCCCCGCCGGTGTAGCCGGGCTCAGACGCCGGTACCAGGCCGTGCGGTGCACGCCCACCAAGGCACAGGCCTTCACCGCGGACCAGCCCGCTGTGATCAGTTTCCCGGCAAAGGTCAGGGCGATGTCTTTCCAGGTTTTGGCGTCAGCCACTCCGGCCGGCCCGGCTCCGGCTCCTCCACTTTCGGATCCGTCGCCGCCGCGCTCTTGGCCATCGCGTCCAAGAGCGCGGAAGCTTTTCCCAGAATATCCACGGCAGCCTCGGACCGCGCCAGCTTGGCCTTGAGGACTTCGTTTTCCTTCAAGACCCGTTTGAGCAACTGCTTATCGCCCGCATTCAATCGCTGATCCTCCTCTAGGTTGTCGGACCTGGACCTCAGCTCCCCGGACTCCCGCTCGCGGCACCAACGATTCATGGTGCCCTCGGTGATGCCCGCCGCCCTGATGAATGCGGCCTTAGAGCCCCACTCAAGGCATTTGTCGTACTCATCCAGAATCGCGTGCTTCTGGTCGGTAGTGAAGTGCTTCCGGTTCGAAACACGAACAGGCATAACGAAATCCATGACGGACCTTCCCCCCGCCCTGAGCACCGGCTCCAGCAACAGGGAACCTGTCACACAACAGCCTGACACACAGGG
>NZ_JBFTKK010000053.1:0-1399 GCF_056395905.1 Arthrobacter sp. 05T444
TACGATGCCCTGCTGGCCTCGATCACCCCGGAGTCCGGCGAAACCCGGACCATCCTTGACCCCGCCACCGGAGAAGCAGTCGGTGAGGCGCCGGTCCACAGCGTCCAGGACCTGGAGCAGGCCATAGCCGCCGCATCGGCCGCCCAGCCGGCGTGGGCGGCGCTGGGCCACGACGCCCGGAGCTCCGCGCTSCTSAAGGCWGCCGACGCCGTCGAACGCTCCGCCGAGGAACTCGCCCGCCTGCTCTCCCGCGAGCAGGGCAAGCCGCTSAACGGCCCCAACGCCCGCTTCGAAGTCGGCGCCTGCGCCGCCTGGCTGCGCGCCGCCGCCGGAACGCCGCTGGAGGCGGAAACCGTCGTGGACGACGGCGAAACCCGCGCMGAACTGCACTACCGGCCCATCGGCGTCGTCGGTGCCATCGGCCCGTGGAACTGGCCCATGATGATCACCATCTGGCAGATCGCCCCCGCCCTGCGGATGGGCAACGCCGTGGTGGTCAAACCGTCCGAATACACCCCGCTGTCCGTCCTGGCCCTGGCCAAGGTCCTCAACGAGGAACTCCCCGAAGGCCTCCTCACGGTCGTCTCCGGCGGCCGCGACGTCGGTGCCCGCCTGGCCGAACACCCCGCCRTCGGCAARGTCATGTTCACCGGCTCCACCGCCACCGGCAAGGCAATCATCAAATCCTCCGCCGACACCGTCAAGCGCCTCACCCTGGAACTTGGCGGCAACGACGCCGGCATCGTCCTCCCCGACGCRGAYCCCKCCGCGATTGCTGAAGGCCTGTTCTGGGGCGCCTTCATCAACACCGGCCAGACCTGCGCGGCCCTCAAGCGCCTCTACGTCCACGACGACATCTACGACGCCGTCTGCGAGGCCCTCACCGCCGTCGCCGCCGCCATGCCCATGGGCGTGGGGCTGGACGAGAACAACGTCCTGGGCCCGCTGCAGAACAAGCAGCAGTTCGACATCGTGGCAGGGCTCGTTGAAGCCGCCAAGGATTCCGGCGCGCGCGTGCTGCTCGGCGGCAACCCGGCCATGGACCAGCCGGGCTACTTCTACCCCACCACGCTGGTCGCCGACATCGACAACGACAACCCCCTCGTGGCCGAGGAACAGTTCGGCCCGGCCCTGCCCATCATCCGCTACMGCACCGTGGACGAGGCCGTCGCCAAAGCGAACGGACTCGACGTCGGGCTTGGCGCCTCGGTCTGGTCCTCCGATCCGGCCCGCGCACGTGCGGTCGCAGCCCGCATCGAGGCCGGCACCGTGTGGATCAACAAGCACGGCGCCGTTGACCCCCGCGTCCCCTTCGGCGGCGCCAAACAATCCGGGTACGGCCTGGAATTCGGCGTCGAAGGCCTCAAAGCCCTCGGCATCCCCCAAGTCATCAACGGCT
>NZ_JBFTKK010000054.1:0-1663 GCF_056395905.1 Arthrobacter sp. 05T444
CGCTGGGGTCCGGGTGGCTGGGGTTAGTGCGGTATTTCCATTTGGAAGCCGCACCGGCACCGCAGTACCCGGGTCCGGAGGTAGGCCCCGAGGAAGTCTGCTGGCCGCGGCTGGGTGGAGAGTGGTGTGTGGGAATTTCTCAGGTCCGGATCGGTGGGGGACATGGGTTCCCCGCAGTGGATGTACTGGGCGCCCAGGTGCACGACGTCATCGGTGTTGGTTGACCGGGCCAGGATTGCGGCGACGAAGTGTGCGGTGGTGGACAGGACGCGGGAGCCGCCGCAGTTGGCGCAGTTGAAGGCGACGGCGAGGGTTTCCCTGCGGCGGTCCATGACGGTGATGGAGTCCACGGCGAGGTGCAGGTCGGTGTCGCAGGTGGCGCACCAGGGGCGGCTCCCGCGGGGCTGGTGGGCGTCCCGGGGGAGGTAGGTGTTGGCGGTGGTGCTCAAGGGCTCAGACCAGGCCGGGGTAGCTGGCCAGGATGTAGTCGGCGGCGGCCGGGCCCCTCATGCGGAGGCCGCTGTGGCCGGGGCGGACGCGCCTCTTGCGCATCGCGGCCCAGAACTCGCTCTCCGGCCGCGGCACGCACTGGTTGAGGAAACACCAGCTGGTGTACAGGCCGTAGAGGCAGTCCCGTCCGAGGGCGGCCTCGGAGCGGTCGTCGGTGGTGACGGTGGCTTCTGCAAGGAATTGGTCGAACTGCGTATTTGCCATGGGGGTGGCCCTTTTCGCGGGGTGCGCTGTGTGCCGCCATGTGGCTATAGCAGCTGAGCCTCGGTGCGTGCACACGGCACTGAGGCGGTCGCCCGGTTCTTTGGAACTCTGCGGTACGGACGGGCTGTGCGTGGTGCGCAGTCACGGGCATCTGAGGCGGAGTGAACGGCCGGTGGGCCGTGCGCTGGAGTCCGCTTCGTAGGACCTGTATTAGACCTTGTCTACGATGTAGACTTTACCCGTAGACTAGGCAGGAAGCAAGCTTCCTTGCCTCGTGGAAACCAGCGATTATCCGATCAGATCAGGATGGAAACCCGTGCCGCCCTCAAACACTCCGATCGACGGTTCACCTGCCGGCGGGAAAGCCGCCGGGAAGCCTGCCGCCGGGAAGCCTGCCGGGGAGAAGCCCAGGCTGAGCCGGGACCTCGTGCTCTCCACCGCACTGGCACTGGTGGACGCGGAAGGACTCGACGCGCTCACCATGCGCCGGCTGGGGCAGGACCTTGGCCGGGACCCGATGAGCCTGTACCGCTACGCCGCCAATCGTGCCGCGCTGCTGGACGGGGTGACAGAGCTTGTCCTGAAGGAGCTCTCCATCTTCCCGGACCGCCCGGACCGCCCGGACGGCGAAGGAATTCCCCCGCCTCCGCGCCCTGGGACCGGTGCTCACGGACTACGACGGGGCAGCCGAACTGGACCAGGGCCTCAGCATCCTGCTCTCCGGCCTGACAGCGCACCTCCCGACGCCGGGAGAACCAACCACCGCATGAGCGGTCACTATGACGTTTTTGAAAGGTACAAACAATGCTTCTGCTCTTTGGTCTCAAAACCGTCCTGCGCTCCTTGCCTGGCCGGGTTGCCACCTGCCAGTCCTGCGGGCTCTCCGTCCACCACCACCTCGAAGAACGCGCCACCAAATTCACGCTGTTCTTCATACCCCTCTTCACCA
>NZ_JBFTKK010000055.1:0-1297 GCF_056395905.1 Arthrobacter sp. 05T444
CTTCAGGTCGTCGAGGGTGAGTTTTTTCATCTGGTGGGTGGCGTTGCGGCCTTCGAAGTGCGGGCCGAGGCCGTAGCCCTTGACCGTTTTGGCCAGGATCACGGTGGGCTTGCCCTTGAATTCGGTCGCTGCCTTGTACGCGGCGTAGACCTTGCGGTAGTCGTGGCCGCCGCGCTTGAGGTTCCAGATCTGGTCATCGGTCAGGTCCGCGACCATGTCCTTGGTCTGCGGGGTCTTGCCGAAGAAGTGCTCGCGGACGAACCCGCCGGACTCGGCCTTGTAGGTCTGGTAGTCCCCGTCCAGGGTTTCGTTCATGATCTTCACCAGCGACCCGTCGGAGTCGCGGGTGAGCAGGTCATCCCATTCCCGGCCCCAGACGACCTTGATCACGTTCCAGCCCGCGCCGCGGAAGAACGCCTCGAGTTCCTGCATGATCTTGCCGTTGCCGCGCACCGGCCCGTCCAGGCGCTGGAGGTTGCAGTTGATCACGAAGTTCAGGTTGTCCAGGTTCTCGTTCGCGGCGAGCTGGAGCAGGCCGCGGGACTCGGGCTCGTCCATTTCCCCGTCGCCCAGRAACGCCCAGACCTGCTGCTCGGAGGTGTCCTTCAGGCCGCGGTTGTGCAGGTAGCGGTTGGACTGGGCCTGGTAGATCGCGTTCATCGGCCCGATGCCCATCGACACGGTGGGGAATTCCCAGAACTCCGGCATCAGCCGCGGGTGCGGGTAGGAGGACAGGGCGTGGCCGGCCTTGGACTTTTCCTGCCGGAAGCCGTCCAGGTCCTGCTCGGTCAGCCGGCCTTCCATGAACGCCCKCGCGTACATGCCGGGGGAGGCGTGGCCCTGGAAGAAGACCTGGTCCCCGCCGCCGGGGTGGTCCTTGCCGCGGAAGAAGTGGTTGAACCCGACCTCGTACAGCGTCGCGGCGCCGGCGTAGGTGGAGATGTGCCCGCCCACGCCGATGTTCGGCCGCTGCGAGCGGTGGACCATCACCGCGGCGTTCCAGCGCATGTACGCCCGGTAGCGGCGCTCGAACTCCTCGTTGCCCGGGAACTGTGCTTCCTGGTCCGCCGGGATGGTGTTCACATAGTCCGTGGTGGTGACCATCGGAACCCCGACGCTCTGGGCGCCGGCACGCTGCAGGAGACTGCGCATGATGTATTGGGCACGCTCGGTGCCCTGTTCCCTGATCAGCGAATCCAGGGACTCAACCCACTCGGCGGTCTCTTCCGGATCACGATCAGGCAGCTGGTTAGTCAACCCGCTGAGGATATGGGAGGTATCTTCTCCTGCAGCCACG
>NZ_JBFTKK010000056.1:0-1102 GCF_056395905.1 Arthrobacter sp. 05T444
GGGTTTAGCGCTCGAGGTCGCCGCGGATGAAGGCCTCGACCTTTTCACGGGCGAGGTCGTCATTGAACTGCTCCGGCGGGGACTTCATGAAGTAGCTCGAAGCCGACAGGAGCGGCCCGCCGATACCGCGGTCCAGGCCGATCTTGGCGGCGCGGATGGCGTCGATGATCACGCCGGCGGAGTTGGGCGAGTCCCAGACCTCCAGCTTGTATTCGAGCGAGACGGGGGCGTCGCCGAAGTTGCGGCCCTCGAGCCGGACGAAGGCCCACTTGCGGTCGTCCAGCCACTGGACGTAGTCCGACGGGCCGATGTGAACGTCCTTCGCAGCSAGYTCGGCCTCGACGTTCGAGGTGACGGCCTGGGTCTTGGAGATCTTCTTGGACTCGAGGCGGTCGCGCTCCAGCATGTTCTTGAAGTCCATGTTGCCGCCGACATTGAGCTGGTACGTGCGGTCCAGCGTGACGCCGCGGTCTTCGAAGAGCTTGGCCATGACGCGGTGCGTGATGGTCGCGCCGATCTGGCTCTTGATGTCATCGCCCACGATCGGAACGCCGGCGGCAGTGAACTTGTCCGCCCATTCCTTGGTACCGGCGAGGAACACCGGCAGGGCATTGACGAAGCCCACTCCGGCGTCGATGGCGCACTGTGCGTAGAACTCCGCGGCCTCCTGCGATCCGACGGGCAGGTAGCAGACCATGACGTCAGCCTTGGCGTCCTTGAGGGCCTGGACCACGTCGACCGGCTCGGCCGGGGACTGCTCGATGGTCTCGAGGTAGTACTTGCCGAGCCCGTCCAGGGTGTGGCCGCGCTGCACGGTCACCCCGGTCGGCGGAACGTCGGCGATCTTGATGGTGTTGTTCTCGCTGGCCAGGATGGCATCGGCCAGGTCAACGCCGACCTTCTTGCCGTCAACATCGAAAGCGGCTACGAACTGGACGTCGTTGACGTGGTACTTGCCGAACTCAACATGCATCAGACCCGGGATCGTTGCCTGGGGGTCGGCATCCCGGTAGTAGTGGACACCCTGCACCAGGGAAGCAGCGCAGTTACCCACGCCGACAATGGCAACACGAATCGGATTTGAAGACACGGAACTCCTTTG
>NZ_JBFTKK010000057.1:0-784 GCF_056395905.1 Arthrobacter sp. 05T444
TCTACGCCGCGTACAAGGCAGCGACCGAATTCAAGGGCAAGCCCACCGTGATCCTGGCCAAAACGGTCAAGGGCTACGGCCTCGGCCCGCACTTCGAAGGCCGCAACGCCACCCACCAGATGAAAAAACTCACCCTCGACGACCTGAAGAAGTTCCGCGACCACCTGCGGATCCCCCTCACGGACGAGCAGCTCGACAAGGATCCGTACCAGCCGCCGTACTTCCACCCGGGCACGGATGCCCCGGAAATCAAGTACATGATGGAACGGCGCGCTGCCCTGGGCGGTGCTGTGCCGGAGCGCCGGTCCAAGCACTCCGACATCGCGCTGCCGGATGCGAAAACCTACGAGGTCGCCAAGCGCGGCTCCGGCAAGCAGCAGGCAGCCACCACCATGGCCTTCGTCCGGTTGCTCAAAGACCTGATGCGGGACAAGAATTTCGGCAAGCACATCGCGCCGATCATCCCCGATGAAGCCCGCACCTTCGGCATGGACGCGTTCTTCCCGACCGCGAAGATCTACAACCCCAAGGGCCAGAACTACCTGTCCGTGGACCGCGACCTGGTCCTGGCCTACAAGGAATCCGCCCAGGGCCAGCTGATTCACCCCGGCATCAACGAAGCCGGCGCCGTCGCAGCGTTCACCGCCGCCGGCACCGCCTACGCCACCCACGGCGTGCCGCTGATCCCGGTCTACGTGTTCTACTCCATGTTCGGCTTCCAGCGCACCGGCGACGCCTTCTGGGCCGCCGCGGACCAGATGACCCGCGGCTTCATCATCGGCGC
>NZ_JBFTKK010000058.1:0-784 GCF_056395905.1 Arthrobacter sp. 05T444
TCTACGCCGCGTACAAGGCAGCGACCGAATTCAAGGGCAAGCCCACCGTGATCCTGGCCAAAACGGTCAAGGGCTACGGCCTCGGCCCGCACTTCGAAGGCCGCAACGCCACCCACCAGATGAAAAAACTCACCCTCGACGACCTGAAGGAATTCAGGGACTACCTCAGGATTCCGATCTCCGACGCCCGCTTGGAGGAAGACCCTTACAGCCCGCCCTACTACCACCCCGGTGTGGACGCCCCCGAGATCGCCTATCTCCTTGAAAGAAGAAGGGAACTGGGCGGCTACACGCCCGAGCGCCGCCCCAACCACGCGGCTATTGAGGTCCCCGAAGCCAAGACCTTTGACATCGCCAAGCGGGGCACCGGCAAGCAGCAGGCCGCCACCACCATGGCCTTCGTCCGCCTCCTCAAGGACCTCCTCCGCGACAAGAAGTTCGGGCACCGGATCGTTCCCATCGTTCCCGACGAATCGCGCACCTTCGGCATGGACGCGTTCTTCCCGACTGCGAAGATCTACAACCCGGGCGGCCAGAACTACCTGTCCGTGGACCGCGACCTGGTCCTGGCCTACAAGGAATCCGCCCAGGGCCAGCTGATCCACCCCGGCATCAACGAAGCCGGCGCCGTCGCGGCGTTCACCGCCGCCGGCACCGCCTACGCCACCCACGGCGTGCCGCTGATCCCGGTCTACGTGTTCTACTCCATGTTCGGCTTCCAGCGCACCGGCGACGCCTTCTGGGCCGCCGCGGACCAGATGACCCGCGGCTTCATCATCGGCGC
>NZ_JBFTKK010000059.1:0-772 GCF_056395905.1 Arthrobacter sp. 05T444
GTTTGGTGGTGCCGGCGTCCACGCCGTCCTGCAGCAGCTTGTTGAAGGCTCCGGCCAGCGGGTCAACGGTGAACACGATGTTCTTCAGGGACCGGTCGATGACGTCCTGCGGGAGCGCCTTGCCGGCCGCCTCCTTCAGGGCCGCGTTGACCTTGGCGGCCTTTTCCGCGGCGGGAGTGTCGTTGAGCCACTTGACCGCTTCGGCGTGGCCCTTCAGCAGCCCTTCGACGGTCTGCGGGTGCTCGGCGGCGAACTTTTTGTTYACGATCAGGATGGTGGTGGGGAACTCGCCCGGCTTGCCCGTCAGCGACCCGTCCCACAGGTCCTTCTCATCGACCAGGACCTTCGCGCCGGCCTGGAGCACCAGGCGGGAGGCCCACGGCTCCGGCAGCCACGCGCCGTCGAGCTTTCCGTCCTGGAACAGCTTCAGCGTCTGGGCGTTCTCGGTGGGATTGATTTTGACGTCCCCGCCGCCGTCGGTGTTGGTCTTGAAACCCTGCTTGCCCAGCCAGGCGCGCAGCGCCACGTCCTGGGTGCCGCCCAGCTGCGGCGATGCCAGCGCCTTGCCTTTCAGGTCAGCCGSCGTCTTAATCCCGGGCTTGACCACCAGCTGGGCGCCGCCGGAGGCTGCCCCGGCGATGATGCTGATGGATTCGCCCTTGCTCTTGACGAACGAGTTGATGGCCGGGTTCGGGCCGATGTAGGTCGCGTCGATGGCCCCGGCGTTGAGCGCCTCGATGGCCGCCGGGCCGGCGTTGAACACCTGCGTGGA
>NZ_JBFTKK010000060.1:0-722 GCF_056395905.1 Arthrobacter sp. 05T444
GCGGTGGACATGGCGCTGTGGGACATCAAGGGCAAGGTCGCCGGGATGCCGGTCTACCAGCTCCTGGGCGGGGCGTCCCGCAACGGGCTGCGCGCCTACGGCCACGCCTCCGGCGCGGACATCCCCTCACTGTTCGACTCGGTCCGCGAGCACCTGGAACTCGGCTACAAGTCGGTCCGGATCCAGACCGCGGTCCCGGGCATCAAGGCCGTCTACGGTGTCGCCGCGCAGGCCCAGGCCTCCGGGGAGAGGTACGACTACGAGCCCGCCGGGCGCGGCGCGTTCCCGGTGGAGGAAGACTGGGACACCCGGGCGTACCTGCGCCACCTGCCCTCGGTGTTCGAGGCGGTCCGGAACGAGTTCGGCCCGGAACTTCCSYTGCTGCACGACGGGCACCACCGGATGACCCCGATCCAGGCCGCGAAGCTGGGCAAGGCCCTGGAACCSTATGACCTGTTCTGGCTCGAGGACTGCACCCCGGCCGAAAACCAGGAGGCCCTGCGCCTGGTCCGGGCGCACACCACCACCCCGCTGGCGATCGGTGAAATCTTCAACACCGTGTACGACTACCAGTCCATCATCAAGGAACAGCTGATCGACTACGTCCGGGCGGCCTCCACGCACTTTGGCGGGATCTCGCCTTTGAAGAAAGTCATGGACTTCGCCGCGCAGTACCAGATCAAGTCCGGCTTCCACGGCCCCACCGACATCTCCCCGGTCGG
>NZ_JBFTKK010000061.1:0-600 GCF_056395905.1 Arthrobacter sp. 05T444
GCCGCCCTGCGCACCGGCCGCGCCCRCCGCCACCCCCACAACAACTCCGCGGAACGACGGYCCCGGTTCGCGGACCCAATGATCATGATTTCCGAACGCCCGCCCGAAATCGAGGACCGGGCCATCCCCGGGCACTGGGAAGGAGACCTCATCACCGGGACACTGAACCAGTCCGCGATCGCCACCCTGGTCGAACGCACCAGCCGGTACGTGATGCTCGTCCACCTGCCCACGGATCACGGCGCCGAAGCAGTCCGGGACGGACTCGTCACCGCCATGACGGCCCTGCCCGCGCACCTGCGAGGCTCCCTGACCTGGGACCAGGGCTCCGAAATGGCAGCCCACAAATCCTTCACCMTGGCCACGGACATGAACGTCTACTTCTGCGACCCCGCCAGCCCCTGGCAGCGCGGCTCGAATGAGAACACCAATGGGCTGCTGCGCCAGTACTTCCCCAAGAGCACGGATTTGTCCGTCTACGGTCCCGAAGACCTCGAACTCGTCGCTCAGAAACTCAACGGCCGGCCACGTAAAACGCTCGGCTGGGAAACCCCAGCCGAGCGTTTACGTGCTTTACTACTAACCACCTAACCAACAGGT
>NZ_JBFTKK010000062.1:0-511 GCF_056395905.1 Arthrobacter sp. 05T444
TGTCTGGAGGCGCTGGCATCGGCGGTCGACGCCGCGGACAACGAGCTCGGGCTGGCTTCCTTCCAGGAGGCGGCGGATTTCGCGGACCTGACCGAGGAGCTCTCCCGCCGGACCGAGCACCTTCAGCTGCTCGCCGCGGCCGCGGTGGAGCGGACCCGTACCGAGGCGGTCAACGCCGCCGGACCCGCGGCCAAAGCCACAGGCTGGACCACCGGCTGGGGCACCGACACCGGCACCGGCACCGGCAGGGCGGCCGACACCGCGGCCGGTGCAGGAGCATCCGGGGCCGCGGCGGCGGGGCCGGAAACGGGGCGGGTGCGGTCTGTGCCTGCCGATGACGGGTGCCGGAACACCGCCGAATWCCTCCGGGTCCGGCTCCGGATCAGCATCGGCGAAGCCCGCCGCCGGCTCGCCCTCGCCGCGGCCGTGCTGCCCCGCACCGGCCTCAACRCCCACCCCATGCCCCCCGCCTGCGAACAGACCGCCGCGAACCTCGCCGCCGGGACCATCG
>NZ_JBFTKK010000063.1:0-510 GCF_056395905.1 Arthrobacter sp. 05T444
ACCTAGTTAGGAACCGACAATGGCTGTTGGAGTCTTTGACCTCTTCTCCATCGGAATAGGCCCGTCCAGTTCACACACGGTGGGCCCCATGCGTGCTGCCGCGGTGTTTGCCGAGGAGCTTAAGGCTTCCGGAGACCTGGACCGGGTGGCGTCGTTGCGGGTGGACCTGTACGGTTCGCTGGCGGCCACGGGCCACGGCCACGGCACCATGACCGCGATCCTGCTCGGCCTCGAAGGCTTCCACCCGGAGAAGATCCTGCCGGACGAGGTCGAAGAACGGCTGGCGGCGATCGCCGAGACGGGCACGCTGCAGCTGGCCGGTTCCGTGCCGCTGCCCTACGGGGTSAAGGACATGGTCCTGCGTCCGCTGACGATCCTGCCTAGGCACACCAACGGCATGACCTTCACGGTCTCCGACTCCGACGGCGGGGTGCTGCACACCGCCACCTTCTTCTCGGTGGGCGGCGGATTCATCGTCCGCGAGGGCGAGGAGGACGCGGCCCAGCAGGA
>NZ_JBFTKK010000064.1:0-479 GCF_056395905.1 Arthrobacter sp. 05T444
GCCTGCAAAACAGCCCTCGCCACCAACACCCTGCCAGCCACCGGCGGACTCCGGCCCCAGGTCATGGTCACCATCAGCTACCAGGACCTCCTGAACCGCCTCCACACCACCGCCGCCAACGGCCCCCGCTACACCCGCCACACACCCACGACCCGGACAACCACCAGCACCGGCGGCCCCAGCCGCCCCGGCGACAATGCACAAACCCACTGGCAAAACCCGGCAGCCACAGGCACTGCACCCGCAGCGACCGACGACACCGCGACCGGCCTGCCCCCGCTCCCCGCCACCGGCACCGGGCAGCCCCCGCTCCCAGAAACCCCCGCCGGGACCGGGACGTTCGCCTTCACCGGCCCCGTCACCCCCGCCACCGTCCGCAAAATCGCCTGCGACGCCGACATCATCCCCATCCTCCTCGGCAGCCAAGGCCGCATCCTGGACATCGGCCGCACCACCCGGATCTTCCCACCCCACCTCCG
>NZ_JBFTKK010000065.1:0-449 GCF_056395905.1 Arthrobacter sp. 05T444
GCCTGYAAAACAGCCCTCGCCACCAACACCCTGCCAGCCACCGGCGGACTCCGGCCCCAGGTCATGGTCACCATCAGCTACCAGGACCTCCTGAACCGCCTCCACACCACCGCCGCCAACGGCCCCCGCTACACCCGCCACACACCCACACCCACGCCCTTCGCCTCAACCGCCACCCCGGCCCCAACGGCTCAGGCGCCAGAAACCCCCGCCGGGACCGGGACGTTCGCCTTCACCGGCCCCGTCACCCCCGCCACCGTCCGCAAAATCGCCTGCGACGCCGACATCATCCCCATCCTYCTCGGCAGCCAAGGCCGCATCCTGGACATCGGCCGCACCACCCGGATCTTCCCACCCCACCTCCGCAAAGCCCTCACCGCCCGCGACCAAGGCTGCGCCTTCCCCACCTGCACCATCCCCGCCCCCTGGTGCGAAGCCCACCACACCAC
>NZ_JBFTKK010000066.1:0-445 GCF_056395905.1 Arthrobacter sp. 05T444
TGTCTGGAGGCGCTGGCATCGGCGGTCGACGCCGCGGACAACGAGCTCGGGCTGGCTTCCTTCCAGGAGGCGGCGGATTTCGCGGACCTGACCGAGGAGCTCTCCCGCCGGACCGAGCACCTTCAGCTGCTCGCCGCGGCCGCGGTGGAACGGACCCGCACCGAGGCGGTCAACGCCGCCGGCCCCGCGGCCAAAGCCACCGGCTGGACCACCGGCTGGGGCACCGACACCGACACCGCAGGGGACGTCACCGGATCCGGAGCGATGTCCGCAGCCGCGGCGCCGGGAACAGCGCCGGGCCGGCGCGGGTGCGGTCTGTGCCTGCCGATGACGGGTGCCGGAACACCGCCGAATACCTCCGGGTCCGGCTCCGGATCAGCATCGGCGAAGCCCGCCGCCGGCTCGCCCTCGCCGCGGCCGTGCTGCCCCGCACCGGCCTCAACGC
>NZ_JBFTKK010000067.1:0-440 GCF_056395905.1 Arthrobacter sp. 05T444
AATGTCGGACCCCTCTGACAGAGTTTTCCTATGGAAGCCATGGGGGAACACGCAGCGGATCACACCGCGGGCCAGGCGGTAACGCCGGGCCTTAGCGCGGCTGCCCTGCTGCGGGGCCGCGCGCTTCGCAGCGTTCCCGCTTCAGCGCCCCTCGTGGATAGCCGGGCGTCCGACGGCGGTGCTGCCGCCGGCGGGTCTGTCRCCAGCGGKKCTGTCACCAGCGGGTCTGTCACCGGCGTGACGTTTGCTGGCACCGCCTTCAGTGGCGGGGCGGCTGAGGCCCTGGAGCAGTGTCTGGAGGCGCTGGCATCGGCGGTCGACGCCGCGGACAACGAGCTCGGGCTGGCTTCCTTCCAGGAGGCGGCGGATTTCGCGGACCTGACCGAGGAGCTCTCCCGCCGGACCGAGCACCTTCAGCTGCTCGCCGCGGCCGCGGTGGA
>NZ_JBFTKK010000068.1:0-436 GCF_056395905.1 Arthrobacter sp. 05T444
GCACCGAACCCAGCGAAGAAGAACTCCGCCACCGCCAAGGCGCCTTCACCCGCCGCCCCCGCCGCGGCCTCCACCACCTGGAAATCTTCGCCACCACCGACCAATACGAACACCTCCTCACCGCCATGAACACCGCCACCAACCCCCGCACCCAACCCACCACCACCGCGGACGGAACAGGCTCGGGAACAGGCACCGGCGCGGGCGCGGGCACCGGGGAGAACGGTGACGGCGGGGACGGAGCGGCCACGGGCGGAGCCGACACCGCGGACTGTCCAACCGACACCGCCGGCGGTGACGCGGGCGCGCATACCGGGCCGGGATTCGGCGCCGCGGCCGAAGCCGCGGCCGCGGACGCCCACCTCGAACGCCGCACCCGACCCCAACAACTCCTCGACGGCCTCGTCGGCGCCTGYAAAACAGCCCTCGCCACCAA
>NZ_JBFTKK010000069.1:0-434 GCF_056395905.1 Arthrobacter sp. 05T444
TGGTCCCGGCTTTCCTTCAGGAGCCGCTCGTGCCAGTCGGGAGCACGACGGCGGACCTTCAACCCGCCGGGCAGCAGCCCCTCGCGCTTGAGGCTGGTCTCCACGCAGCCCTCCATCACCGAGTAGATGTGAAGAAGCCCTTCGCGGATCTCTTCTTCGGTGCGGCTGTCTTCTTCATTGACCCGCATCACGTCGCTGATGCTCAACGACGTGTTCTGGCAGTGCTTGAGCAGCTCCGCTGCGGTCCGGAATGGCAGCGGAAGCTCCTTCTTGGACTCCTCAAGCTCCTGCTGGGCCGCGTCCTCCTCGCCCTCGCGGACGATGAATCCGCCGCCCACCGAGAAGAAGGTGGCGGTGTGCAGCACCCCGCCGTCGGAGTCGGAGACCGTGAAGGTCATGCCGTTGGTGTGCCTAGGCAGGATCGTCAGCGGACG
>NZ_JBFTKK010000070.1:0-434 GCF_056395905.1 Arthrobacter sp. 05T444
CGTCCGCTGACGATCCTGCCTAGGCACACCAACGGCATGACCTTCACGGTCTCCGACTCCGACGGCGGGGTGCTGCACACCGCCACCTTCTTCTCGGTGGGCGGCGGATTCATCGTCCGCGAGGGCGAGGAGGACGCGGCCCAGCAGGAACTTGAGGAGTCCAAGAAGGAGCTTCCGCTGCCATTCCGGACCGCCGCGGAACTGCTGGGCCGGTGCCAGTCCAAGGGACTCTCGATCGGCGAGATCATGCTGGTCAACGAGCGCGCGTCCCGCCCCGAAGCTGAAATCCGCGAAGGGCTTCTTCACATCTACTCGGTGATGGAGGGCTGCGTGGAGACCAGCCTCAAGCGCGAGGGGCTGCTGCCCGGCGGGTTGAAGGTCCGCCGTCGTGCTCCCGACTGGCACGAGCGGCTCCTGAAGGAAAGCCGGGACCA
>NZ_JBFTKK010000071.1:0-421 GCF_056395905.1 Arthrobacter sp. 05T444
TGCGAACAGACCGCCGCGAACCTCGCCGCCGGGACCATCGCCTCCCGCGCCGGAACCATCATCACCACCGCCCTGGACAAGGCCCGCCCCATCACCRACCCCGCCACCCTCCACACCATGGAGGCCGCCCTGAACCGCACCGCCCTGGASAACGACCACGACTTCCTGCTCCGCATCGCCCACCGCTGGACYGACGCCATCGACCAGGACRGCACCGAACCCAGCGAAGAAGAACTCCGCCACCGCCAAGGCGCCTTCACCCGCCGSCCCCGCCGCGGCCTCCACCACCTGGAAATCTTCGCCACCACCGACCAATACGAACACCTCCTCACCGCCATGAACACCGCCACCAACCCCCGCACCCAACCCACCACCACCGCGGACGGAACAGGCTCGGGAACAGGCACCGGCGCCGGCGCGG
>NZ_JBFTKK010000072.1:0-419 GCF_056395905.1 Arthrobacter sp. 05T444
ATGTTTTAGCAGAGTATGCTGAAAAAGCGCGAACAGCACGCCTATAACTGAAATAAAGCGCTACACAACAACATCACAACAATCGTTATAACCATAATAATGGGGAATCTCAGGATGAACATGAAGGGTAAAGCGTTACTGGCAGGATGTATCGCGTTGGCATTCAGCGCCATGGCGCAGGCCGATATTAAAGTGGCCGTGGTGGGCGCGATGTCCGGTCCGGTAGCACAGTACGGCGATCAGGAATTTACGGGCGCGGAACAGGCGGTTGCAGACATTAATGCTAAGGGCGGCATCAAGGGCGAAAAGCTGCAAATCGTAAAATATGACGATGCCTGTGACCCAAAACAGGCGGTCGCGGTGGCGAACAAATTGGTAAACGACGGGATCAAATACGTTATTGGTCACCTGTGCTCCTC
>NZ_JBFTKK010000073.1:0-419 GCF_056395905.1 Arthrobacter sp. 05T444
CCGCGGCCTCCACCACCTGGAAATCTTCGCCACCACCGACCAATACGAACACCTCCTCACCGCCATGAACACCGCCACCAACCCCCGCACCCAACCCACCACCACCGCGGACGGAACAGGCTCGGGAACAGGCACCGGCGCCGGCGCGGSCACCGGGGAGAACKGTGMCGGCGGGGACGGAGCGGCCACGGGCGGAGCCGACACCGCGGACTGTCCAACCGACACCGCCGGCGGTGACGCGGGCGCGCATACCGGGCCGGGATTCGGCGMCGCGGCCGAAGCCGCGGCCGCGGACGCCCACCTCGAACGCCGCACCCGACCCCAACAACTCCTCGACGGCCTCGTCGGCGCCTGYAAAACAGCCCTCGCCACCAACACCCTGCCAGCCACCGGCGGACTCCGGCCCCAGGTCATGGTCA
>NZ_JBFTKK010000074.1:0-417 GCF_056395905.1 Arthrobacter sp. 05T444
TGGATTTCGCGTTTGAGGCCGCCCCGGGCCTGGAGGTAGAGGGCCTGGTAGATCGTCTCGGGGCTCACGCGCATCTCCTGGTCATCGGGGTGGTCCGTGACCAGCCTGTGCGATATCTGCTCCGGTGACCATTCCAGACCCAGTCCTGCCTGCACGTAATCCCGCAGTTTCGACTCGCCGGTCAGTTTCGCTGTCTTGGGACGGGCTCTGCGGGCGGCGGCTTGCCGGTCCGCTCCGTGGGGCAGGTAACCCAGCAGGGGGTCGCTGTTGCGGTGCAGTTCCCGGCTGATGGTCGAGGGGGAACGCTGCAGAGTCAGCGCTATCGTCCTCAGCGAGGAACCGGCCCGGCTCAGGTCCCGGATCATTTCACGTTCCTGCAGTGACAGAAAGCGGGGGTCGATGGACCCGTCGGAGTCC
>NZ_JBFTKK010000075.1:0-412 GCF_056395905.1 Arthrobacter sp. 05T444
CCTCATTGGGCAGCGAGCGGCACTTCTCCAGCAATTCACTATCAATCTCTCCGGTCACCAGCAACGTCGCAAACACCGGTTGCCCATCCAGCCCGATCGGCGAGTCCAGCAAACCGTCATCCCCGGTAATGCGCTGGCGTTCGTGCCAGAGCAACTGGCCGTCGCGGCGGATATCCAGGTGGGCCTGGAAGTGCCCGAGGTCGAAGCGCTCGCCACTGGCCGGACGCCCCAGCGCGACCACGTCCCAGTAGAACAACCGGGCATCGCCCTCAAGATCAATGCTCGTGCTGAGTTCAGCCTGAGCGGCGCTGAAGATAATCGTCTCTTGCGGCAGCCACTCCAACGTAGCACCGGCGGCAACGTGCAAGTCGAGTTTCTGATATGCCGGCCCGGCCGCGCGATACCACTTGGC
>NZ_JBFTKK010000076.1:0-405 GCF_056395905.1 Arthrobacter sp. 05T444
CTGGGCTACGCCACCGCCACCGCCATCGCCCAGGAAGCCCTCGCCACCGGCAAGGGCGTGGCCGAACTCGTCCTCGAACACGGCCTCCTCACCGCCGACCAACTCCAGGAACTCCTCAGCCCCGAACGCCTCGCCAACCTCAGCAAATAAACCGCATTTCCCGTCCCCCACTGGAAACAAAGGATCCCCCATGTCCAACTCCCCACAGGGCGCCGCAAGCACCGCGGCCATCACAGACCACACGGTTCCGGCCCAGGCGCACGCCACCGAAAAGCTTCTCCACGCGGAGGACAAGGGCTACCACAAGAGCCTGAAGCCCCGGCAGATCCAGATGATCGCGATCGGCGGCGCCATCGGCACCGGCCTGTTCCTCGGCGCCGGCGGCCGGCTCAACGCCGCCGGCCC
>NZ_JBFTKK010000077.1:0-392 GCF_056395905.1 Arthrobacter sp. 05T444
CTTGAAGGATGTGAAGCTCGCAAAGCCGGGCACACTCACCATCGCCACCACCGGCACTCGCTTACCCTTCGGCATCAACGCGACCGACGACCAGAAGGTCATCGTCGGCTCCGAGCCCGACATCGCCCGGCTCGTCGCCGACGGCCTCGGCCTGAAGCTCGAACTGGTGCAGGTGGCCTGGGCCGACTGGCCGCTGGGCGTCACGTCCGGCAAATACGACGCGGCGATCTCGAACATCACGGTCACCGAGCAGCGTAAGGAGAAGTTCGACTTCTCGACCTACCGCAAGGACCAGCTAGGCCTGTATGCCGGCGCCAAGAGCGGCATCAAGGAAATCACCAAGCCGGAAGATATCGCAGGGCTTAAGGTCATCGTCTCGTCGGGCACCAACC
>NZ_JBFTKK010000078.1:0-373 GCF_056395905.1 Arthrobacter sp. 05T444
ATCACGGGGGATGAACTCGAATTGTGACTCATGGTAGAACTCCTGTTCAGACGCTTGGACTGACGTCCAAGTTCAAGTTCATCAATGACCAGCAATGAAAGCCACTGTTAAATGTGACAGTTCTGACGAGTGGTATCGGCTCATAAATGAATATAAGGAGGGTGCGTGAAGGTTTTTTCCTTCGGTTAACACTCTCTTAACCTCCCGGCCCCAAGGTCTTGATCGTATTTCTCGATATTTCAGAGCGAAATTTTCCGCTTTAAATCGATAGATAACTCGATAGTCTTGGGCGCAGTTCTTACAGGATTTGGGCAATGCAGCTACGTAACTCTTCTTCCCGCTACGGTTGGGTCAGCATCTTTATGCACTGGGG
>NZ_JBFTKK010000079.1:0-371 GCF_056395905.1 Arthrobacter sp. 05T444
GGCCTCGTCGGCGCCTGYAAAACAGCCCTCGCCACCAACACCCTGCCAGCCACCGGCGGACTCCGGCCCCAGGTCATGGTCACCATCAGCTACCAGGACCTCCTGAACCGCCTCCACACCACCGCCGCCAACGGCCCCCGCTACACCCGACACACACCCACACCCTTCGCCTCAACCGCCACCCCGGCCCCAACGGCTCAGGCGCCAGAAACCCCCGCCGGAACCGGGACGTTCGCCTTCACCGGCCCCGTCACCCCCGCCACCGTCCGCAAAATCGCCTGCGACGCCGACATCATCCCCATCCTCCTCGGCAGCCAAGGCCGCATCCTGGACATCGGCCGCACCACCCGGATCTTCCCACCCCACCTCCG
>NZ_JBFTKK010000080.1:0-370 GCF_056395905.1 Arthrobacter sp. 05T444
CGTCCTCCTCTGCACCCACCACCACCACCTCATCCACAAAGAACAATGGCAAATCCACATCACCACCGGCATCCCCTGGTTCATCCCCCCACCCCACATCGACCCCACCCAAAAACCCCGACGCAACCACCACCACCGAACATAAAACGCTGCCCCATCGGACCTGGCTGGCTTGTCACTCCAACCCGGATCCACCGTTATTCAGACACTCCCCCGGTCCAGGGACTGTAAGAAAAACGGTGTGTGAGGGTCCGGCCCGATCCGAAAGGAGACGGCCGTGTCGGAATCCACGACCGAGATGACAGGGGTGATGATCGATCCTGTGACGGGAGAGATCATCGATCAGAAAGAGCTTGCGGAGCGGTTGCTC
>NZ_JBFTKK010000081.1:0-370 GCF_056395905.1 Arthrobacter sp. 05T444
CCACCAACACCCTGCCAGCCACCGGCGGACTCCGGCCCCAGGTCATGGTCACCATCAGCTACCAGGACCTCCTGAACCGCCTCCACACCACCGCCGCCAACGGCCCCCGCTACACCCGCCACACACCCACACCCACACCCTTCGCCTCAACCGCCACCCCGGCCCCAACGGATCAGGCGCCAGAAACCCCCGCCGGGACCGGGACGTTCGCCTTCACCGGTCCCGTCACCCCCGCCACCGTCCGCAAAATCGCCTGCGACGCCGACATCATCCCCATCCTCCTCGGCAGCCAAGGCCGCATCCTGGACATCGGCCGCACCACCCGGATCTTCCCACCCCACCTCCGCAAAGCCCTCACCGCCCGCGACCA
>NZ_JBFTKK010000082.1:0-355 GCF_056395905.1 Arthrobacter sp. 05T444
GATTTCGGGCGGGCGTTCGGAAATCATGATCATTGGGTCCGCGAACCGGGRCCGTCGTTCCGCGGAGTTGTTGTGGGGGTGGCGGCGGGCGCGGCCGGTGCGCAGGGCGGCYTGGATTTCGCGTTTGAGGCCGCCCCGGGCCTGGAGGTAGAGGGCCTGGTAGATCGTCTCGGGGCTCACGCGCATCTCCTGGTCATCGGGGTGGTCCGTGACCAGCCTGTGCGATATCTGCTCCGGTGACCATTCCAGACCCAGTCCTGCCTGCACGTAATCCCGCAGTTTCGACTCGCCGGTCAGTTTCGCTGTCTTGGGACGGGCTCTGCGGGCGGCGGCTTGCCGGTCCGCTCCGTGGGGC
>NZ_JBFTKK010000083.1:0-351 GCF_056395905.1 Arthrobacter sp. 05T444
CCGGCACCGCGGCCGGGCAGTGGCGGGGCCGTGCTGGCAGGGCCCGTCGACTCCGGGGGGATATTTGGGGTTAAAGAGCGAAGGCCCCGACATTTGCTGTCGGGGCCTTGGCCGTAAATAGTGTCCGGCGGTGACCTACTCTCCCACACCCTCCCGGGTGCAGTACCATCGGCGCTGTGGGTCTTAGCTTCCGGGTTCGGAATGGGACCGGGCGTTTCCCCCACGCTATGACCGCCGTAACCCTTGTACCCGAACCCCCKGGGGGGTTGGGAAATCTGGTGGTTACAACTTCCTGTGCCGTTCCTCTGTTTCGAGGGCGGGCCCAGGGTGTGGTGTTGTTATTTTGTTGTT
>NZ_JBFTKK010000084.1:0-340 GCF_056395905.1 Arthrobacter sp. 05T444
GCGATCGCGGCAGCGAAGGCCATCAACGCCGCCAAGATGGCGCTCTGGGGCGACGGCTCGCACCGGGTGTCCCTCGACGAAGTGATCGTTACCATGCGGGAGACCGGCCGGGACATGAGCTCCAAATACAAGGAAACGGCCATGGGCGGCCTCGCCGTCAACGTCGTCGAATGCTGAAGGAAAGAGAACAATGACACTGGCACCAGAAGGCCGGAAGATGCTGCGCATTGAGCAGCGTAATGCGGCCACCCCGGTGGAGCGCAAGCCGGAGTGGATCAAGGCCAAGGTCCAGATGGGCCCGGAGTTCGTCCAGCTCAAGAACCTCGTCAAGAAAGAGGGC
>NZ_JBFTKK010000085.1:0-330 GCF_056395905.1 Arthrobacter sp. 05T444
AATTCTTTGAGCTGCGCGAGGCCGGGGTCAGCCGCCGRGAGGCAGCCAGGGCCGTGGGTGTGCATGCCCGCACTGCCAAGGACTGGGACGTTGGCATCCGAAAATCGGGCAGCCGCCGCTTTTACCCCGACGGGCRGGTAGTCGACTACMAACGTGGAGTGACCACATTCCACGCGCCGTCGGACTCCGACGGGTCCATCGACCCCCGCTTTCTGTCACTGCAGGAACGTGAAATGATCCGGGACCTGAGCCGGGCCGGTTCCTCGCTGAGGACGATAGCGCTGACTCTGCAGCGTTCCCCCTCGACCATCAGCCGGGAACTGCACCGCA
>NZ_JBFTKK010000086.1:0-309 GCF_056395905.1 Arthrobacter sp. 05T444
GCGTTCACCGCCGCCGGCACCGCCTACGCCACCCACGGCGTGCCGCTGATCCCGGTCTACGTGTTCTACTCCATGTTCGGCTTCCAGCGCACCGGCGACGCCTTCTGGGCCGCCGCGGACCAGATGACCCGCGGCTTCATCATCGGCGCCACCGCAGGACGGACCACCCTCACCGGCGAAGGCCTGCAGCACGCCGACGGCCACTCCCCGCTGCTCGCCTCCACCAACCCCGCCGTGGTCACCTACGACCCCGCCTACGGCTACGAAATGGGCCACATCGTCCGCGACGGCATCGAACGCATGTACGGC
>NZ_JBFTKK010000087.1:0-301 GCF_056395905.1 Arthrobacter sp. 05T444
CTTGGGTTCTAGCGGTCGTTGCAACACCCCGACTTTTGGGAGTTGCAACGACCGTGGTTCGTTTAAGCGGTGATTCATCAGGATCCGGGTGGTACTCGCAGGATCAGAAGGATGCATTTTTCGCGGTGTTTGACCGCTTGGGGAGTACGGCAGCGGCCGCGAGAGAGTTGGGGTTGAACCGGTTCACCTGTGCAGGCTGGGTCCGGAAGGCGGGACTGAAGGGCCGCGGGAAACGCGGGTCCGGTCCCCATCCTGGCCGGGATGAATTCTTTGAGCTGCGCGAGGCCGGGGTCAGCCGCCG